>NZ_JBWKOF010000004.1:0-72320 GCF_059415945.1 Pseudomonas sp. GW821-FHT09H03 | reverse complement strand
AGCCCGCTCCCACCTTTGAATCACATTTCCCTGTGGGAGCGGGCTTGCTCGCGAAAGCGGCTTCACAGGCAACAAAATACCCCTAGACACAGGAGAACGATCGTTCTACTCTCAATCACATGAACAAAATCACCAGCAACGACACCCAAGACATCATTCTGGATGTCACCGAAAAGCTGATCTACAAAAATGGCATCGCCGCCACCGGAATGGATCTTCTGGTGAAAACCGCCGGTGTCTCCAGAAAAAGTATTTATCGCTACTTCGACAACAAGGAAGACCTGGTCGTCGCCGCCCTGCAACGCCGCGACCGACGCTGGATGCAGTGGTACAGAAACGAAGTCGGCCAGGCCCATACCCCGGCCGACCGACTGCTCAACCTGTTTACCGTGCTCACCCGCTGGTTTGCCTCTGACGGCTTTCGCGGCTGCGCATTCATCAATACCAGTGGCGAGACCGGCGACGCGCAAGACCCGGTGCGTCTGGTCGCCAAAGAACATAAACAGAAGCTGCTCGACTATGTGTGCGAGCTGTGTACCGAACATGGCGCTCAAGATCCGGAAATGCTGGCCAAGCAGCTGCTGATCCTGATCGACGGTGCCATTACCGTGGCGCTTGTAATGGGTGATCACAGTGCCGCCGATAATGCGCAATGCATGGCGCGAAAGTTATTGGACCTGTAATAGCTTCATCAAGCCCGACAATTTGTTTTAACGTCAACTTGATACGGAGACTTGAAATGTCTAACGCCGAAGTTCGTCCGCCATTGCCGCCGTTCACCCGTGAATCGGCTATCGAGAAAGTACGTCTGGCCGAAGATGGCTGGAACTCCCGTGACCCGCAGCGCGTGTCCCTGGCCTACACCCTGGACACCCAATGGCGAAACCGCGCCGAGTTCGCCTATAACCGGGAAGAAGCCAAGGGTTTCCTGACCCGCAAGTGGGCCAAGGAGCTGGATTATCGCCTGATCAAGGAGCTGTGGGCGTTCACCGACAACCGCATCGCCGTACGCTATGCCTATGAATGGCACGACGATTCGGGCAACTGGTTCCGTTCCTACGGCAATGAAAACTGGGAATTCAACGAAGACGGCCTGATGGCCCACCGCTTCGCCTGCATCAACGACATGCCAATCAAGGAAAGCGAACGCAAGTTCCACTGGCCTTTGGGACGTCGTCCTGACGATCATCCGGGGCTGTCGGATCTGGGCCTGTAAACACCGATAAAACTGTGGGAGCGGGCTTGCTCGCGAAGGGGCCGTCAGATTCAACATCAACGTTGACTGACACATTGCTTTCGCGAGCAAGCCCGCTCCCACATTGGTTTTGTGATGTTCAGGTGGGTAATATGTCACCCCTTCCCCGCAGCCTTCATGCTCCCGCCGAATAAGCCGATCCCATGCCTTTCGAACTCAGCGTTGACCTCTCTACCCTGGCCATTCTGGCCCTTGTTGCTTTTGTTGCCGGTTTCATCGATGCCATTGCCGGTGGCGGTGGTCTGTTGACCACCCCGGCGTTGCTCACCGCCGGCCTGCCGCCGCACCTGGTGCTGGGCACTAACAAGCTCAGTTCGACCTTCGGCTCGGCGGTTGCCAGTTTCACCTTCTACCGTCGCAAGCTGTTCCACCCAGGGCAATGGGTGCACGCCATCGTCGGCACTCTGGTCGGCGCGCTGACCGGTGCCGTGGTCGCCCATTACCTGCCGGCGGAATGGCTGAACAAGATGCTGCCGGTGATCGTGTTTGCCTGTGGCGTCTATCTGCTGTTTGGCGGCACGCCGAAGGCGCCGCTCGACAGCGAGGCACCCATAAAGAAGAAATGGCAATCGACCCAGGGCTTCAGCCTGGGTTTCTATGATGGCGTGGCCGGCCCCGGTACAGGGGCGTTCTGGACGGTCAGCAGCCTGCTGCTCTACCCCATCGACCTGGTGAAGGCCAGCGGCGTGGCGCGCAGCATGAACTTCGTCAGCAACGCGGCGGCGCTGTCGGTGTTCATTTTTTCCGGTCAGGTGGACTGGGTCATCGGCCTGTGCATGGGTTCGTCCTTGATGGTCGGCGCCTTCTTCGGCGCGCGCACCGCCATCAGTGGCGGTGCCAAATTCATTCGTCCGGTGTTCATTACCGTGGTGCTGGGCCTGACCGTACGGCTAGCCTGGCAACACTGGTTCAGCGTGACCTAATCGTCGCGCCACATAGACGTCGATCAGGTAGCGGGCAATCGAGCGTGACGCCGGCAACGGCGGCAGCTCGTGCACGTTGAACCACTGGGCGTCTTCGATTTCGTCTTCCTGGCACTTGATTTCGCCCCCGGCGTATTCGGCATGAAAACCGAGCATCATCGAATGCGGGAACGGCCAGCACTGGCTGCCCATGTACTGGATGTTCCTGACCTCGATGCTCACCTCTTCGCGAACCTCGCGAATCAGGCAATCCTCGGCCGACTCGCCCGGCTCGGCAAAGCCTGCCAGGGTGCTGTAGACACCTGGAACGAAGCGCGGCGAGCGCCCCAGCAGGATATCGTCACCACGGGTCACCAGCACGATCATGCTCGGTGAGATTCGCGGGTAATAGCGCAGATCACAGGGCTGGCAATACATCGCCCGTTCACGCACTACCTGGTGAGTCGCCTGCCCGCAGTTGCCACAGAAGCGGTGCTCGCGGGCCCAGGTGCCAATCTGAGCGGCGTAACCGAGCACCTTGTAGAGCGTGGGATCGCCTTCGAGCATGAATGCCCGCAAGCCCTTCCAGTTGCAGCCCGGCACTTCACTGTGACTGCGCAGCTCCAGCAGATACACCGGCTCGCCATCCAGATGACCGATGCCATGTTCGGCGATGATCGACAGATCCTGGCGCTTGAGCCATTCCCGGGGAAACAGCGCGCCGCTGTCATCGAACAGAAAGCCTTCGGGACTGCGCGCGACGGCCCAGCCACCAGGTTGATCGGTATCCAGTACTGCAGTGGTCCAGCGAGAAATCATTTTTAATCAATCCAGAAATTCAGGTTTCTGTTTGCTCATATGGGCGGCCATGGCCACGCGCAGATCGGTCGATTGCAACATGGCGGCGTTCCAGGTGGCGACGTATTCGAGGCCGTCATCGATGCGATGGTCGCGCATGTAGCTGATCATCTCTTTGGTGCCGGTGACGGCAATCGGCGACTTGCCGGCGATTTCGCGGGCAATGCCCATCACGCCGTCAAGCAGGCTGGCGCTGTCGCTGTACACGCGATTGACCAGGCCCATGCCCCGCGCTTCATCGGCGCCGAAGGTGCGACCAGTGTAAGCCAGCTCACGCAGCATGCCGTCACCGATGATCCTGGGCAAGCGTTGCAGCGTGCCAACGTCGGCGGCCATGCCGATGTCGATTTCCTTGATCGAGAACTGGGCGTCTTCGGCGGCGTAACGCATGTCGCACGCGGCAATCAGGTCGATGGCGCCGCCCAGGCAATATCCCTGGATCGCCGCAAGCACCGGTTTGCGGCAGTTATCGACCGCATTGAACGACGCTTGCAGGTTGAGGATCTTGCGCCGCAGCAGGCGTGCATTGCGGCCCACGTCCTTGCCCAGTTCATTGGCCACGCCGGCCAGCATCATCAGGTCTATGCCCGACGAGAAGTGTTTGCCGGCACCGCTCAGCACCACGACACGCACTTCATCGGTGTCATCGATCCACTGGAATATGTCGACGATCTCGCTCCAGAACGCCGCGTTCATCGAATTGATCTTATCCGGACGATTGATCTGCACATGGGCGATTTTTTCGACCAATTCGACGTTGAACGCGCTGTATTGAGACATGCCTGTGATCCTTTAGCGGGCAAAAATTTAGGACAGAACTATACCAAGGCACCAAGGTGGGGAGTAAGGCAGTGGTTCGGCCAAATGCGGGACTCGCCTGTCGCGCACCACAACGGTGCGCACGCTTTCAAGCCCTCGCACATTCATATGACCGAATGGTTAAATTTTGAGGCATAAACGCATAAAAACATGCCCTTCGTCGGTGCGCTTGCCTCTCTATCAGGCACGTCCGTGCCGCTTTAAACCGATTGTCGAACAATTTTGCCATCGAGCCTGTACCGCTCTAACTTCTGGCCTAGACTCATTTTCTCGAGATAAAACCGGTCGGTCACAAACTGGAAAAATAGTCGAAACTTTTACCTATACCGGTCGGTCATCTGACAAGAAGGTGCTTTGCGACTGGTGCAATCTTTGCAACGGCTCATTCACACATCCTGCTTCAGCGCGTTGGGCAGCGCTTGCTCACTGATGCGCGGCGCGTTTGCGCCCGGCCACGGGATTGGCCATGGAACACCGTTCGCCAGACCTAGAACTAGATCACAACACGGGAGATTCATATGATCAGTACGGCTTTGGAATTAAAGGGAGAGCGTGCTCATCAGGTCGGCGAAACGAGCGCCTTGACTGTCGCCACCAGTCAACCTGTCAACGTGCCAGGCTCCAAGACGCTGACGCCAGTGGTCAACCAGAATCCCAACCGCAAGAAAGTGCTGTTTGTCACTTCGGAGATCGCTGACCTGGTGAAAACCGGCGGCCTGGGCGACGTGTCTGCAGCGCTGCCCCGTGCCATGGCCCATCTGCATGATGTGCGGGTGCTGATTCCAGGCTATCCGCAAGTGCTCAACAGTGAAAACCCGATTCACATCGTCGGCGAACTCGGTGGGCACGCCGCTGTGCCCGCGTGCAAGATCGGGCGCATGGACATGCCCGACGGTCTGGTCATTTACGTACTGATCTGCCCCGAGCTTTATGAGCGCGAAGGCTCGCCCTACGGTGCCAACAACGGTCGTGACTGGCCGGACAATCATATTCGCTTCGCCCGCCTGGGCCTTGCTGCTGCCGACATGGCCGCCAATCTTGCACAAATCCACTGGTGCCCGGACCTGGTGCACGCCCATGACTGGCCGGCGGGGCTGGCGCCCGCCTACATGCACTGGCGAGGGCAGCGGACCCCGACACTGTTCACCATCCATAACCTGGCGTACCAGGGTGTGACCAGTCTTGGCTCATGCCCTGAGCTGGGCATCCCCCATCATGCGCTCCAGCAGGAAGGCATGGAGTTCTACGGCAAGATGTCGTTCCTCAAGGCCGGCATGGCCTATGCGAGCCACATCACCACGGTCAGTGCGACCTACGCCC
The DNA here is from genome assembly GCF_059415945.1 of Pseudomonas sp. GW821-FHT09H03. Lineage (NCBI taxonomy): Bacteria > Pseudomonadati > Pseudomonadota > Gammaproteobacteria > Pseudomonadales > Pseudomonadaceae > Pseudomonas > Pseudomonas sp. GW821-FHT09H03. Next base: position 67,166 of record NZ_JBWKOF010000004.1, on the reverse strand, counting down.
AGGAAATCACCACTCCGGACTTCGGCTGCGGCCTGGACGGCTTTCTGGCCTCCAAGACTCAGCAAGGCCTGCTCAGCGGCATCCCCAACGGCATCGATGAAAGCTGGGATTCGGCCACCGACCCCCATCTGTTCTGCCCGTTCAAAATCGGCGAATGGGAAGGCAAGGCAGTCAATGCCGCCCACGTACGTGAACTGTTCGGCCTGGACGCCTGCGAGGGCCCACTGTTCGCCGTGGTCTCGCGCCTGGTCTACCAAAAGGGCCTGGACCTGACCGAAGCGGTCTCTGAATACATCGTCAAATCCGGGGGCCAGATCGCGATCATCGGTCGGGGCGAACCGGAAGAAGAACAGGCCATGCGTGAACTGGCCGTGCGTTTTCCCGGGCAGATCGGCGTACGCATCGGCTTTAACGAGACCGATGCCCGACGCATGTTTGCCGGCAGCGATTTCCTGCTGATGCCTTCGCGCTACGAGCCTTGCGGCCTGAGCCAGATGTACGCCCAGCGCTTCGGTTCGCTGCCAGTGGCACGCAACACCGGCGGGCTGGCCGACACCATTGAAAACGGCGTGACCGGTTTCCTCTTTGACGAGTCCACGGTGCAGAGCTACCAGGAAGCCGTGAGCCGTGCATTCAAGGTGTTCGCCTTCCCCGACCTGCTCAACGCCATGCGTTGCCGGGCCATGGCCGCGCCGTTCAACTGGTGCAAGGCGGTCGAGCCCTACGCCGAACTTTATGAACAACTGGTGGCTAAAGCCCTGGGTAAATCGGGCAAACAGTAAGGGACTTTTTAGATGCCGTTACGGAGCTTTGAGACCTGGCCCCACGGCGCACTCATGCTGGACGATCAGCACACGCAATTTGCGTTGTGGGCGCCAGATGCGTTTTACGTCAGCGTCGAACTGGAAAATGGACGATCCGTGGCACTGCTGCCTCAGGACGATGGCTGGTTTGTCAGCGACGTCCGATGCCCGGCAGGCATGCGCTACCGCTACTGCATCGACGGCGAACTGGAGGTCCCCGATCCGGCCTCCCGCGCCCAGGCCGGCGGTATCGACCAGCCCAGTATCGTCGTCGATCCATTGGCTTATCAGTGGCGCCACAGCGGGTGGTATGGACGGCCCTGGCACGAAGCGGTGATCTACGAACTGCATGTGGGGGCGCTCGGTGGCTTCAGCGCGGTCGAGCAGCATTTGGCGCATCTGGTAGACCTGGGTATTACCGCGATCGAACTGATGCCGGTGGCGCAATTCCCCGGCGACCGCAACTGGGGCTATGACGGCGTCCTGGCCTTCGCGCCCCAGGCGTCTTATGGTTCTCCAGAACAGCTCAAGCATTTGATCGATACTGCCCACGGCTACGGCCTGGCGGTGATTCTCGACGTGGTCTACAACCACTTCGGGCCCGACGGCAATTACCTGCACCATTACGCCAAGGGCTTCTTCCGCGAAGACCGGCACACACCTTGGGGCGCGGCTATCGACTTGCGCCGCCGCGAGGTGCGCAACTTCTTTATCGAAAACGCCTTGATGTGGGTATTGGAATACCGCTTCGACGGCTTGCGCCTGGACGCGGTTCACGCCATAGAAGACCCGGACTTCCTCCAGGAACTGGCCGGACGGGTGCGCCGGCAGATCGCGCCGCAGCGGCATGTGTGGCTGATGGTGGAAAACGAACACAACCAGGCCAGCCTGCTCGAGCAAGGCTATGACGCCCAGTGGAACGACGACGGCCACAACGCCCTGCACGTGCTGCTGACCGGCGAAACCGACGCTTACTATGCCGATTATGCGCAAAACCCAACCGAACAACTGGCGCGCTGCCTGAATCAGGGGTTCGTGTTCCAGGGCCATATCAACCGCCACGGCGTCGCCCGCGGCGAGCCCAGCGGGCACTTGCCGCCGAGCGCCTTTATCCTGTTTCTGCAAAACCATGATCAGATTGGCAACCGCGCCTTTGGCGAGCGCCTGCATCAGTTGGCGCACCCGCAAGCGTTGCGGGCAGCCACCGCGCTGCTGATGTTGGCGCCGATGATTCCCTTGATGTTCATGGGCGACGAGTTCGCAGCCGAGCAGCCCTTCCTGTTTTTTACCAGCCACCACGGTGAACTGGCGCAGCTGGTACGCGATGGTCGGCGCAACGAGTTCGCCGCATTCAGCGCCTTTGCCGACCCGCAGCGGCGTGAGCAGATTCCCGACCCTAACGCCCAGGCAACCTTTGAAGCATCACGCCCTGGGCTGCCGGCGACCGGCCATGGGCCGATGCACGAACTGTATCGCCAGTTGTTGCAGCTGCGCCATCGCCACATCGTCCCGCGCTTGCCGGGCGCACAGGCGCTGCAATCCGCCGTATTGGGCCCGGGCGCCGTCAGCGCAACCTGGCGACTGGGCGATGGCAGTCAGTTGCGAATTGACCTGAACCTCAGCGAGAAGGCCGTGGTCCACTCCCCACAGGCCGGTGCCGAGCTACTCTTCGAAGAGCCGCCGCAATCGGCCGGTCTGCTTGATCAGGGCACCCTTGCTGCGTATTGCGCGATCGTCAGCCTGACGATCGCAGCCCCTTTGCTACCCCCGGATGGAGAGCGCCCATGAGTGATGCGCAACTGGAAACACTGGCCAGCCGAGCCGGACTTGCGGTCGACTGGATCGACGCCAACGGACGGCCGCAAAAAGTCGCACCCTCGGTATTGCGCGCCGTTCTGACCGGGCTCGGCCACCCCGCCGGCAGCGCTCAGGAAATCGACGCCAGCCTGCTGGAGTTGCAGGCGGCGCAGCAGACTCTGCACCTGCCGCCCCTGATTACCGCCGACTTTGGCGTTGGTCTGAACCTGGCGCGCTACTTTGCCCCGCACACCCCGTGTGAAATTCAGCTTGAGGATGGCGCGTGGCTGCACCTGAAACTGGACGCCAACGCGGTATTGCCCGGCCTGATCCCGGTCGGCTACCAGCACGTCAGCATCGACGGGCAATCCTTCACGCTGGCCGTCGCACCTGAGCGTTGTTTCAGTGTGGGCGATGCCGTGGACAGCCCGATTCCCCGCGCCTGGGGCCTGAGCGTGCAGCTATACGCCTTGCGCCGCCCCGGTGATGGCGGTTTCGGCGATACCCAGGCCCTGGAAGACCTGGCCCGGGTGGCCGGCGAACGCGGCGCCGAGGCATTGGCGATCAGCCCGTTGCACGCGATGTTTTCCAGCGACACCCGGCGCTACAGCCCCTACTCACCGTCCAGCCGCTTGTTTCTCAATAGCCTGTACTGCGCACCGGGGGCGATTCTTGGCGAGCGCGCGATGCGCAGCGCCATAGATGCTACCGGTCTGGCGGCCGAGTTGAAGGATCTGGAACAACGTCCACTGATCGACTGGCCGGCCGCTGCCGAAGCCAAGCATCGACTGTTGCAGGCGCTGTACGAAGGCTTTGTCCAGGGCGAACACCCATTGCACCCGGACTTCAGCAGCTTCCGTCATGCCGGCGGCGAAGCCCTGGAGAACCACTGCCGCTTCGAAGCCATCCAGGAAACCTGCGCGGCCCGCGGAGAGAGCCTCGACTGGCGGCAGTGGCCGGACCAGTGGCGCGACCCGCGCAGTGCTGCCCTGGCCGAATTCGCCGAAGAGAATGCCACGCGCATCGGCTTCCATGCGTTCTGCCAGTGGTTGATCACTCGCTGCCTGGAACGCGCGCAAACCGCCGCCCGCAGCAGCGGCATGAGCATCGGCCTGATCGCTGACCTCGCGGTGGGTGCCGATGGCGCCGGCAGCCAGGCCTGGAGCCGCCAGGACGAACTGCTCGCGTCCCTCACCGTGGGTGCACCGCCGGACATACTCAACCGTAGCGGACAGGGCTGGGGGATTTCTGCGTTCGCGCCCGAAGGCCTCGTGCGTCACGGCTTCCGCGCTTTCATCGAGATGCTGCGGGCCAACTTCGCCCATTGCGGGGGCTTGCGCATTGACCATGTCATGGGGCTGCAACGGCTGTGGGTGATTCCCAACGGTTCGCCACCGGCCGACGGCGCCTACCTCTATTACCCGGTGGACGATCTGTTGCGCCTGCTGACGCTGGAGTCCCATCGCCATCAGGCCATCGTACTCGGCGAAGACCTCGGCACCGTGCCCGAAGGCCTGCGGGAAAAACTCATCGCCCGTTCAATGCTCGGCATGCGCGTGTTGTTGTTCGAACAGGACAACACCCACTTCAAGCCAATCCTCGACTGGCCGGACAACGCCCTGGCGACCACCAGCACCCATGACCTGCCGACTCTGAACGGCTGGTGGCACGGTCGCGATATCGACTGGTACGCCCGCCTTGGCCTGGTCGATGCCAGCGGCGAAATCGAATGGCGACAACACCGCGAACGCGAGCGCGAAGGCCTGCGCCGGGCGTTGAGCCAGGACCCGCAGAATTTCCGTGAAGAGTCCCATGATGAAACCGATCAGGTCCTCGACGCCAGCGTAAGATTTCTCGGCCATACCCGGGCGCCTCTGGTGCTGCTGCCGCTCGAAGATGCCCTGGGCATCGAACAACAGGCCAACCTGCCGGGCACTGTCGATATCCACCCCAACTGGTCGCGACGGCTATCGGGCGACAGTGAAGCACTGCTCGATGGTGTGGACGCCGCCCGACGCCTGGAGCTGCTCGCCTGTGCGCGCCTACAAGCCGTCGAGCGTGATCGATGACCGAAGCGTTCAGCCCGTCACTGCGGGCCACCCTGCGCCTGCAATTTCACAAGGACTTCACCCTGGATGATGCGGTACCGCTGGTGCCGTACTTCGCCCGCCTTGGCATCAGCCATGTCTATGCCTCGCCGCTGCTGAGCGCCCGCGCCGGCTCCATGCATGGTTACGACGTGGTCGACCCGACCACGATCAACCCGCAACTGGGCGGCGAAGAGGCGCTTGGGCGTCTGGTCAGCGCGCTGCGCAGGCACAACATGGGGTTGATCCTCGACATTGTCTCCAACCACATGGCGGTGGGCGGCGGCGATAACCCCTGGTGGCTCGACCTGCTGGAGTGGGGACGCCTGAGCCCCTACGGCGAGTTTTTCGATATCCAGTGGCACTCACCCGACCCGTTGATGGAAGGCCAACTGCTGCTGCCGTTCCTGGGTAGCGACTATGGCATCGCGCTGCAGGAAGGCACCCTGCCCTTGCGTTTCGATGCTCAACTGGGCGCGTTTCATGTCGAGCACTATGAACATCGTTTCCCGATTTGCCCCATTGATTATGGCGAACTGCTCAAGATTGACGCACCGCTCAACGTACTGCACGGCGAACAACTCAAAGCCCTGGCTGATCGCTTCAGTACCCTGAACTATCAGACTGACGCGCACAGCCTGGCACAACCACTTAAAGCGCAGCTGCGTGACCTCGCCAGCGATCCGGCCATTGCCTCTGCCATTGAGCGGCACCTGAACAACTACGACTCGCTGACTGCCGAAGGTTTTCCACGCCTGCATAATCTGCTGGAGCGCCAGAGTTATCGCCTGGCCAGTTGGCGCACGGCGGCGGACGACATCAACTGGCGACGCTTCTTCGATGTCAACGAATTGGGCGGATTGCGCGTGGAGCGCCCGGCGGTGTTCGAAGCGACCCATGCCAGGATCTTCCAGCTGGTGGCCGAAGGACTGGTCGACGGTTTGCGCATCGACCACATCGACGGTCTCGCCGACCCGCGCGGTTATTGCCGCAAGTTAAGGCGCCGGGTCGATAGCCTGACGCCCGGTCGGCACCTGCCCATCTTCGTCGAAAAGATCCTCGGCGAAGGCGAAACCCTGCACCGCGACTGGTCGGTTGACGGCAGCACTGGTTACGAATTCATGAACCAGGTGTCGTTGCTGCAACACGACCCCGAGGGCGCGCAGGTGCTGGGTGCGCTGTGGCAGCACCACAGTCAGCGGCCCGCCGACTTCACACAGGAAGCCCAACTGGCACGCCAGCAAATCCTCAACGGCTCCCTGGCCGGCGACTTCGAAAGTGTTGCCCAGGCGTTGTTGCAGGTGGCCCGGGATGACCTGATGACCCGCGATTTGACCCTGGGTGCGATTCGCCGGGCACTGCAGGCGTTGATCGTGCATTTCCCGGTGTACCGCACTTACATCAGCCCCTTGGGCCGCTCGCCCCAGGACGAAGGATTTTTCCAGCAGGCCATGGACGGTGCACGGCAGATCCTGGGCGAGGCCGACTGGCCGGTGCTCGATTGCCTGGCCAACTGGCTCGGTGGCGAACCCTGGCGTCAACGCCCTGCGGGACGCCAGCGCAAGCGTCTGAAACATGCCTGCGTGCGCTTTCAACAATTGACCTCTCCGGCAGCGGCCAAGGCGGTGGAAGACACTGCGTTTTATCGCTCGGCCGTGTTGCTGTCACGCAACGACGTTGGGTTCAGCACCGAGCAGTTCAGCACCCCGGTGGCGGACTTCCATCGGGCCTGCCTCGATCGTCTTGCAAGCTTCCCGGACAACTTGCTCGCCACCGCCACCCACGACCACAAACGTGGCGAAGACACGCGCGCACGGCTTGCGGTGCTGAGCGAACGCAGTGCCTGGTATGCCGATCAGGTCGAGCTGTGGCGCGCCCTTGCCCGCCCATTGCGCAATGACGAGCAAATGCCGTCGGCCGGCGATGAGTTGATTCTCTATCAAGCCCTGCTCGGCAGCTGGCCGTTGACACTGAAAGTCGACGATCAGACGGCTTTGCAGGAGTACGCCAAACGCCTCTGGCAATGGCAACGCAAAGCCCTGCGCGAAGCCAAACTGCAAAGCAGCTGGAGTGCCCCCAATGAAGCCTGCGAGCAGGCAACCGAGGACTTTATCCAGCGCCTGCTATTGAGCCCCGAGGGTGACCTGCTGCGCACTGCCATCGCCAAGGCGGTGCGTGCGATCGCCGCGCCAGGCGTGCTCAACGGGTTGGCGCAAACCTTGCTGCGAATGACCGTGCCGGGGGTACCGGACCTGTATCAAGGCAATGACTTCTGGGACTTCAGCCTGGTCGATCCGGACAATCGCCGGGCAGTGGATTACGCCAGTCGTGAACAGGCCTTGCAGCAGGCGGTTGAACTGCCTGACCTGTTGGCGAACTGGCACGACGGGCGCATCAAGCAAACCTTGATAGCCCGCACCTTGAACCTGCGTGCCGCGAACGCCGGGCTGTTCAGGCATGGCACTTATCGGGCCCTGGAAGTGCTCGGCAGCCAGGCCCATCGAGTACTGGGTTTTGTACGGGAATACGAGGCAAAGCGTGCCATCGTCCTTGTGCCGATACGCTGCGCCGGACTGCTGGAAAACAGTGCCGGGCCACAGGTTGGCGCGCCGCTGTGGGGCGATACCCGGGTCATATTGCCGTTCACCCGGCCTGGGGAAAATCTGAAGGGATTTTTTTCAGACGTTGCAGTCACAGAACACAGAGAGCTGATGATCAGCGCCGCGCTGGGGGACTTCCCGGTCAATCTCATTATCCAAACTACCCACACTTGAGTTCAGTTCAGGAGCATTGCGATGAGTACCGACGATAAACGCATCCGCGAATTCGCTTATCAGATCTGGGAATCGGAAGGCAAACCCGAAGGCCAGGAAGCCCGCCACTGGGAGATGGCGCGCAAACTGGCGGAAGCCGAAGCCCTTGCACCGAGCAAATCGCCAAAGGCCGCGACCGTCAAGGGCACCGCTGCCAAACCCGCAGCGAGCAAGTCCAACAGCAAGCTCAACGGCAAGCTGGACGGCACCCCCGCCGCGTCCACTGCCAAGGCCAAAGCCAAACCGGCTGCGGCTTCGAAAGTGATTCCACCGGGGGAAAAAGTGGCAGAGAAAAAGCCCCGCACCGCGAAAAAGCCTCCGGCGTCCTGACGCTTCAGCGGATTGTCTTGACTGTATTCATGGCGCATTCAAGCGCCAGCGTGGGCCCGTGCGCCCGAATAAATACTGCTGGGAGCACCTATGACCCATCCAAAAAAAACCGCACCCGCGCCTAAATCCGAACCCTCGCGAATCCGCGAGGGCCTGCCATTCCCGCTAGGGGCGACCTGGGATGGTCTGGGCGTCAATTTCGCGCTGTTTTCCGCCCACGCCACCAAGGTCGAACTCTGCGTGTTCGACGACACCGGCGAGGTGGAACTCGAGCGCATCGAACTGCCCGAATACACCGACGAGATTTATCACGGTTATCTGCCCGACGCCCATCCGGGGTTGATCTACGGCTATCGGGTCTACGGCCCGTATGACCCGGCCAACGGCCATCGCTTCAATCATAACAAGCTGCTGATCGACCCCTACGCCAAGCAACTGGTGGGCAAGCTGAAGTGGTCCGAAGCCTTGTTCGGCTACACCATCGGCCACCCCGATGCCGACCTCAGTTTCGATGAGCGCGACAGTGCCCCGTTCGTGCCCAAATGCAAGGTGATCGACCCGGCGCACACCTGGGGCCACGACCATCGTGTCAGCGTGCCCTGGGACAAAACCATCATCTATGAAACCCACGTGCGCGGCTTCACCATGCGCCATCCTTCTGTCCCCGATAACGTGCGTGGCACCTTTGCCGGGTTGATGGTCGACGATGTGGTAGAGCATATCCGCAAGCTGGGGGTGTCGACCGTGGAGCTGCTGCCGATCCACGCCTTCGTCAACGATCAGCATCTGCTGCACAAGGGCATGACCAATTACTGGGGCTACAACAGCATCGCCTTCTTCGCCCCCGACCCGCGCTACCTGGCCAGCGGCAAGATTGCCGAGTTCAAGGAAATGGTCGCGCACCTGCACGAAGCCAATCTGGAAGTTATCCTGGATGTGGTCTACAACCACACCGCCGAGGGCAACGAACAAGGCCCGACCCTGTCCATGCGTGGCATCGACAATGCTTCGTACTACCGCCTGATGCCCGACGACAAACGCTTCTACATCAACGATTCCGGGACCGGCAACACCCTGGACCTGAGCCACCCGTGCGTGCTGCAAATGGTCACCGATTCGCTGCGCTACTGGGCCACGGAAATGCACGTGGACGGTTTTCGTTTCGACCTGGCGACGATTCTGGGGCGCTATCACGACGGTTTCGATGAACGCCACAGCTTCCTCGTCGCCTGCCGCCAGGACCCAGTGCTGCGCCAGGTAAAAATGATCGCAGAACCTTGGGATTGCGGCCCTGGCGGTTATCAGGTCGGTGGTTTTCCGCCGGGCTGGGTCGAATGGAACGACAAATTTCGCGACACCGTGCGCGCGTTCTGGAAAGGCGACGACGGTCAACTGGCGGACTTCGCCAGCCGCATGACCGCCTCCGGCGAGATGTTCAACCAACGGGGTCGGCGTCCCTATTCATCGATGAACTTCGTCACCGCCCATGACGGTTTCACCCTCAACGACCTGGTGTCGTACAACGACAAGCACAACGAAGCCAACGACGAAAACAATCAGGACGGCAGCAACAATAACCTGTCGTGGAACCACGGCGTCGAAGGCCCCACAGACGACCCCGAGATCAACGCGCTGCGTCACCGCCAGATGCGCAACTTCTTCGCGACCCTGCTGCTGGCACAGGGCACACCGATGCTGGTGGCCGGCGATGAGTTCGCCCGCACCCAGGATGGCAACAACAATGCCTATTGCCAGGACAGCGAGATCGGTTGGGTCAACTGGGACCTCAGCGAAGATGGCAAGGCCCTGCTCAAGTTCGTCAAACGCCTGATCAAACTTCGCCTGACCTATCCGATCCTGCGACGCGGGCGCTTTCTGGTAGGCAATTACAACGAGGACATTGGCGTCAAGGACGTGACCTGGCTGGCGGCGGACGGCAGCGAAATGACCACCGAACACTGGCATGACGCGCACAATCGCTGCCTGGGCATGCTGCTCGACGGCCGCGCGCAGGAAACCGGTATCCGCCGCAAAGGTGGCGACGCCACGCTGATGCTGGTGGTCAACGCCCACCACGACGTAGTCAACTTCGAGCTGCCGCAAGTGCCGGATGGCGGGTTCTGGACATGCATGATCGACACCCATCAACCGTCGATCCGCGGCCAGGAACGCTTCGAGTTCGGTCACCATTACTCGGTCACTGGCCGGTCATTGCTGCTGTTCGAATTACAGCATGAGGAAGAGGAATAAACAGGGCTCTTCAACCAATCACAGTGCCTGTAGGAGCCGGCTTGCTGGCGATGCGGTCTTGAACTTTGTGTTGCCCGTTCGGGCGTCATCGCTGGCAAGCCTGCTCCTGCAAGTCTTGTGTCGTGTGATGTGGCATCTGTGTGGACCGGCTTGCGGCAACGCCTACACTTATCGTCAGAAAACTGAACTGCCCACCGGGGCATCAGTCGCATGCATAGGCAAGCGTGAAACAGAGGAGTGAATGTGGCCAGCAATTCGAAGTCTCAGGCGGCCGAGGCCGCGCCATTGAACTCCCCGCCAGCGGTTCACCTGCTACGCGTTCTGACGGTCAATACCCACAAAGGCTTCACTGCGTTCAACCGCCGCTTCATCCTTCCGGAGCTGCGGGAAGCGGTGCGCAGTACCTCGGCCGATCTGGTGTTTCTGCAGGAAGTCGTCGGCGAACATGAGCGCCACTCTTCGCGCTACGACGATTGGCCGCAAACCTCGCAATACGAGTTCCTCGCCGACAGCATGTGGAGCGATTTCGCCTATGGCCGCAACGCCGTCTACCCGGACGGTCATCATGGTAACGCGCTGTTGTCGAAATACCCGATCCGCGAATACCGCAACCTCGACGTCTCCATTACCGGCCCGGAACGCCGGGGCCTGCTGCACTGCGTGCTGGATGTACCGGGTCACGCAGAGGTCCATGCGATCTGCGTGCACCTGAGCCTGCTTGAGAGCCATCGCCAGTTGCAGCTGCAGTTGCTCTGTCAACTGCTGGAGTCCTTGCCCGATGACGCACCGGTGATCATTGCCGGTGATTTCAACGACTGGAAACTGCAAGGTAACGCCGCCCTCGCCCGCCGCGATTACCTGCACGAAGCCTTCGAGCGTCATCATGGGCGCCCCGCCAAAACCTATCCCGCGCGCTTTCCGCTGTTGCGTCTGGACCGGATTTACCTGCGCAACGCCCGCAGCCATGCCCCGCAAATCCTCGGAAACAAGCCGTGGACGCACCTGTCTGACCATTTGCCCCTGACGGTGGAAGTTCATCTCTGATCGAATATCAATCGACTGTTTCAGGCGCACCTCCCACACCCGACCTGTAATTTCTGACAGTTGTTGAACCCTGCTCAAGTTGCTACGTTGGTTTCGAGCCTGAATCGACTATCGAAAAAGGCTTGCGACTCACTTGTAGCCTGCGTTGCTGAAGTTTGTTGTCCGGGTTCATGTTGTCCCGTTGATGTTGTCTCGCAACTGGTGCTGCCGAGGGCGGCCGCTCACTCTCGCCAAGATGGCGGAAAGCGGCGCCGAACCATTCGCGGAGACAAACATGGAAATTTCGTCCGACCTGCCCAAGTACCGCTACATCACCTGCCTGTTTTCAATCTGGTTATGTGCCAGCTGGTCTCAGCCAAGCCAGGCGGCCTGTACCCTCACCCCCGGCGCCGGCAATGACAGTTTCACCTGTGACAGCGGCACCAGCGGGCCGCTCACCGATCTGTTCGGCAATAACAGCCTGACCCTCACAGGCACCGGCACCATCAATGGCAATGTAGCCTTCGGTGCCGGCACCGACCGCGTGACCATCGGCTCGGGCACTCTGGATGGCACCCTCGATCAGGGTGACGGCAACGACACTCTCACCATCGACGGCGGGCAGGTCACCGGGGCGGTCAATCAGGGCAATGGCGTCGACGATTTCGTCATGAACGGCGGCACCATCAAGTCCCTGGCCCAGGGAGACGGTCGCGATACCTTCCAAATGACTGGTGGCACTATCGTTGGCGCCTTCGAGGACGGCGACGTCGCTCAAATGACCGGCGGCAGCATTGGTCGGGTCGACATGAAACTCGACAACAATATTTTCGACCTCAAAGCCGGGCGGATCCTCGGCAACCTGGTCACCGGTTTCGGTACCGACACCATTATCATTTCCGGGGGCCGGATTGGTGGCAATGTCAGTGTCAGCGGTGGCAATGACAGCATCACCGTGACTGGCGGCGAAATCGCCGGCGAGATCCGTGCCAGCGCCGGCGATGACACCCTGGTGTGGAGCGGTGACGGGACCATTCTCTCCTCCATCCTCATGGGTGCGGGTAATGACCGCGCAACCCTGAGCAATCTCAACGACAACGTCCTGGCCCTCACCCCCGGCGTCGATGGTGGCAACGACAACGACCAGTTGACCTTCGACAACACGACCTCGTCCGGCGTCGAGCGCTACATCAACTGGGAAACGGTCAATCTCAACAACGGCTCGCACCTGGACCTCGACGGGGCCTTGCAACTGGGTGACAACAGCAGCGGCACCGGTGTACTCAACATTGACGGCAGTAGTACGCTGACGTCCGCCAACGGCAGCCTGACTCCGTTCACTGCCGGACAGCTCGCCACCTTGAACAACGGCGGGACCATCGACCTCGCCAGAGCCAGCTCCGGCACCAGCGACACCTTCACCGTTCACGGCAATTACGTGGGCAACAATGGCAAGTTGCTCCTGCAAGCCAGCTTGGGCGATGACAGCTCTCCGAGCGACAAGCTGGTGGTCAGCGACGGGACATTGACCGGCAACACCCTGATTACCGTGAACAACGTCGGAGGTCTGGGGGCCCTGACCCAGCAAAACGGCATACAGGTAGTAGAGGCGCAGGGCCAGGCCGTGAGCGACAGTAAGGCCTTCGCGCTCAAAGGTCCGCTGTCGGTGGGAGCCTACCAGTACTACCTGTTCAAGGGCGGCGTGACCGCCGGCAGCGAAAACAGCTGGTACCTGCGCTCCTCCGTGGTCGCGCCACCCGTGGTCGCCGTGCCCAATCCGAACCCGGCATTGCCGCCGATCCTGGTACCGATAGTGACTGTCCCCGTGGCGGCTCCAATCGTGGTGGATACCGGAGGTACGGGAGATCCAGAGGCTATAGCCATTCAAGCGCCGGTGCTGCCTGCGGCGCAACCAGGTGCTGCGCCGATTCCCCTGTACCGACCGGAAGTCCCGGTCTGGTCGGTGATGCCGCCAGCCGCTGCACAACTGGCCCTCAACGCCCTCGGCACTTTCCATGACCGCCAGGGCGACCAGCGTCTGCTCACTGAAACCGGCGCCTTTAGTGCTGGCTGGGGCCGGATCTATGGCAAGAACCTTGACCAGACATGGGCCGGCACCGTCAACCCGCGAGTCGACGGATCGATCAAGGGCTTTCAGGTCGGTAACGATGTGTACAGTTCGCAATGGGCCGGCGGACAAACCCAGCGCAGCGGTGTTTTCGTCGGTCACAGCCGTCTCAAAGGTGACGTCTTTGGTTTCAACGAGGGTTTCGAAGGCAAGCATGCCGGCAAGATGGATCTTGAAGGCGACTACCTTGGTGGGTACTGGACCCTGATTGATCCTCGTGGTGCCTACCTGGACCTCGTGGCGATGTACACCTGGCTCGACGGCGACAATCGCTCCGAGCGCGGCCTGAAGATCGACAACGAAGGCAAGGTGGTAACGCTTTCAGCAGAAGCCGGTCACCCATTCCCGGTGGCCGCCAACTGGGTAGTCGAACCCCAGGTGCAGGCGATCTTTCAGAAGGTCGAGCTCGACAGCCAGGACGATGGCATTTCCCATGTCTCGTTCGACTCCGACAGCGCTTGGACCGGACGTGTCGGCGCGCGCCTCAAGGGGCGTTACGAAGTCAGTGGCCGGCCGGTGGAACCCTATCTGCGCGCCAATCTCTGGCACACTTTTTCCGCAACCGATACCACCACATTTGATCACCGGGACAAGATCGACAGCCAACAGCGCAGCTCATCGGCCGATCTCGGGGTCGGTGTGGTGGTGAGTATTGCGCAATCGGTCAGCCTGCATGCCGGTATCGACTACACCACCAATATCGACAGTAACCAGCAGCGGGGAACGTTCGGCAATTTTGGCGTCAGGGTGAGTTGGTAGTTCTGATCAAAAGCTCTGGCCCGCAGCTTTTGACCTCAACGCCTTCGCGGGCGGGATGGATTGCTGCGCCGCCACTCCTGCGCTGCAGGAGCGGCGGTGCGGCCCGGTTCAACCCTGCGGGTGCAAAATCAACACGGCCAACGGTGGCAGGTTCAGCACCAGCGACATCGCCTGCCCATGACTGGCAATGGCCTCGGTGGAGGTGCCGCCACTGTTGCCATAATTGGAGCCGGCATAGGTGGCCGAATCACTGTTGAGCAACTCCTTCCAGTGCCCGGCAAGCGGTACGCCAACGCGATAAGCCTCTCGCGGCACCGGCGTGAAGTTCGCCACCACCAGCACCGGCTCGCCCTCTTTGCTCCAGCGCAGCCAGGCATAAACGCTGTTGATCGCATCGTCACCGATCAACCACTGGAAGCCTTGTGGCACATCATCCTGCTCATGCAGCGCCGGTACTTCGCGGTACAGGCGGTTGAGGTCACCCACCAGTTTCTGCACGCCCTTGTGCTCTGGATACTGCAGCAAATACCAGTCCAGCTGTTGATCGTGATTCCACTCTCGCCATTGGCCGAACTCGCAGCCCATGAACAGCAGCTTCTTGCCCGGATGGGTCCACATGAAACTCAGGTAGGCGCGCAGGTTGGCAAATTTCTGCCAGCGGTCGCCGGGCATCTTGTCGATCAGCGAGTGCTTGCCGTGCACCACCTCATCGTGGGAAATCGGCAGGATGAAACGCTCGGACCAGGCGTATACCAGCCCGAAACTCAGTTCGTTGTGGTGATGGGCGCGATACATGGGGTCCTGCTGGATGTAATGCAGCGAATCGTGCATCCAGCCCATGTTCCATTTGTAGGCAAAGCCCAAGCCGCCCTGCTGGGTGCTCTGGCTCACGCCCGGCCATGCCGTGGACTCTTCGGCGATCACCAGCGCGCCCGGCGCCTCCAGGGCCACCACGTCGTTGAGGTGGCGCAGGAAGTCGATGGCTTCCAGGTTCTCCCTGCCGCCATGCCGATTCGGCACCCACTCGCCGGCCTTGCGCGAGTAGTCGCGGTACAGCATCGACGCCACCGCATCGACCCGCAGGCCATCGATGTGAAAATGTTTAAGCCAGTGCAACGCCGACGCCAGCATGTAGCCGTGTACTTCGGTGCGCCCCAGATTGTAGATCAGCGTGTCCCAGTCTTGATGGAAGCCTTCCTGGGGATTGCCATACTCGTACAGCGCGGTGCCGTCGAATTGCGCCAGGCCGTGGGTATCCGTTGGAAAATGCGCCGGCACCCAATCAAGAATCACGCCGATTTCAGCCTGGTGGCAAGCGTTGACGAATGCGCCAAACTGGTCCGGCGAGCCATAGCGCGCACTCGGGGCGAATTGCGACAGCAACTGGTAACCCCAGGACCCGCCGAACGGATGCTCCATGATCGGCATCAGTTCGATGTGGGTAAAACCCAGGTCCTTGACGTACGGGATCAGCCGTTCGGCGAGTTCTGGCCAGCTGTACTGGCGGGCAACTTCACCCAGATCGTCCAGCTCGCATTGCCAGGAGCCTGCATGTAATTCATAGATCGACAGCGGCGCGCTCGAGCACTGACGTTCGCCCCGGGACTGCATCCACGCCTGGTCCTGCCAGTCGACTTGCAGCGGCGACGCGACTTTCGACGCGGTATCCGGAGGCAAAGAAGTGGCTAGCGCCACCGGGTCGGCCTTCAGCGGCAGAATGCCGTGGGCGCCAAGAATTTCATACTTGTATGCCTCGCCGGCCTGCAGGCGCGGGATGAACAACTCCCAGACCCCGGCTGGATGACGCAGGCGCATCGGATGACGGCGTCCGTCCCAGACATTGAAGTCGCCGACCACTGACACCCGCCGTGCATTGGGTGCCCACACTGCGAAACGCACGCCATCGACGCCATCCACGTTTTTGAGCTGGGCACCGAGGCACGAACTCAAGTCGCGGTGATTGCCTTCGGCGAACAGATACATATCCATTTCGCCCAGCAGCGGCCCGAAGCTATACGGGTCCTCGGCCAGTTGCTCACCACCGGCCCAACGGGCGCGCAGCAAATACGGCTGCGCCCGGTCGAAATGGCCGACAAACAATCCCGGTGTCTGCGTGTCCTCAAGGTCGCCGAGTTCTTCGCAGGAGTCCCTGGCGACAACCTGCACACTCAGGGCACCCGGCAGATAAGCCCGGATAAATTGCCCACCAGCGCCATCGTCGTGGGGGCCGAGGATGGCAAAGGGATCTGTATGTTCGGCGCGCACCAGCGCATCGATATCACGCGCCTTGGGTAGCAGCGCTTCCTTGTGCTGACCCTGTTCCTTGTTCGTGACACTCATGACTACTCTCCACCAAGACCGGAAAAGGGTTCAAGTCCACTTAATAATCCATATAAACCGTGCAAGGGCACGGGCAGCCAGGTGGGGCGATTTTCCGCCTCATAGGCCACTTCATACGCCGCCTTCTCCAGACCGAACAACGCCAGCGCGGCATCTTCGCCTTCACGATCTTGCCACGCATGGTCAAGGCTGGCTGCCGCCAGCCGATAAGCGTCGACAAATGCCTGTCGCGCTTCACTCAGATAACGATCGGTGACCCGCAAGCGGGCGGCGTCGGCCAACGCCGTGTTGTCGACGTTATGCACGTTGATCGCCATGGCCGCAGCGTAGTCGAAGGAGCGCAGCACGCCGCTGACATCTTTGTACGGGCTGTGTTTGCCCCGCCGTTCGTGCAGCGGCCGTGCAGGCTCGCCTTCGAAGTCGATGAGGTAGGCATCGCCCTTGATCACCAGCACCTGGCCCAGATGCAGGTCGCCGTGCACCCGAATCCTCAAGCCACCGACGGTGTGTTTTCCCAGTTCCAGGACGTGGGCGAGGATGGCTTTTTTGTTGTCCAGCAACTGGCTGACCAGAGTCTTGTCCCCCGGGTTCAGTTCGTGTTGATGCTGCTTGAGCAGTTTCAGCGCATGCTCGATCTGTCCGGCGACGTCCTTGGCCGAGGCCAATGCTTCTTTGTGCGAAGTGACCTGCGGCGCGAAGTCCGGGTTGCCACTGCCCGAGGCCAGGACCTGATGCATTTCACCCAGGCGCTGCCCGAGCATGCCAGCGAAATCTTTCAGTTCACCCAGCGCGTTGTAGTGTTGCTCCTGTTCGGACATGGCATCGGCAAGCTCATCACGCAGCGCCCGTTCGAGGTTGTTCTGCGTCCACTCCCAGGCATCGCCCTGATTATTCAGATAGCCCTGGGCGATCATCAGCAAATTGTCATCGCCTGCCGCGTCCCGACGCACCACAGCGCCCAGTAGCGGTGAAATATTGTGGAAGCCGGCTTCGGTCAGATAAGCACTCATTTCCAGTTCAGGGTGCACGCCTGAGGCGACCTTGCGGATCAGCTTCAGCACCAGGCTGTTGCCGATCACCACCGAACTGTTGGACTGCTCGGCGGACAGATAGCGCACCGGCGACTCTGCGTTGAGCCCGAGTTTGTCCAGTTCAGCGGTGGCCACGAAACGAATGTCGCCCTCGTTCGTTTGCAACACCGTACCGTTCTGGATGCCTTGGAGCACCGCGTGCACAAAGGTTTCCAGGCTGAACGCATCGGTGATCAAGCCGACCTGACGCCCGCGCCGGACCCGGGACAACGCCAGTTGCTGCGGCAGCGCGGCGCCGACCTGATCTTCCGGGAGGAAGCCGAACGGCAGTTGGTAGCGACTGGTCTGACCGCCACTGCTGACTTCGATTTCACTGAACAGCACCGGATGCTGCGCGTCACCGAAGCGCACGCCATAGGCCAGATCGACCCGATCGATGGCGGTGTCCTTGCCGGCGAACCAGCGGCGATTCTGCAGCCAGTTCGGCAGGATGCCCTGCTCCAGGGTGTCGCGAGATGGGCTTTCGAGCAATTCTTCCATGCGTTTTTTCAGCACCAGCGTGGTGAAGTCCGGCAGGCTTTGCGCCGGTTCCACGTGCCAGCTCGGCATCTGGTTTTCCGCCGCGAGGCCGAACCAGTAGAAACCATAAGGCGCCAGGGTCAGGAGGAAATTCAATTGGCCGATGGGCGGGAACGCATTGCCACCGAGCATTTCCACCGGAACCATGCCGACATAGGCCGACAGATCGAGCTCGGCGGCCTGGGCGCTGCGCGATACGTTGGCCACGCACAGAATGACCTCGGTTTTGCCGTCCGCGCCGGTGTACTCACGGGTATAGGCGAGAATTCTGCGGTTGCTCGGCGATAGCATCTTCAGAGTGCCACGGCCGAAGGCCTTCGATTGTTTACGCACGGCGAGCAGACGCCGGGTCCAGTTCAACAGCGAGTGAGGATCGCCGGCCTGGGTTTCGACGTTGACCGACAGGTAGCCGTATTGCGGGTCCATGATCGGCGGCAGCACCAGGCTGGCCGGGTCGGCGCGGGAGAAACCGCCATTGCGGTCGATCGACCATTGCATCGGCGTGCGCACACCGTCGCGGTCGCCGAGGTAGATGTTATCGCCCATGCCGATTTCATCGCCGTAATACAGGGTCGGCGTGCCGGGCATCGACAGCAGCAGGCTGTTGAGCAGTTCCACCCGACGCCGGTCGCGCTCCAGCAACGGCGCAAGTCTGCGGCGAATCCCCAGGTTGATCCGCGCACGGCGGTCCGCGGCGTAGTAATTCCACAGGTAATCGCGCTCTTTGTCGGTGACCATTTCCAGGGTCAGTTCATCATGATTGCGCAGGAAGATCGCCCACTGGCAATTGGCGGGAATATCCGGTGTCTGGCGCAGGATATCGGTGATCGGGAAGCGATCTTCCTGCGCCAGGGCCATGTACATGCGCGGCATCAACGGAAAATGAAAGGCCATGTGGCATTCGTCGCCATTCAAGCCCTTTTTATCGGTGTCGCCGAAGTACAGCTGGGTATCCTCGGGCCATTGGTTGGCCTCGGCCAGCAACATGCGGTCTGGGTAATTGGCGTCGATTTCAGCGCGGATCTGCTTCAGGACGACATGGGTTTCCGGCAGGTTCTCGTTGTTGGTGCCGTCGCGCTCAATCAGGTACGGGATGGCGTCCAGGCGCAGGCCGTCGATGCCCATGTCTAGCCAATAGCGCATGACCGACAGCACCGCTTTCATGACTTGCGGGTTATCGAAGTTCAGGTCCGGCTGGTGCGAGTAGAAACGATGCCAGAAGTATTGGCCGGCGACCGGGTCCCATGTCCAGTTGGACTTTTCGGTGTCGAGAAAGATGATGCGGGTGCCGTCGTATTTCTGGTCGTCATCGGACCAGACGTAGAAGTCCCGGGCGGCCGAACCCGGTTTGGCCTTGCGCGCACGCTGGAACCAGGGGTGCTGGTCGGAGGTGTGATTGATGACCAGCTCGGTGATCACCCGCAGCCCGCGTTTATGCGCCTCGGCGATGAAGCGCTTGGCATCGGCCATGGTCCCGTAGTCACTGTGCACGCCGCGATACTCGGCAATGTCATAGCCGTCATCGCGCCGTGGCGAGGGGTAGAATGGCAACAGCCAGATGGTGTTGACACCCAGATCGGCAATGTAATCAAGTTTGGCGATCAGGCCGGGAAAGTCGCCGATACCGTCGTTGTTTGAGTCGAAAAATGACTTGACGTGAACCTGGTAGATCACCGCATCCTTGTACCAGAGCGGATCCTTGATGAACGTGGCTGCCTTGGGTTTCTTCGCCATTTGAAACTCCTGCTGAATTCGGTAAGTCGCAGCGCCTGGCGCAACGATTTTCCTGTAGGAGCGGGCCTGCTCGCGATAGCGGTGGTTCAGCCAATATCCATGTTGAATATTTGATCGCTATCGCGAGCGGGCGCGCTCCCACAGGTTTGAGGTCTAGGCGGTAATCCTCCAGATTCCGAACGGCTGATAAGCCGGGTCGATCCGCATGAACTGGTACTTGCCGTGCCAGGTCCAGCGATGGCCATTCATCAGGTCTTCGCCCTGGGTGCTGGCGTCGTCAGGCAAGCCCATTTCCCATAACGGCAACTCGAAGTTGGCTTCCTGCACGTTGTACGGGTCGAGGCTCACCGCCACTAAAATGAAATTGCTGCCATCGGCGCTGCGTTTGCCGAAATACAGAATGTTGTCGTTCCAGGCGTTGTAGACCTTCAAGCCCAGATGAGTGTGCAACGCCGGGTTCTGCCGGCGGATGCGGTTGAGTTGGGCGATTTCGGCAATGATGTTGCCCGGAGCGTTGAAGTCCCGGGGGCGGATTTCGTACTTCTCCGAATCAAGGTATTCCTCCTTGCCCGGCACCGGCGCCGATTCGCACAGCTCGAAACCGGAGTACATGCCCCACAGCCCCGACCCCATGGCCGCCAGCGCCGCACGAATGAGAAAACCGGGACGCCCGGATTCGTGCAGGAACCCCGGGTTGATATCCGGCGTATTGACGAAAAAATTCGGCCGGTAGCATTCGCGCCACGGCGACGCGTTGAGCTCGGTGAAATAGGTCGCCAGTTCGGTCTTGGTGTTGCGCCAAGTGAAGTAGGTGTAGCTCTGGGAGTAACCGACCTTGCCGAGGCGCGCCATCATCGCCGGAGTGGTAAAGGCTTCGGCGAGGAAGATCACCTCGGGGTACAAAGCCCGCACATCGGCGATCAGCCATTGCCAGAACGGCAACGGCTTGGTGTGGGGGTTGTCGACGCGAAAAATCTTCACGCCCTCCAGCACCCAGCCGACCACGATGTCGCGCAGTTCAACCCACAGACTGGGAATCGCCTCGGCCGCATAAAAGTCGACGTTGACGATGTCCTGGTACTTCTTCGGCGGGTTCTCAGCGTATTTGATTGTGCCGTCGGGCCGCCAATTGAACCAACCGGGATGCTGCTTGAGCCAGGGGTGATCCTGGGAACACTGAATGGCAAAATCCAGGGCGATTTCCAGCCCATGGGCCGCGGCTGCCGCCACCAGGCGCCGGAAGTCTTCGCGGCTACCGAGTTGCGCATGAATCGCCTCGTGCCCACCCTCTTCGCTGCCAATGGCATAGGGGCTGCCCGGATCATCAGGGCCGGCGGTCAAGGAATTGTTGGGGCCTTTGCGATAGCTGCGCCCGATAGGATGGATCGGCGGAAAATACAGCACATCGAAACCCATGTCCTGAATCATCGCCAGGCGCGAATGCACGTCATTGAAAGTGCCGTGTCGCGCCGGGTCATCGGTGATTGAGCGGGGGAACAACTCATACCAACTGGCGAACTCGGCCAATTGGCGCTCGACGTCCACCGGGAACTCGGGACTGAGGCTCAAGTAAGCCCGGTGATCGGCCTGGGCCATCAGGTCTGCGCTACGCTGGTGCAAAAACAGGGCGACCTGCTCGGTTTCGAGCAGGCCGGACAATTCATGGTGCAACGCTGCCAGTTGTTCGCTCAATTGCCCTTCAGCGCGTTCGGCGGCTTGTTGCACCTGTTGCCGGCCCTCCTGCAATTCCAGGCTGATCGGCACAGCGGCAGTGTGTTTCTTCTCCAACTCATAACGGAAACTGGCGAACTGGTCGATCCAGGCTTCGATGCAGTACAGATATCGGCCTTGGCTTTGGACCCTGAACTGCCCCTGCCAGCCATTGTTGCCCAGATCGCTCAGTCTTTCGCTGTGCCAGATTTCCTCGCCTTCGGCACGCCAGCGCACCCGCACCGCCAACTTGTCGTGGCCGTCGGCAAAGACCTTGGCCGTCACCACCACGTCCCGCCCAGCCACCGCCTTCACGGCAAACTGCCCGGCATCGAGGGTCGGCATGATGTTTTCAATGACAATGCGCGGCAATAACAGCGCCTGGGACAGCGGTATATGCGGGTTGTAGCTCAACTCATCAGGTTTTTCAGCCGTCATCGAGCATCTCTCCTGTACGCCCCAAGGACGCTCTTGTGTCTGGTCGTCAGTCCCCGCCGGAGTGCACCGTAATGGACTCACTTAGGTTCCGAGCGGCTGGCGCCGGGAAAAGTTCAGCGCAAATTGCCGGAATCAAATCCTTGCCGTTGTGGTCAACCAACTTAAGCACGACTCACGCCATGTGCCACTGGAGGCTCGAATCATGACCAATCCATTCCCGGCCGAAACACCCGACCCGAACATCGACGACCCGGTGATCCCCCCCACCGATCCGCAACCGGTCCCGGAGCAGGACCCTCCAGGCACCGTCCCGCCGCCCAGGGAAGAGCCACCGACAACGATGCCGCCAGTGATTGTTGCGCCCAATTAAAGACAGTTGATCGATGACTCCCAGTAGGAACCGCCGCAAGCTTGAGTAGCTTTCGGTAGTTCCTACACCTGCCCCTGTAGGAATTAATTCCACTTTCAATATCCGTGCGACCTTTCCTAACGTTTTGTAGTACCAATCTGGTACTGCACTTTTCACCCTTTTGCCTCTTACGAAAATATGTTGCATGAGTTTACATAGGCCAGCACCCGCCCTGAGCGTACAGCCATGATTTTTTTAGCTTGATGAAAAGTCGGACAAAGCGCGCACTTACATATGCGCCCAATGAGTATTGGACTGAAGGTTGGGCTGACCTTGAAAATATACAACTACGAGCTTTTATACTTCCAAGCGAAGTTAAACCCTGCTGAGAAAATCGAAAAAAGTTCGATCCTGAAAAACCTGGAAGATCATGCACACCACAGACAATTCGATTTCAATAAAAATGAGCTTTCAAAAAGCCTCCCACTTTCTCGCGAACAAGCTTCCACGCATTCGACTACTGAATCACTGGAGCAACAAAAAATCCATCAGTGCGAGATTTGCAATGAGAACCCCTAAAGCGCCGTTATTTTTTCCGCGTTCCATACGACTTATAAAAGAATGCACAAAGGATCCCGCGACTGTTGTCTGGGCTCTGGCATTACCCTGCGCTTTGTTCTGCTTGTTGACGATCTTCGCGCAAGACACAAGCCGCCTACAAAGTGATTACGCCTTGGAGACAGGCTGGTTTTATGCCTACATCTCATTAAGCCTTGCACTCTCCGGATATTCATCTGATGTTGTGAAATGTCGAGAAAGCGTATTCATACGCTGCTTCCTTTGCAGTAAAAAATTAAAAGCTTCGTTTATCATCAGCCATTTTGTGGCCTACTCGATAATATCAATCCTTTATTGCCTGATTTTTTACCTGACCACAAAGCTGCCTTTCGGGGCCTTCGAACTCGGAGAGTTATCAAGTATCGTGGCACGCTCATACATTTGCTTTCTGATGTTTTGCGGTATCGGCTTACTGATCACATTTCTCCCCATAAGCACAGGGCATTTTCGAGAACTGTCCGCTATCATAATATTATGCCTGGTTCTAACCGGGGTCATGGCAGACGCCGACACCAACAACATCACAGACTTTATAAGCTGGACGAACCCTCTAAGCCTCGCAAAACATTTAATGACCGACGACCCGGCTAAAAGCATGTCTATCGCATGCTGTATTAGCTTATTCTTTATCTGCACACTGGCAACGACAATCAAACTACTAACCGCACATTCACAATACAATCGCTACCATTGACCAGTGATGGTTTAGCCCGTATAGGAGCTGTCGAGGGCTGTTCCTACACGGGCGGATTTTTGTCGAGCATCTTCACGATCCTCGGCATCACACTGAAAACCCCCAACGCCAACAATGTACTGAGCACCGCCGTCGCTTCCCTGCCCAACCCCGCCGAAACACCGATAGCGGCGGTCATCCACAGGCCGGCGGCGGTGGTCAGGCCCTGGACGTGGCTTTCGTCGCCCTCGTTGTTTTTCAGGATGGTGCCGGCGCAAAGGAAGCCGATGCCGGCGATGACGCCCTGGATCACCCGGCTCATGGCGTCGGCCTGGGAGCCGGACATCTGCGGGACCAACACAAACAATGCGGCACCGATCGCTACCAGCATGTGGGTACGAACCCCGGCAGCCTTGCCTTTGTGTTCACGCTCGAAACCGAGAATTCCGCCGAGCAACGCAGCAGTCAACAGGCGCACGGTAACCCGGGTCAGCTGTGAGGCATCGCCGATGTCGGCGAACTCCGCTTGCAGGGTTGCCCAGACTTCATGCCACCAGGCGTTCATGTTGTTGTCCTTGTATGGAGGGCCTTGGAGAGTGATCGCAGTGACCATTAATCGGCTGCATAGAACGATGACCCGCGCTGACGCCCTAATGTTTCAGGCCCCTGTAAAAAAAGGATCACGCCATGACCGTGCGCATCGAAAACCAGACCTGTTTCCTGACCACTGAAAATGGCGAAGAGATTCGCCTGTGCCCCGATGTGACCATCATCACCGACGGAGAAAAAGCCATGTCGGCGGTGGATCTGAACGGCCAGCGCATCTATATCACCGAAGCTGAAGCCGACGCATTGACCGTAGCAGGCGCAGTGGATGGCCGCCGGCACTTGAAGGAAACGGACGGTGATTCGGTGGTTTGACGGACCTTGATCAACACCCGACGCAGACGTCTGATACAGGCGTCTGTACTTGCTAGTAAAAGGTGCTTCAACTTGCCGCAGGCAAGCGTTCAAAGGCAATCTGATCCGCTTTTTATTGCTTTACCTGAGTCTGTTATGCAAACAGATCACCGCCCATAGTGCTCATGCCTGATGGAGGCTGATGAGCGAAAGACCATGAGCGAGAGAATCCCCGTCCGAACCGTTGAAACCTATGAGCCTTTACGCACGAAAAAGAAGGCCGCAACCAGCGACAACCTGATCCACACCCGCAGTTTCACCGGCCTTTACCGTAACTTGCGCATCAGCGGCGCGGGCCTGCTGTTTTTGCTGTTTTTCGGCACGGTATGGCTCGATTGGGGTGGCCGTCAGGCTGTGCTATGGGATCTTGGCGAAAGCAAATTCCACATATTTGGGGCCACCTTCTGGCCGCAGGATTTCATTCTGCTCTCGGCGCTGTTGATCATCGCCGCGTTCGGCCTGTTCGCGATCACGGTGTTTGCCGGCCGAGTCTGGTGCGGCTACACCTGCCCGCAGAGTTCGTGGACCTGGATTTTCATGTGGTGCGAGAAAGTCACCGAAGGCGAACGCAATCAGCGAATCAAACTGCAAGCAGCGCCCTGGGGCCTGAACAAGCTGATGCGCCGCTCGGCCAAACACACGCTGTGGCTGGCTATCAGCTTGCTGACCGGCCTGACCTTCGTTGGCTATTTCACACCGATCCGCCCGCTCGCCGAAGAGTTGCTGACCCTGCAGATGAGCGGCGCAAGCCTGTTCTGGGTGCTGTTTTTTACCGGCGCCACCTATATCAATGCCGGCTGGCTGCGCGAAGCGGTGTGCATGCACATGTGCCCCTATGCACGGTTCCAGAGCGTGATGTTCGACAAAGACACCCTGACCATTTCCTACGACGTGGCCCGTGGCGAAAACCGAGGCCCGCGCAAACGCGAAGTCAAACCCGCCGAAGTCGGCCTCGGCGATTGCATCGACTGCCAACTGTGCGTGCAGGTCTGCCCGACCGGCATCGACATCCGCGACGGCTTGCAAATGGAATGCATAGGTTGTGCGGCGTGCATCGACGCCTGCGACTCGATCATGGACAAGATGGGCTATGCCCGCGGGCTGATCAGCTACACCTCCGAGCATCAGTTGCAAGGTGGCAAGACCCACCTGCTGCGTCCGCGTTTGATTGGCTATGGCGCCGTGTTGCTGGTGATGATCGCTGCACTGGTCGTCGCACTGGTCGAGCGCCCGATGGTGTCGCTGGACGTCAGCAAGGACCGCGGCCTGTTCCGGGAAAACAGCCAGGGGCAGATCGAGAATATCTATAGCCTGAAGGTGATCAACAAGACACAGCAGCGCCAGGATTATCGGCTGACACTGGTCGATGGCGACGGCTTTGAGTTGCAGGGCAAAACCGGGTTTAGCCTGGCTCCCGGGGAGATTGTCGATGTGCCGGTGTCGGTGGCCATGACCACGGAACGGCCGAGAAGCAGCTCGCAAAGTATCAGTTTCAAGGTTATCGACAGCGACGAACCGCAGATTTACAGCGTGGCGAAGAGTCGGTTTGTTTCCCCGGTGAATCGTTGAGGCTAAAATCCACCCCCTCATCGGAACGCCGCCCGCCCATCCCTCTCCCCCAGAGGGGGCGAGGGGAAAGGGAGCCGATCTTCAGCGTTTTCAAAAGCTTTGTTCGCCTGAATAGTTCAGGTCGCCGTACTCCTGACAAACACCACGATCAGTCCCCTCTACCCCTGGGAGAGGGTTAGGATGAGGGCTTTTTAAACCCCAGTTCGCCCGGACAATTCAGGTCGCCGTATTCCGGACAAACACCACGATCAGTTCCCTCTCCCTCTGGGAGAGGGTTAGGGTGAGGGTTTTTTAAACCCCAGTTCGCCCGGATAATTCAGGTCGCCGTATTCCTGACAAACACCACGATCAGTCCCCTCTCCCTCTGGGAGAGGGTTAGGGTGAGGGCAGTTCCCCCTGACGCACCACAAATACAACTGGCAACAAGGCCCCCCGATGAAACGCTACGAAAAATTCGCCGACGACATCGCTGAACTGATCCGCTGCGGCGTCCTGGGCCCAGGCCAGCGCGTACCATCGGTGCGCTACGCCAGCCAGACTTACGGCGTCAGCCCTTCCACCGTATTCCAGGCCTACTACCTGCTGGAGCGCCGCGGCCTGATCCGTGCGCGTCCGCGCTCCGGCTATTTCGTCAACGCCCATGCCCCGATGCCGTTTTCCGAGCCGGTGATCAGCAGTCAGGTCAGCGAAACCACTGAAGTCGACGTCAGCGAACTGGTGTTCTCGGTGCTCGATTCGATCAAGGACCCCAATACCGTGCCCTTCGGTTCCGCCTTCCCCAGCCCGACCCTGTTTCCGCTGCAACGGCTGTCACGCTCGCTGGCCAGTGCCACGCGGGATATGGACCCGCGCATGGTGGTCACCGACATGTCCCCGGGAAACCCGCACTTGCGCCGACAGATCGCCCTGCGCTACATGGTCGGCGGCCTGATGCTGCCCATGGAAGAACTGCTGATCACCAACGGCGCCCTGGAGGCACTCAACCTGTGCCTGCAAGCGGTGACTCAACCCGGTGATCTGGTGGCGATCGAAGCCCCGGCTTTCTACGCCTGCCTGCAAATCCTCGAGCGCTTGAAACTCAAGGCCGTGGAAATCCCGGTACACCCGCGCGACGGCATCGACCTCGGCATACTCGCGCAAACCCTGGAGCGGCACCCAATCAAAGCCTGCTGGTGCATGACCAGCTTTCAGAACCCCATGGGCGCGACCATGCCCGAGGCGAAGAAACAGGAACTGGTGGAGCTCTTGCGCAGCCACCAGGTGCCACTGATCGAAGACGACGTCTATGCCGAGTTGTATTACGGCCAGCAGGCGCCCAAACCGGCCAAGGCGTTTGATACCCAAGGATTGGTGATGCACTGTGGTTCGTTCGCCAAAAGCCTGGCCCCGGGTTACCGCATTGGCTGGGTTGCGGCCGGGCGCTTTGCGCAAAAGATCGAACGGCTCAAGCTCATGACTTCGCTGTGCGCTTCGATGCCGGCCCAGGCTGCCATCGCCGATTATCTGCAGCACGGTGGATATGACCGACATCTGCGCAAACTGCGTCAAGCGCTGGAAGATCAGCAAACCGCCATGCTTGCCGCCATCGCCCGCTACTTCCCGGCACAGACGCGGGTTAGCCAGCCAGCAGGCGGGTACTTTTTGTGGCTGGAGTTGCCGCCGCAGATGGATTCGCTGAAGTTGTTTCAGATGGCCCTGGCACAGGGCATCAGTATTGCGCCGGGGCCAATCTTTTCGCCGGCGCAGCGTTTCAGCAATTGCATCCGGTTGAATTATGGCAGCCCGTGGGATGAGGCTGCCGAGAAGGCGATGGAGACCTTGGGCAGGATAGTCAGGTCTTTCTGAAGGCTTGGTGTTGTCTGCCTACCGCCCACCGCCCAGATCAACAAAAGTCCCCGTCGCATAAGATGCCTTGTCCGACAGCAACCACACAATCGCCTCGGCCACTTCATCCGGACGCCCACCCCGCGCCATCGGGATCGCCGACTCCAGTTTGCTGACCCGGTCAGGATCACCGCTCAGTGCATGGAAATCGGTATAGATGTAACCGGGACGCACTGCGTTGACCCGAATCCCCTCGCCCGCCACTTCCTTGGACAGGCCAATGGTAAAGGTGTCCAGCGCGCCCTTGGATGCGGCATAGTCGACGTACTCGTTCGGCGCGCCCAGGCGGGCGGCCACCGAGGACACGTTGACGATGCTGCCGCCCTGCCCGCCGTGCTTGGGCGACATGCGCAGGATCGCGTGTTTGGCGCAAAGTACCGGCGCCAGGACGTTGGTCTTGAGGATTTTGAGAATGCGAAATTCCGACATTTCGTCGACCCGGGACTTCTGCCCGACAGTGCCGGCGTTGTTCACCAACGCCGTGACCCGCCCCAGCTCACTGTCCACGCGATTGAACAAAGCGATGACTTCGTCTTCGATACTGACATCCGCCCGCACGGCTATGGCCTGGGCGCCAAGGCCACGCACTTGCTCCAGCACACTAAGGGCCGCCTGTTCGTCGGCCAGATAGTTGATGCAGATCCGGTAGCCCTGCGCAGCAGCCAGTAGCGCGGTGGCGGCTCCGATACCACGGCTGCCGCCGGTGATGACGATGACTTTATCCATGTGAGTTTTCTCCCCAATCAACGCTTAAGCGGTACGGGGGAAGAATAACCGCCATTTCAGGTTTTTGCATGGCGCTAGCAATGTCATCTGCTGACGCCATCACGGGCAAGCCTCGGTGCTACAGGCCATGTAAAACCTGAAGCGAGCCTGATCGTGATGGACTCAAGACCACCGCGGCGAACCAGACACCCCGCGACATAGTTAACCACCATCGCGAGCATGCGCGCTCGTGCATGGGAATGCGGTCACCTGTAGCAAGGCTTGGCCGAGATGAAAGATTACGCGCAGGCTCAAACCGCCTCCAACTGCTCCCCACGATGAATTGCCACCATGAACCGCTCAGCCGGCAGCGGATGTCCCAGCAGGCAACCCTGCAGCGATTCGCAGCCGAGCCGGGTCAGCAAATCCTGCTGCGATCCGGTTTCCACTCCTTCGGCGGCGATGCGCAACCCCAGGGCCTGGCCGAGGGCGACAATGGCCGAGACAATGGCGGCGTCCTCACTGTCGCGCTCCAGGTCAAGGACCAGGCTGCGGTCGATCTTCAGTTCGTTGACCGGCAGGCGCTTGAGGTATTTAAGGCTCGAATAACCGGAGCCAAAGTCATTGATGCACAGGTCAATACCCATTTGCGACAGTTCCTGCAGCACCACCATGCTTGCATCGGCATCGCTCATGGCGGTGGTCTCAGTGATTTGCAGGGTCAGGCAATTGGGCGGCAACTGATGGGTGGCCAGCGCTTTGGCAACACTTTGAACCAGACCTGCGTGGCAAAATTCGATAGCCGAAAGATTCACCGCAATGCGCCACCCGGTGTGTCCCAGCAGGTACCACTGGCGCATCTGCTGGCAAGCTTCATTGAGCATCCACTCGCCGATCGAAATGATCAGGCCGGGCTTTTGCGCCAGGTCGATGAATTTGTCCGCCAGCAGCAAGCCCTGGGTCGGGTGCTCCCAGCGCAACAGTGCCTCGCCACCCACCGGGCGGCCACTGGAGGCATCGAACCTGGGCTGGTAATGCAGGCGCAATTGTTGCTGTTCCACGGCATGACTCAGGTCTTGCTGCAATTGCGGCTGGTCGCACCCAAGACTGTTCATCGAAGCGTCAAAAAAGCTGTAGCCGTTTTTACCTGCGCCTTTGGCTTGATACATCGCCGCATCGGCATTGGTCAGCAATTCGTGGGCGGTCTGGCCATTGCCCGGATAGAGCGCGATCCCGATGCTGGCGGATATCTGCAAATCATGTTCGTTGACCCGGAACGAACGAGCGATCAAACCAACCTGTCGAGCGGCGAGAATCAAGGCGTCATTCTGTCTGGCCAGTCGCACCAGTAGCACGAACTCATCGCCACCGATACGCGCCAGGGTGTCGTTGCTGCGCAGATCCTCGCGCAGGCGCAGGGCGACTTCGCGCAGCAATAGATCACCCATGTGGTGCCCGAAGGCATCATTAACCGGTTTGAAGCCATCCAGGTCGATGAACATCAGTGCAATGCAGCCGCCCTCCTCCTGCACTCGCGCCATCGCCTGGTCGATTCGCTCAGCGAGCAACATACGATTCGGCAGACCGGTCAAGGTGTCATGCGAGGCCAGTTGGGTCAGTTCACGGTTTGCCACGGTCAGCGACTGCGCAAGGCTCGCGGTACGGGCCAGTCGCGCATCGAGGATCGAAGTCAGCAAGGCAATGCTCAATACCGCCAATGTGGTGATCAGCACCAGGTTATCCAGGCCCTTGCCATTCAGGCCGGTGGCGGCCGCCCCGCAAAAGCTGCCGTCGGCAAAGCGCGCCGCGGCCATGCCGGTGTAGTGCATGCCGACGATGGCGATACCCATGATCACCGCCGCACCGGCACGGATCACACGCACGTAAGGTGCGTGCTGGCGCAGGCGAAAGGCGATCCACAGCGCCGCACCCGAGGCGCCCACCGCGATGATCAGCGATGCGCCGAACAGCGTCGGGTCGTAATCAATGCCCGGTTGCATGCGCATCGCGGCCATGCCGGTGTAATGCATGGCACAGATACCGGCCCCCATGACCAGTGCACCGAATGACAGTTGCCAGGCGGGCAGTCGCGGCTGGCTGACCAGCCATAGGGCGAAACCGCAGGAAAGAACGCCGATCAACAACGACAGCAGCGTAATGGGGATGTCGTAGCCCAGTTGGATCGGGAGCTTGAACGCGAGCATGCCGATAAAGTGCATCGACCAAACCCCGACGCCCATGGCAATCGCGCCGCCCACCGTCCATAAGTGCGCAGCCCGGCCCTTGGCAGTGGCGATACGCCCGGACAGATCAAGTGCGGTGTATGACGCCAGGATCGCTACACAGAGGGAAATGATAACCAGTGCGGGTGAATAGTTACCGATGAGCATGAGTCTTCTCGCGATTGCCACCGGGAATGAATGCCATTCGCGGCCTGAAAACTATCTAGGTTGTACAGATTACGTGAATGAACGTACCGACAAAACTAGCAAACTGCCATCATTTCGATAAAACGTTTGTTTTAAGGTAGAGGGTTAAGTTGGGAATGGCGCGGCCGTGTTTACGAATCGTGCAAAAGGTGACTCTTGCGCAGGGGCTGCCGGGCGTTTGACTGAGGTGAAGGAACGTTGCGATACGCCCCCTCGCCACCGACCGGGCCCTCCTGGCGGAGTTTGTTCATTGGCTATCGCGGTCCTCAAGCTGCCCGTCCCAGCCACCACCCAAGGCTGCAATCAACTGGACGCTGGCAATCAACCGGCTCTGCTGCAGGTCCAGCGCACTGCGTTCGTTGTTCAACGCCGTCGCCTGGGTCACCACCACATCGAGGTATGCAATCAGACCGGCCTTGTACTGGTTGCGGGTCAGGCGCAGGGACTCACGGGCCGCATCCAGCGCCTGCTGGCGCACGACAGCCTCGTCCTGCAGTACCTTGAGCTGCACCAGGTAGTTTTCCACTTCTCGAAAACCATCGAGCACCGTCTGGCGATACTTGGCCACGGTTTCGTCATAGGCCGCTTCGCTGCGGTCCACTTCCGCCGAACGCTGGCCGCCATCGAACAGGGTCATGGCCAGTTGCGGCCCGACCGACCAGAAACGGTTCGGCACGCTGAACAGATTGTTCGAGGTGCTGCTGCTGTAGCCACCGTTCATGCTCAGGGTAAGGTCCGGGTAGTACGCAGCCTTGGCCACACCGATGTTGGCGTTGGCGGCAATCACCGAGCGCTCCGCCGAAGCAATGTCCGGGCGTCGTTCGAGCAATTGCGATGGCAACGCCAGAGGCACTTGCGGCAATTGCGGGATGTCCTGGGTTTGCGCCAGCCCGAATTCGGCTGGCGGTACGCCGATCAGCACCGCAATGGCATTCTCGAACTGCGCGCGTTGCCAGATCAGGTCGATCATGTCGGCCTCGGTGCTCTTGAGCTGGGTCTGCGCCTGGGCCACGGCATCCTTGCCGGAAACGCCGGCACGATACTGGTTTTCGGTCATTTTCAGCGAGCGCTGATAGGCCTCGACGGTGGCCTCGAGCAAGCGTTTCTGCTCATCAATCACCCGTAATTGCAGGTAGTTCTGCACCAGCTCCGACTGCTGGCTCAGACGCATGGCCGCAAGGTCGGCAAAACTGGCCTGGGCATTGGCGGTGTCGGCTTCCAGGCCCCGGCGCAACTTACCCCAGATATCCGCTTCCCAGCTCACTCCGGCCTGTGCCGTGTAAGTATCACGGATGCCACTGGAGGAACTGCTCAGGCTGGAGCTGCTGCTGCCGGTGCCCTGGCTGGAGCGGTTCTTTCCGACAGTCAGATCCACTGTCGGGAAAAACGCGCCACGGGCGCTGCGCACCAGGGCCTGAGCCTGGCGATACTGGGCTTCGGACTGAGCCACGGTCTGGTTCGAGCTATTGAGTCGTTCGATCAGGCCATTGAGTTGCCGATCGCCATACAGCTCCCACCACGCACCGCGAGCGAGAGCGTCACTCGGGCTGGCCTGACGCCAGCCTGGCGCAGCCTTGTACTGTGCCGGCGCGGCGGCTTGCGGACGCTGGTAGTCCGGGCCGATGGCGCAGGCACTGAGCAACGCTACACACAGCGACAAGCTCAGCAACCGCGAGCCTCGGGCGGTGATCAGCGGTGCAGCCAGGTTGAACAGCGAGCGGTCAGTCATAGCGGAGTTTCCAGAGCAGCATCGGTACGCACACCACGCCAGTGGTTGAAGCGATGGCGCAGTTTGTCGAGATAGAGGTAAACCACCGGGGTGGTGTAGAGGGTCAGCACCTGGCTGAAAATCAACCCGCCGATGATGGTCAGGCCCAGGGGCTGGCGCATTTCCGCCCCTTCGGCACGGCTGAGCAACAACGGCACGGCCCCCAGAATCGCCGCCAGGGTGGTCATCAGGATAGGACGCAGACGTTGCAGGCAGGCACTGCGAATCGACTCCAGTGGCGCCATGGCTTGCTGGCGCTCCAGTTGCAGCGCAAGGTCGATCATCAGAATGGCGTTTTTCTTTACCACGCCGATCAGCAGGAACAGCCCCAGTAACGAGATCAGGCTGAATTCGCCGCCCAATACATAGATCGACAGCAACGCGCCGACCCCGGCGGACGGCAAGGTCGACAGAATCGTCAATGGATGGATGTAGCTTTCATACAGCACACCCAGCACCAGGTACACCGCCACCAGCGCCCCGAGGATCATCCACGGCTGGCTCTTCTGGGCCGCGGCGAAGGCATCGGCAGTGCCGGCCATTTTCGCGATCACGTCCTCCGGCAAACCCACCTTGGCAATCGCCCGCTCGATGGCTGCACTGCCCTGCTCCACCGTCACCCCTTCGGCCATGTCGAAAGCAATGCTTTCCGAGGCGAACTGACCTTCGTGGCTGACCCGGTCGTCTTCCAGACTGTTCTCATAATGGGCGATGGTCGACAGCGGAATTCGCGCACCGTCGGCGGTAATCACCTGGACCTGCTTGAGGGTGATCGGGTCCTGGGCGTACTTCGGATTGACCTCCATCACCACCTGATACTGGTTGAGACTGTCGTAGATGGTGGAGATCTGCCTCTGGCTGTAGGCGTTGTTCAACACAGAGGTAACCATGTCCATGTCGACCCCCAGGCGCTTGGCCTGATCGCGATCGACGATCAGGGTAACCTGCTGCGCGCCCCGGCCTTCGCGAGCGTCGATCGCCGTCAGCTCCGGCAAGGCCTTGAGCGCGGTGACGACTTTCGGATACCACTCGCGCAACGCCCCCAGGTCACCGCTTTGCAGGATATAGCTGTACTGCGAGGAGGTCTGTTCGCGGCCACCGCCGAACTGCAAGTCCTGGTCGGCCATCAGCATCAGCTGCGCCCCGGGAACCTTGGGCATTTCCTTGCGCAGGCGTTCGATGACTTTTTGCGCGGAAATGCTGCGTTCCTTGATCGGCTTGAGCCGCACCAGCATGAAGGCGTTGTTGGTGCCGTTGCTTCCGCCGATGAAACCGGCGACGCTTTCCACCGCGTCATCCTTGAGTGCCGCACGGCGGAAGATTTCCATTTTCGGCTGCATCACGCTGAACGACAGACCATCATCGCCGCGCACGAAACCGATCAGTTGCCCGGTGTCTTGCTGAGGCAAAAATGTTTTAGGAACAATGATATACAGCGCAATGTTAACGCCAATAGTCACGAACAAACTGAGCAAAGTCAGGCGCCGATGACGCAAGACCCAGTCGAGGCTGGTGGCATATTTACCGACCATCCAGTCGTTGGCCCGCCGGCTCCAGCGTTGCAGTCGGTTCTCCTGCCCCGGCACATGCGGCTTGAGCCAGCGCGCGCAGAGCATCGGCGTCAGGGTCAGCGAGACCACCAGCGACACCACGATGGAAGCCGCCAGGGTGATGGAAAACTCACGGAACAGGCTCTCGATGATACCGCCCATGAACAGGATCGACAGGAACACCGCCACCAGCGAGACGTTCATCGACAGCAAGGTGAAACCCACTTCCTGCGCCCCAAGGTACGCTGCCTTCATCGGCCGCACGCCTTCGTCGATATGCCGGGAAATGTTCTCCAGCACCACGATGGCATCATCCACCACCAGCCCGGTGGCCAGGATCAGCGCCATCAACGACAGGTTGTTCAGGGAGAAACCGTAGAGGTACATGACCGCGAACGTACCCACCAGCGACACCGGCACCGCCAGGGTCGGGATCAGCGACGCCCGGAAGTTACCGAGGAACAGGAACACCACCAGGATCACCAGGGTGACGGCAATCAGCAAGGTCATTTCCGCTTCGTGCAGCGTCGCCTTGATCACCGGTGAACGGTCCATGGCCAGGTTCAGTTTGACGCTGGCCGGCAGCACTGCCTGCAACGCAGGTAACTGGGCCTTGATCTCGTTCACCGTCTCGATGATGTTGGCGCCGGCCTGCCGGTTGATCACCAGCAGCACCGCTGCGTCATCGTTGAAAAAACCGCTGTTGTAGCGGTCCTCCACGCCATCGCTGACTTTGGCCACATCCTTCAGGCGCAACGCCGCGCCGCCGTTGTAGTGGATGATCAGCGATTCGTAGTCTTTGGCTTTTTCCAGCTGGTCGTTGGCCTGGACTTGCCACAGGCGCTGATCATCCTCGACCGAACCCTTGGGCCGGCGCACGTTGGCATTGGCGATGGTGTTACGTACATCATCCAGAGCCACGCCGTACTGATTGAGCGCCTGGGGTTCGAGCTCGATGCGCACCGCAGGCAAGGAGCTGCCGCCGATCTGCACTTCACCGACGCCCTGCACCTGGGACAGGCTCTGGGACAGGATGGTCGAGGCAAGGTCATAGAGCTGGCCCTTTTCCAGCACATCCGAGGTCAGCGACAGCACCATGATCGGCGCCTGGGACGGGTTGACCTTCTTGTAGGTCGGCATGCTGCGCATCCCGCTGGGCAGCAGCGTGCGCGAGGCGTTGATGGCCGCCTGCACTTCCCGCGCCGCGCCGTTGATATCCCGGTCGAGGTCAAATTGCAGGATCACCCGGGTCGAGCCCTGGCTGGAGCGGCTGCTCATGGTGTTGACCCCGGCGATGGTGCCGAAGGAGCGTTCAAGCGGAGTGGCCACGGTGGAAGCCATGACCTCGGGGCTAGCGCCAGGCAGGCTGGCCTGGACCACGATCACCGGGAAGTCGATTTGCGGCAGCGGCGACACGGGTAACAGGCCGAAGCTGACGAAGCCCAGCAACATGATCGCCAGGCTCAGCAGCATGGTGGCGACCGGGCGCTTGATGAAGGGGCCGGAGAGGTTCATGGCTGTTCTACCGCTTCCATTGACTCAGGCTTGCGGCCCCAGCGCCGCCCCAGGCGGTCGAAGTACAGGTAGATCACCGGCGTGGTGAACAGGGTCAAGACCTGGCTCAGCAACAAGCCACCGACCATCACCAGCCCCAACGGCTGGCGCAACTCGGCACCGGAACCGGTGGCCAGCATCAGCGGCACCGCACCGAACAACGCCGCCAGGGTGGTCATCAGGATCGGCCGGAAGCGCAGCAATGCAGCCTGATAGATCGCCGTCTGCGGGTCCATCCCCTGATTGCGCTCGGCGTCGAGGGCGAAGTCGATCATCATGATCGCGTTCTTCTTGACGATGCCGATCAGCAGGATGATGCCGATGATCGCGATCATGCCCAGGTCATTGCCACTGAGAATCAACGCCAGCAAAGCGCCGACCGCGGCCGACGGCAGGGTCGAGAGAATGGTGATCGGATGGATGTAGCTCTCGTACAGCACGCCCAGCACGATGTACATGGTCACCACCGCCGCCAGAATCAGCAGCAAGGTACTCGAGAGCGACGCCTGGAAAGCCTCGGCCGCGCCCTGGAACTGGGTCTGTACGCCAAGCGGCATGCCGATGTCCTGCTGCACCTGCTCGATGACCTCTACCGCATGCCCCAGCGCCACGCCGGGCGCCAGGTTGAAGGACATCATCACCGCTGGAAACTGGCCGATGTGGGTGATCGCCAGTTGCGCCTGGCGCTCCTCAATGTGCGCCAGGCTGGACAAGCGCACCTGGCCGCCATCGGTGGTCTTGACGTGAATCTGATCCAGCGCCTGCGGCCCCAGCTTCTCTCCTGACTGCGATTGCAGGACCACGCGGTACTGGCTGGCCTGGGTGTAGATCGTGGAAATCTGCCGCTGGCCGAAAGCGTCGTACAGCGCATCGGTGATGTTCGACACCGATACACCGACCCGCGAGGCGGCGTCGCGGTCGATCACCAGATAGACCTGCAGGCCTTTGTCCTGCAGGTCGCTGGCAACGTCGGTCAGCTCCGGCCGGTCTTTGAGGGCGTCTACCAGGCGCCCGCTCCACAGGCTCAACAGCTGCGAGTCTGGTGACGACATGCTGAACTGGTACTGCGTACGGCTGACCCGGTCTTCAATGGTCAGGTCCTGTACCGGTTGCATGAACAGGCGGATGCCGACCAGCTTGTCGACCTCCGGCTGCAGGCGCGCGATGATTTCAGTCGCGCTCAGGTCCCGATCACCGTGAGACTTGAGGTTGATCAGCATGCGACCGCTGTTGAGCGTCGAGTTATCGCCGTCCACGCCAATGTAGGACGACAGGCTTTCGACCGCCGGATCAGCCAGGATCACCTTGGCCAGTTGCTGCTGGCGCTCGCTCATGGCCGCGAAGGAAATCGATTGGGGGGCCTCGGAAATCCCCTGGATCACCCCGGTGTCCTGCACCGGAAAGAAGCCTTTAGGCACAATCAGGTACAGAAACACCGTCAGCGCCAGGGTGCCGATGGCCACCATCAGGGTCAGCGGTTGATGCTTGAGCACCCACTGCAACTTGCGCCCGTACGCGGCAATCATCCAGTCGATGGCGGCACCGCTGGCCCGATAGAAACGGCCCTGCTCTTCTTCCTTGGGCTCACGCTTGAGCAGCCGGGCGCACATCATCGGCGTCAGGGTCAGGGAGACCACCAGGGAAATAAGGATCGCCACCGCCAGGGTGATGGCGAACTCGCGGAACAACCGCCCTACCACGTCCGCCATGAACAGCAGCGGGATCAGCACGGCGATCAGTGACAGGGTCAGGGAAATCAGAGTGAAGCCGATCTGTTTGGCGCCCTTGAGTGCCGCATTCAACGGGCTGTCACCTTCTTCGATGAAGCGGGAAATGTTCTCCAGCATGACGATCGCATCATCCACCACGAAGCCGGTGGCGATGGTCAGGGCCATCAGGGTCAGGTTGTTCACCGAGAACCCGGCCAGGTACATCACGCCGAAGGTACCGATCAGCGACAACGGCACGGCCACCGAAGGAATGATCGTGGCGCTGGCCCGGCGCAGGAACAGGAACGTCACCATGACCACCAGCGCGATGGCGATCAGCAGTTCGTGCTGCACGTCTTTGACCGAAGCGCGGATGGTCTGGGTGCGGTCGGTCAACACGACGACGTCGAGACCGGCCGGCAGGTTGTCGGTGATGCTCGGCAGCAGGGCCTTGATCCGGTCCACCACCTCTATGACGTTGGCGCCGGGCTGACGCTGGATGTTCAACAGTACGGCCTGGTTTTCGTTGGCCCACGCGGCCAGACGCTCGTTCTCCGCCCCGTCGACGATTTGCGCCACATCCTTGAGCCGCAACGGCGCACCGTTGGCATAGGCCAGGATCAGATTGGCGTAGTCCTTGGGCGAGGTCAGTTGATCGTTGGCATCGAGCATCGAGACCCGGGTCGGGCCGTCGAAATTGCCTTTGGGCTGGTTGACGTTGGAGGCGCCGATCAGGGTGCGCACGTCCGAAAGGTTCAGGCCGTTGGCCGCCAGGGCTTCGGGGTTGACCTTGATGCGCACGGCCTGACGCTGGCCTCCGGCAATGCTGACCATGCCGACGCCGCTGATCTGGGCGATTTTCTGCGCCATGCGGGTGTCGACCAGATCATTGAGCTTGGGCAGCAGCA
Organism: Pseudomonas sp. GW821-FHT09H03; assembly: GCF_059415945.1. Taxonomy (NCBI): domain Bacteria; kingdom Pseudomonadati; phylum Pseudomonadota; class Gammaproteobacteria; order Pseudomonadales; family Pseudomonadaceae; genus Pseudomonas; species Pseudomonas sp. GW821-FHT09H03. The sequence goes on along the minus strand of NZ_JBWKOF010000004.1, from coordinate 28,668 downwards.
TGGTCTTGGAGGTTATCGCCAGGGTCAGCACCGGGGTGTCTGCCGGGTTGACCTTGTTGTACACCGGCGGTGCCGGCAGATCCTTGGGCAACAGGTTGGTCGCTGCGTTGATCGCGGCCTGCACTTGCTGTTCGGCGACATCCATGTTGATGTCGAGGCTGAACCGCAACGTCAGCACCGACGCCCCGCCGGAGCTGGTGGAGGCCATTTGCGTCAGGCCAGGCATTTGCCCGAACTGCCGCTCGAGCGGAGCCGTCACGGCGCTGGTCATGACATCCGGGCTGGCGCCGGGATAAAGGGTCATGACGCGAATGGTCGGGTAATCGACCTGAGGCAAGGCCGATACCGGCAGCAGGCGATAGGCGATCACACCGGCCAGGATAATGGCCAGCATGCTCAGGGTAGTGGCTACCGGGCGAAGGATAAACAGCCGCGAGAGATTCATGCGCCGCCCTTTTTCGCCCTGTCGCGGGCCGCCGGCTCATGCGCGTCGACCGCCGATTTGCCTTGCAGATTCCCGGTTGGCGTAGAGGGCACGTCCTGACTGTCGTTGACCACTTCAACTTCGCTGCCGTCTTTGAGGCGGTCCGTGCCCTCGAGAACGACCCGATCGCCTGGCTGCAGGCCTTCGGTGACCACAGTATTTTCACCGTCGCTGGCGCCGACCTTCAGTTGGCGGATCTTGACCTTCTTGTCACCATCCAGGGCATAGACGAAGGTGCCATTGGTGCCGAACTGAATGGCAGCGGAGGGCGCGAGTACGACATCCTTGAGGGTGTCAGCCAGCAGGCGAACGTTGACGAACTGATTGGGAAACAACGACTGGTCGCGGTTCTCGTAACGGGCCTTGAATTTAAGGGTGCCGGTGGTGACATCGATCTGGTTGTCCAGACTTTGCAACACACCGGTGGCCTGCAGCCTTGTATCGCCACGATCCCAGGCCTCGGCGGGCAGCTTGGCGCCACTACGGTAGCGGGCGAGTACGGTTTCAAGGCTGTTTTCCGGCAGGGTGAAGGCGACGCTGATCGGCTGGGTCTGGGTGATGATCGCCAGTGCCGTGGTGTCATTGGCCGCCACCAAGTTGCCGACGTCCAGCTGCCGCAGGCCGACACGCCCGGCAATCGGCGCGCGGATCCTGGTGAATTCCAGATTGAGCCGGGCGTCGTTGACCGCCGCCTGATTGGTCTTGACCGTGCCCTGGAACTGACCGACCAGCGCTTCGGCGGTGTCCAGGGTCTGCTTGGCAATGCTGTCTTCGCGGTACAGGCCGCGATAGCGATCAACGTCGACCTGGGCGTTTTTCAGTTGCGCCTGATTCTGCAGCAAGGTGCCTTCAGCCTGGAGCAAGGCATTCTGGTACGGACGCGGGTCGATCTCGGCCAGCAGGTCACCCGCTTTGACCATCTGCCCTTCTTCAAAGTGGATCTTCATCAATTCGCCACCGACGCGGCTGCGCACATTGATGGTGTTGAGCGCCGTGACCGTGCCCAGCGCCTTGTAATACAGGGGGAAGTCACCCTTGACCGCTGGCGCCACACGCACCGGCACCGGCCCTGAAGCGCCGCCGAACCCCGGACGCATCCCTCCCGACTTGCCGGTGTGCCCGGCGACGGCTTTTTGCCCGCTGCTTTCTTTTTGGGCCGCGCCGGTGGGCCAGAACTTCCAGCACAGGGCTGCGATGACCAACAGGACCAGCAGGCCAAACAGCCAGCGACGGGGACTACGGGAAGCGGAGGATTGCATTGAGTGATCAACCATTGGGCGCGTGGGCTTCTTTTACATGAGGCTGAACGATAAGCACTGGCGAGTCTTAAGCAAAGCGCCTTTACCGGCAATTTACCTTCAGCTTACGTAGCAGGAGTTTTATCTAAGACACTGAAGCACAAATGAAAACGGCCTGGACAGGGCCAGGCCGTTAACAATTGTAAAGAATAACTTACTTCAGAACGGCCAGTGCCGCTTCGTAGTTCGGTTCCTGACCGATTTCGCTGACCAGTTCGCTGTGCAGCACGTTGTCGTTTTCGTCCAGAACCACGACAGCACGGGCGGTCAGGCCTTTGAGCGGACCATCAGCAATGGCTACGCCGTAGTTTTCGATGAACTCGGCACCGCGCAGGGTCGACAGGTTCTGCACGTTTTCCAGGCCTTCGGCACCACAGAAACGGGCCTGGGCGAATGGCAGGTCGGCAGAGATGCACAGCACGACGGTATTGGCCACGTCGCCAGCCTGGGCGTTGAACTTACGAACCGAAGTGGCGCAGGTCGGAGTGTCAACGCTTGGGAAGATGTTCAGTACTTTGCGCTTGCCGGCAAAGTCCTGCAGGGTGACGTCGGACAGATTGCCGGCAACCAGGGAAAAGGCTGGCGCCTTGGAGCCGGCTTGTGGCAGTTGGCCGTTGACTTGAACCGGATTGCCTTTAAGGGTGACTTGAGCCATGAACGGAGTCCTTCTGAACGTTGGTGTGGAGAATTTTGACGAGGCCGAAGTTAACCACGAAATTGTCCGACGACCTACGGTCAAACATGATTTGTGATGTGTCGAAGCGTAAAACTGGATACAACTTCGCAATCGGTCTGTCCCATGTGTATGTATGTGTGTGCGTATGACTGTCCGTGTTGGAGTTACCATTGACCAGCCTACCCCTGCGCCGGCCCGCCATCCGTTGTTCATGACGAAAGGCACACAGCGCCCATTAGGATCGGTAGCACCCGGGGATGAAATTCGTCAGCAGCGTTGTCGATTTGGCACCGTCCCGTTCGACTAGAAGCGAATTAGCCACATTTACCGGAGAAAACCATGCGATTCATGATCATCATCAAAGCCAGCCAGGACTCTGAAGCCGGCGTCATGCCCAGTCAGGAACTGCTGACCGCCATGGGCCACTACAACGAGGAACTGGTCAAGGCCGGCATCCTCCTTGCGGGCGAAGGCCTGCACCCGAGCAGCAAAGGTGCTCGCGTGCGTTTTTCAGGTGAAAAGCGCACTGTGACCGACGGTCCGTTCATCGAAACCAAAGAGTTGATCGCCGGCTTCTGGCTATGGCAGGTCAAATCGAAAGAAGAAGCCATCGAATGGGTCAAACGCTGCCCCAACCCGATGCCGGGCACCGAGGCCGAGATCGAAATTCGCCAGGTATTCGAAGCCGAAGATTTCGGGGCCGAGTTCACCCCTGAGCTTCGCGAGCAGGAAGAGAGGGTGTGGGAGCAGGCCAAGAAAAACTGAGCATTCTGAGTCCGGTCCACCCATGGAAGACTCGATCACGTCCGCGTGCCAGAGGAGGCGAAGCCGGGCTGGGGGAATATTGAAATGTGAGGGGTCTCAGTGAGGTCGGCCCCCTCGCCCCTCTCCCGAAAAGGGACAGGACGAGGTCGCGTTTGATCTCACACCCGGTCGCGCGGAATCAGACCCTGCAACTGCTGCGCTAGAAAACCCGCATCAAACGGGAAGATATCCGGGTCTTTCAGTCCATTGGTCTTGCGCCATTGCCAACTGCTCGCCGGTGGCTGGCAAACCAGCGAAACGCTGCCAAAGCGCGCCGCCGTCAGCCCCATCACTGCCAATGTGATCTGCCCACCCGCCCCCATCACATCCGGCACGAACTCCACCGGTTTGCCGGCAATCAAAATGGACAGCTTCTCGGTCCTGAAGGGGGAAGTATCGAGCGCAATGCTCGGCCCTGAAGCCACATATACTTCGCGATTCACTTCCAGCAGGTTGGGCGCCAGCACCGGTTCCAGCCATTGCCCGATCTGATCGAAAAGCTCACTGATACGCGTCGCCCACACGGTTGACTGCGATTCAAACAGTTGTTTTTTGTGCGCTTCGCTTTCTGCGTAGTGGCGTAGCATTTCACCCAGTTGCTGTACATCGTCCATTGCGGTGTTCCTTTGATTGGAGCAGTACTGCGGATATTGAGCATGGCAGATGCGCGCGGCCGGCGTACGACTAAAAGGGTGAGTGGTACTCTGTTGATCAAATCCGCACACTTCACTCCGGCCCTGCTCGACACCACCGCACTGCAGGCGCAGTCGGCGGTGCCGTTCCCTGGGCGAATGACTCAACCGGACGTGGGCGTAAACCGCAGACGCGCCATGCTCAAGGTGTCCACCAGCACACCGTCGCGCACGGCGTAATCACGAAGCAGACCCTCTTCCTTGAAACCGAATTTGCGGTACAGCGCGATGGCCGCTTCATTGTCGGCGTACACCGCAAGCTCGACCCGGTGCAGATTCATCCAGTTGTCGGCGATATCCAGGGCTGTCGCCAGTAACTTCGAACCAACCCCCTTGCCCTGCCACTCCACCGCCACGCCCATACCGAAGCTGCCGGCGTGGCTGCGGCGGATGCGCGAAAACTGCTCAAGGCCAATGTTGCCGATTACTGCGCCCTGGTGCAGGGCCACCACTTTCACCAGCCGTTCGTTATCCGGCTCCAGGCGCTTGCGCCAGAGCTCGGTGGACTGAAAGGGCATCTGCAGGGTTTGCCGGGCGATGCGCGGATCGTTGTAAAGCGCAGCGAGGCCTTCGATGTGGGATTCGTTGAAGCGTTCGAGAGTGATGACCGGATCGGTAGCTGGCATGAGTGATTCAATCCTTGATACAGACATGGCCCCTCACTGTATAACGCCTGGGTGAATTTGTGGGAGATTCCCCCCATGAAGGCATTACATTCAACATTCATGTCACCTGACACACCGCCATCGCTGGCAGGCCAGCTCCCACAGGGGATCACCGTCAGGCACAAACCCCGGCATCTCCATAAATCACTGTGGGAGCGGGCTTGCTCGCGAAGGGGGCCGATCAATCACTGCAGGACCTTCAGACAAAAAAAACCCCGCATCTCTCGATACGGGGCTTTTTCATTCAGCGCCTGATCAGGCAGCCGGCTCCAGTTCGACACTGGAAGCGGCAGGCACTACCGTCTGGCCGCTCAACGCCAGGTCGAGCAGTTCACGGTTGGCCACCGCATACATGGCGTAGTCCGTACCGCTGGCGGCACGGATTTCCACCAGCATGGCGCGCCAGCGTTCGATCATGCTTTCGTGCTGCGACATCCACGACGCCAGGCGTGTTTCCACATCCTGAGTGCCGTCGCCCTGTTGCAGGACCGAGATGGTGATCGCCCGTTGCTGCCAGTCGACGTCATCGCGGAACGCTTCACGGGCCAGGGCCTGCCAGTTGTTTTCAACCGGCAGAGCGCTGATCTGTTGCAGGTACCAGGTGATGTCCAGAGCACTGCCCACGGCGAAGTAAGCCTTCGCGACGTCGGCAGGGTTCTGGCCGGTCACATCGGAAGCCTCGATGATCGGCAGCAGCGTATACAAGTGCGAAGTGCCAGCCACCATGCGTGCGAGCAACTCCGGTACACCGGCTGCGACATACGCCTGATAGCGGGTCTGCCAGTTCTCGCGGATCTCGCCACTGAGCAGCTCATCAAGCTTGAGGCCCAACTCTTTCAGATGCGGGCCAAAATGTGCAACGTCACGGGCAGCATTCTGCTCGTTGCGGCGGGCACGCAGGAACCAGCGCGTGGCGCGACGGCCCAGGCGCATCAGCTCGTCCATCAGCTCCAGTTGCACATCAGCGCTGACCTGGTAGTCCAGCGCTTCAATCTGACGGAACCAGTGCGGGAGATGGAAAATGTCGCGCACGATCACGTAGGCACCGGCCACGTTCGCCGGGCTCATGCCCGTCGACTCTTTGAGTCGTTGAACGAAGGTGATGCCCATGTGGTTGACCAGATCGTTGGCGATCTGGGTGCTGACGATTTCGCGCTTGAGACGGTGACGACGCATGGCGGCGGAGAACTTGCTCACCAGCGAAGGCGGGAAAGCGGTTTCCATGTCGCGGGTCAGGTAGTCGTCGTCCGGCACCAGGGAGCCCAGCAGTTGCTCCTTGAGATCGATCTTGCTGTAGGAAATCAGCACCGACAGCTCGGCACGGGTCAGGCCGTGGCCTTCTACGATGCGCTCGTTGATCGCCTCTTCATTGGGCAGAAACTCGATGGCGCGATCCAGCTTGCCGCGACCTTCCAGATCGTTCATCAGACGCTTGTATTCGGCAATCCGCGGCAATGCGCGACGGGCCGCCAGGGACAGAGCCTGGGTCTGCTTGTAGTTGTTGCCCAGCACCAGAGAGCCGACTTCGTCGGTCATGCTCGCCAGCAACTCGTTGCGTTGCTTGGCGGTCATGTCGCCGGCCTGGACTACTTCGTTGAGCAGGATCTTGATGTTCACTTCGTGGTCGGAGCAGTCCACGCCACCGGCGTTGTCGATGAAGTCGGTGTTGGAGCCGCCGCCATTGAGGCCGAATTCGACGCGACCCAGTTGGGTCATGCCCAGGTTACCGCCCTCGCCCACCACTTTGCAGCGCAGTTCGTTGCCGTTCACGCGCAGTGCATCGTTGGCCTTGTCGCCCACATCGGCGTGGCTTTCGCTGCTGGCCTTGACGTACGTACCGATACCGCCGTTCCACAACAGATCCACCGGCGCCTTGAGCAAGGCGTTGAGCAGTTCGGTCGGGGTCAGCTTGTCGGCCTGGATGTCGAAGCGCTCTTTCATCTGCGGGCTGATCGCGATGCTCTTCGCGCTGCGCGAGAAGATACCGCCGCCTTCGGACATGATGCTGGTGTCGTAATCGGACCAGGCCGAACGCGGCAGGTCGAACAGGCGCTGACGCTCGGCGAAGCTGTTGGCAGGCTCAGGATTCGGATCGATGAAGATGTGCAGGTGGTTGAACGCGGCAACCAGTTGCAGTTTGTCGGACATCAACAGCCCGTTACCGAACACGTCACCGGCCATGTCACCAACGCCGACCACGGTGATGCTGTCTTCCTGGACATTGATGCCGCGCTCGCGGAAGTGGCGTTGTACGCCAACCCACGCGCCCTTGGCGGTGATGCCCATCTTCTTGTGGTCGTAACCGGCCGAACCGCCGGAGGCGAACGCATCACCCAGCCAGAAGCCGTAGTCGATGGCGATGCCGTTGGCGATGTCGGAGAAGGTCGCAGTGCCTTTGTCCGCCGCGACCACCAGGTACGGGTCATCATCGTCATGGCGCACGACGTTGGCCGGAGGCACCAGCGCGCCGTCCTTCAGGTTGTCGGTGATATCCAGCAGGCCGGAAATGAAGATGCGGTAGCAGGCGATGCCCTCGGCCGCGATCTCGTCACGGCTGCCACCCAGCGGCAGGCGACGCGGCAGGAAGCCGCCCTTGGCACCCACCGGCACGATCACCGAGTTTTTCACTTGCTGGGCTTTTACCAGGCCGAGGACTTCAGTACGGAAGTCTTCTTCACGGTCGGACCAGCGCAGGCCACCACGGGCCACGTTGCCAAAGCGCAGGTGCACGCCTTCAACGCGCGGCGAGTAGACGAAGATTTCGAACTTAGGAACCGGCTTCGGCAGTTCAGGGATCAAGTGCGGGTTGAACTTGAAGCTGAAATACGACTTGTTATGGCCGTTGGCGTCGGTCTGGTAGAAGTTGGTGCGCAGGGTCGCCTTGATCAGGTCCAGGTAGCGACGCAGGATGCGGTCTTCGTTGAGCACCTGGACGTCGTCCAGTGCGGAAAGAATTGCGTGTTCCAGACGTTGCTGCTTGTCTTCCAGGTCGTCGCCCGACAGCTTGCGCGCCAGGTAGAAACGGGTCTTGAACAGCCGGGTCAACTCGCGAGCGATGTCGGTATGGTTGTTCAGGGTGGCGGCAATGTAGCCCAGGTCGAAGCCCAGACGAATCTGCTTCATGTAACGGGCGTAGGCACGCAGCAGCGCCACGTCGCGCCAAGGCAGGCCGGCAGTCAGTACCAAACGGTTGAATGCATCGTTCTCGGCTTCGCCACGCACAATGTGGACGAACGCGTCCTGCAAGGTGTCGTTGAGTTGCTGGATATCGAGTTCCAGGCCTTCGGCGGCGGTGAACGCAAAATCGTGAATCCAGAACTCGCGGCCATTGGTGTGACGCAGGCGATACGGGAACTCACCCAGCACGCGCAGGCCGAGGTTTTCCAGGATCGGCAGCACGTCGGACAGCGCCAGAGGGGTGTCTGCGTGGTACAGCTTGCAGTGCAGCATGCGCTGGCCCGAAACCTGGCCCAGTGGCTGATAGAAGCTCATCACCAGTGGATTTTTTTCGCTCAGGCTCAGCAGGTGTTGCATGTCGACCACAGCCGAGTGCGCAGCGAAGCGCTCGCGATAACCGGCCGGGAAGCCTTTCGGGAAGTCGGCCAGCACGTTGGTGCCATTGGCCTCACCGAAACTCTCGACCGTCAGGCTGGCGTAATCGTCCTGCCAGCTGCGGCAGGCTTGTACGACTTCTTTTTCCAGCAACAGCGGGTCGATGTCGATGCGGTTTTTCGGGTCGACGCGCAGGATCAACTGTACGCGGGCCAGCACGGACTCGGAGAAGAAGGTCCAGAACTCGCAATCCGAGGCTTTCAGGCGATCCATCAGCACTTGCTGGATCTTCTGGCGCACCTCGGTGGAATAGATGTCACGCGGCACGTAGGCCAGGCAGTAGCAGAAACGGCCGTACGGGTCTTTGCGCAGGAACACGCGGATCTTGTTGCGTTCCTGGATCTGCACGATCGACATCACGGTGCTGAACAGCTCGTCAACCGGGGTCTGGAACAGATCGTCGCGGGGCAGCACTTCGAGTACCTGCGCCAGCTCCTTGCCCAGGTGGGCCTTGGACTGGAAGCCGGAGCGGCGCTCGATTTCCTCGACCTTGCGGCGGATGAACGGGATGACCCGCACGCTCTCGCCATACACCGAGGAGGTGTACAGGCCCATGAAACGGCATTCCTTGATGACGTTGCCGTCGGCGTCGATTTCACGGATCGATACGTAATCGGGGTAAGCCGGGCGGTGCACGCGGCTTGGGTGCGCGGCCTTGGCGAACGACAGCAGGGTCGGCTCGCGCAGGTAGTTCACGGCGTAGTCTTCGATGCGCAGGTCATCGTAGGTCAGGCCGGCGCGCAGCAGTTTGGTCAGGCCGAGGAAGGAGTCCTGGTCGTAGACGATATGGCCACCATCGGCCTCATCGCGCACCACGAACTCTTCATAGCCCAGGAAGGTGAAGTGGTTACCCACCAGCCATTCCAGGAAACTCTTGATTTCGTTCTTTTCGTCGGCATCGACGGCGAACTGGCTGTTGTCCAGTTTGCTCAGGATTTCCTCGACCTTGGCTTTCATCGGCTCGAAATCGCCAACGGCCACGCGCACTTCACCGAGCACCTGCTCCAGTTCCTTGCTCAGGACATTGAGCTCGGCGGTGTTGGCGCAACGGTCGATTTCCAGGTACATCAACGACTCTTGCTGAACGTCGTCGCCCTGGGTGCCTTTTGGCAGGATGTCCAGCAACTCGCCTTTGCTGCCGCGACGCACGCTCAGCACAGTGGTTTGCAGGGTATGAATGCTGTAGCCGCGACGGTTCAGCTCGGTACGCACCGAGTCCACCAGGAATGGCAGGTCGTGGTGCAGCACTTCGACGGCGGTGTGGGTCGACTGCCAGCCGTGGCGCTCGTAATCCGGGTTGTATACCCGCACTTGTGGCTGTGCGTGATCGAAGCGTTCAAGTAGACGCCATGCAGAAAGGGTGCAGCCAGCAAGGTCTGACAACCGACGCTGGGTCAGCTCGTCAAGGGAAATGATGCCGAAGAATTGTTCAGCGAACAGCGCCACTTGTGGCAGTGCCTGTTCACTGATGTGCTGCGCCAGTGCCGCTTGCAGTTGGTGCTGGAAGTCGGCTTTGCTGGCTGCGGTGAAGAACGCCATCTGTGGTACTCCGCTTGGGCTTGTTATTGATGGAAGCTTCGCGTGCAAAACCCCTTGCGGGGCGGGTCCGTCACCCGGCTCCTGATTCTCGGGCAGAGGAAACAGGGTGACAGGTGGGTGAAGCTGAACAAGACACTCGGGTCACATTCACTTTACCTGGATGGGCATCTGCAAAAACGACTGGCCGCGTGCAGCACAATGTCTTTACAGGTGTTCATCCGTTGCGCAGCTTAACGAGAGCGGCAAGGCCCATGCTTGCGGCGCTGCGACATATTCGGTCAACGGTACGCAGCTTCAGGTGCGGGCATCGATTAACACTAGCAGTCGCGCAGAATAATGACGGCTTTACGTCAGGTTTTACGGCACGTACGTACTAGAAATGACCAGTAACACTCTCATTGGTCACGACAGCCACATAGACAGCCGAACGAGCAGAAATTCCTGCGGGCTGGCAGAATTGTCCTTCACTGCGTCCAACACGCTCGCCGAGCCAGGAAACTCCCATGAAAATGAAAACCGCCCTCTTGATCGTCAACCCGTGCGACGACGAAGAAGACAACATGGCCATGCTCTGCTGCCACAGCGAAAAGGGCGAAATGTTCCTGATGAGTCGCTACCCGGATGAAGATGAGCTGGAGATCACCCTCGATGGCGAGCCTTCGACCCTGGATGGTGTGAAAGTCACCCTGAGCGCTACCCTTTTGAAGATTGAAATTGCTGCGGCGGATGCCGATGTGCTCAATGGCGACGATGTGCTGGAGATCACCTTCAACCCTGACATGGTGGAAATGGCCGAAGTTGAAGAAACCTTGCAGAACATTCTCAAAGGCACCGGCACTTATATCAGCCAGCTCTAAATCCCGGCGTTTGAGCGGACGCCTTCGCGAGCAAGCCCGCTCCCACATTTGATCATTCTTACTGGAAGAACAGGGTCAACTGTGGGAGCGGGCTTGCTCGCGAATAGGCCCGAGAGAGCACCGCCACCCTGTCACCCGTAGAACATTCCTACAGCCATTACCCATCATTTCCCACACATTGCACAAAATGCCGTTAGTCGCCGCCCCCTGCGATGGATTAAAGTAACGCCCCCAGCCCTGGCGTATTTCGAACGTCCTCGGCCACCCTTTTGCAGGAACAGTCATCGATGGAACATCGTGAAGCGCTGCTAGCGCTGCGAACCTTTCTTTCAACGCAGATTCTCGGCCAGGAAAAGCTCATCGAGCGCTTGCTCATCGCCCTGCTCGCCGACGGCCACATGCTGGTCGAGGGCGCCCCTGGCCTGGCCAAGACCAAGGCCATCAAAGAACTCGCCGAAGGCATCGAAGCCCAGTTCCATCGTATCCAGTTCACCCCCGACCTGTTGCCGGCCGACATCACCGGCACGGAAATCTACCGTCCGGAAACCGGCAGTTTCGTGTTCCAGCAGGGCCCGATCTTCCACAACCTGGTACTGGCGGACGAAATCAACCGTGCCCCGGCCAAGGTTCAGTCGGCTTTGCTCGAAGCCATGGGCGAGCGGCAGGTCAGTGTCGGGCGCAGCACCTATGAGCTGTCGCCGCTGTTTTTGGTGATGGCCACGCAAAACCCCATCGAGCAGGAAGGTACCTATCCGCTGCCGGAAGCCCAGCTCGACCGCTTCCTGATGCACGTGAAAATCGGTTTCCCGGACGCGGCGGTTGAACGCAAGATCCTGCAACAGGCCCGCGGCGAAGCCCTCAACGGTGAAGCCAAGCCTGAGCGCAGGGTTACCCAGCAGACGATCTTCGCCGCACGCAAGGAAATCCTCGGTTTGTACATGGCCGACGCCGTGGAGGAATACCTGGTGCAGTTGGTCATGGCTACCCGCACGCCAGCCAAGTTCGACCCGGAGATGGCCGAGTGGATCGCCTACGGCGCCAGCCCTCGCGGCTCCATCGCCCTCGATCGCTGCGCCCGGGCGCATGCCTGGCTGGCCGGACGCGACTTCGTCAGCCCGGAAGACATCCAGGCGGTGCTGTTCGACGTCTTGCGCCACCGCATCATTCTTTCCTTTGAAGCCGAAGCCGCCGGCATCGATCAGGACCGGGTCGTCCAGCGGATTCTCGACGTCGTAGCCGTCGCTTGACCCCGATGAACGCCAGCCTGCCGCCCGAGCCGGGCATCCGCGTCAGCCTCGCCGATCTGATCGAGATGCGTCATCGCGTGCGCGAAGTACAACTGTTCGCAGGACCAGGCCAGCGCAGCCCGCTGATCGGCCTGCACCACTCCAAGCTGCGTGGCCGTGGCGTGGACTTCGACCAGGTGCGGGTCTATCAGGCCGGTGACGATGTGCGCACCATCGACTGGCGCGTCACCGCCCGGACCCAGGAGCCCCACACCAAGCTGTTCCATGAAGAACGCGAGCGGCCGATTTTCATCATGGTCGAACAAAGCCGCCGGCTGTTTTTCGGCTCGGGCCTGATGTTCAAATCGGTGCTGGCCGCACAGGCGGCCAGCCTGATCGGCTGGGCAGCCCTGGGTCATAACGATCGGGTTGGCGGGCTGGTTTACGGTGACAACGAGCATTACGAAATCAAACCCCGGCGCAGCAAACAAAGCCTGCTGCAGTTGCTCAACCGCCTGGTGCGGGTCAACCAGTCGCTGCATAGCGAAAGCGTGCCGGACCGCGACGCCTTTGGCATCGCCCTGCGCCGTGCACGGGAGGTATCGCGTCCGGGCAGCCTGGTGATCGTCATCTGCGACGAACGCGCGCTGTCGGACAGTGCCGAGCAACAGCTGAGCCTGTTGTCGCGCCATTGCGACCTGTTGCTGCTGCCACTGTCCGATCCGCTGGATCACGCCCTGCCCGCCGCCGGCTTGTTGCGCTTCGCCGAGCGCGGCGCACAGCTTGAGCTCGATACGCTCAACTTCGAACTGCGCCAGACTTACCGCACCCAGGCCGAACAGCGCATCGCTCGCTGGGAACTGCTCGCGCAAAAGCTGCGGGTGCTGCTGATGCCCTTGAGTACCCAGAGCGAAATGGTCGAGCAATTGCGCGAATACCTGAACCCACAGAAGCCGGGGAAAGGACGATGAACGGACTCGAACAACTGCAGCCTTTGATCTCCCCTCCCCCCATCGGTTTCTGGCCGCCGGCACCGGGCTGGTGGTTGCTGCTGTTGTTACTGCCGATGATCGGTTTCGGCTTGTGGAAGTTGCGGCATTTCATTTCTTTCAAGCGCCCCGTGGTCCGCACCGAACAACCCCTGGACCCGGTGCGCCTCGCCGCACTGGCGGAACTGAAGGCCATGCCCAAGCCCTATGACGGCGCACCGGCCGGTGCCTGGTTGCAGCAAGTGAACGGGTTGCTCAAGCGCCTGTGCCGCAACCATTACCCCTACAGCCAGAGCCATACCCTCAACGGCCGCAAATGGCTGGCGTTCCTCGACAACCGCTGTCCGGCGGCCGGCCTGACCCGCTGGATGGTGCTGGTCGAAGGTGCCTACAAACCAGAATGCAAACTCGACGACAAGGCCATCGCCGGCCTGACCCAGGCCGTCGACACATGGATTCGCAAGCATGTTTGAATTCGCCTGGCCGTGGGTTTTTATCCTGTTGCCATTGCCGTGGCTGATGCGCCTGGTGCTGCCGGTGGCCGACAGTGGCGAACCGGCACTCAAAGTCAGCTTTCTCAGTGATCTGGAAGGCCTGGCACGCCGCCGCGCCCGTGCCAACCTGCCGGCCTGGCGCCAGCAGGCGCCGTTCATCCTGCTGTGGTTGCTGTTACTGGCGGCGACGGCACGCCCGCAATGGCTGGGTGAACCTGTGCCGATTGCCGCCAGTGGGCGCGACCTGCTGGTAGCGGTGGACGTCTCGGGGTCCATGGATTTTCCCGACATGCAATGGCAAGACGAGGACGTCAGTCGCCTGACACTGGTCCAGTCGTTACTCGGCGACTTCCTTGAAAGCCGCGAAGGTGATCGGGTTGGCCTGATCCTGTTCGGCAGCCAGGCATACGTCCAGGCGCCGCTGACCTTCGACCGGCGCACCGTGAGGGTTTGGCTGGATGAAGCGCGCATCGGCATCGCCGGCAAAAACACTGCCATTGGCGACGCCATCGGCCTGGCACTCAAACGCCTGCGTCTGCGGCCGGCCCAGAGTCGAGTGCTGATTCTGGTCACCGACGGCGCCAACAACGGTGGCGAAATCGATCCGCTCACGGCAGCGCGGCTGGCCGCCAGGGAAGGTGTGAAAATCTACCCGATCGGCATCGGCGCCGACCCGGAAGAAAGCGGCACCCTGGGTTTGCTTGGCCTCAATCCCAGCCTGGACCTCGATGAACCTTCGCTGATAGAGATCGCCGAGGCCACCGGCGGCCAGTATTTCCGCGCCCGTGATGGCAAGGAGCTGCAAGCGATCAAGGACACCCTCGATCAACTTGAGCCCGTGGCCCAGCAACCGACCCAGGCGCGCCCGGCGCAGGCGCTGTATCAATGGCCGCTGGCCCTGGCCCTGCTGCTGAGCATACTGTTGGTAGCCCGGGTGCTCTGGCCGGATCACCCCCTGCAACGTCTGTTTAACAAGGACCTGTTTTTGCAAACGCAATTGCTGCCGGACTGGCGCCAGCGCCTCAAACGCCTGCGTCTTCGGAGGCGACGATGAGTGCGCTGTGGCCGTACTGGTTCCGTCCCTGGTGGCTATTGTTGCTGCCACTGCTTGGCTGGTTGTTCTGGCAACTTTGGCATCGGCAAAAGCGCGCCGGGCGCTGGCAGATGATTCTGCCACCGGCCTTTCATGCCGCGCTGCTCAGTGGCGGCAGTGGCCGCGAAAGCAAGCTGCCCTGGATCGCCCTCGGTGTCGCGTGGATGTTGGCCATGGGTGCGCTGCTGGGCCCGAGCTGGCAGCGGGTTGAACAAACCAGCCAGAAACCTGCCGACCCCATGGTGGTACTGCTGGAACTGACCCCGGAAATGCTCGCCACCGACGTGATGCCCAACCGCCTTGAGCAGGCTCGGCGCAAGCTCTTCGACCTGCTGCAAGTGCGCAGCGATGCGCAGACCGCTATCGTCGTCTACGCCGGTAGCGCGCACACGCTGGTGCCGTTGTCCGATGACCTGGCAACCAGCCGCAATCTGCTGGAGGCGCTCAAACCGTCGTTGATGCCCCAGGCCGGACATCGCGCCGATCTGGCGGTGACCAAGGCGCTGGCGTTGCTGGACCAGGCTGCGCTGGGTGACGGTCGAATCCTTCTGATCGGCTCATCCTTGACCGAGCAGGAACGCCAGGGGATTCGCCGCGCCTTGGCAGGCAAATCCACGCAGTTCCTGATGCTCGGCATCGGCACCGCCGAAGGGTCGCCGATCACCCAGGAAGACGGCAGCTTCCTCAAGGACGAACAGGGAGCGATTCTGGTACCTCGTCTGGACGAACCCGGCCTGAAAGCATTTGCCAATGACCTGGACGGTCGCTATCGCCACGCGCGCCTGAGTGATGCCGATCTGCGCGCCCTGGGCGTGCTCGACGGCCCAAGCCACTTGCGCAACGACGGCCAGACCTTGCGCCTCGACACCTGGGCCGACCAAGGCTATTGGCTGCTACTGCCATTGTTGCTGCTGGCTGCCTGCGCCGGCCGTCGCGGCTGGCTGCTGTGCCTGCCGCTGTTGCTGGTATTGCCGCAACCGGCCCACGCCTTCGACTTCCAGGACTTGTGGTTGCGTCCCGACCAAAGGGGCCTGCATTTGCTCAAGAAAAAACGCCCGGCCGAAGCGGCGCAACATTTCCAGAATCATCAGTGGCAAGGGGTGGCCCTCTACGAAGCCGGTGATTACGCCGGGGCCGCCGAGCGGTTCGCGGAAGGCAACGACGCCCACGCCCACTACAATCGAGGCAATGCCCTGGCCAGAAGTGGCGAGCTGGAAGCGGCCGTCGACGCGTATGAACAGGCACTGGAGCAGCAACCGGACCTGCGTCCGGCATTGACCAACAAGGCCTTGGTGGAAAGTCTGCTCAAGCAAAAAGCCAGTGCCCCGCCCGAGCCGGAGCCGACCCCGGGCGCCCAGCCCGAAATCGAAACGCAGGCGCCCCCGCCGGGCGCCACCAGCGAGCCGTCCAGCAGCAACGAAACGGCATCCGAAAGCCCGCAGGCCGAGCCAGGCGACCAGCAACCGCCGGATACACCTCCCGGGCCCGGCGCCAACGAAGTCCCTGGCAGCGAGTTGGGCGACGAGCAACACACCAGGCCGCCCATGCGTCCTGCCACTGATAGCATCGAAGGCGAACAGCGCCAAGCGCTGGAACAGTGGCTGCGGCAGATCCCGGACGACCCCGCAGAATTGCTCAGGCGCAAATTCTGGTACGAACAGCAGCAACATCAGGATCAGGAAGACATTCGATGACCCGCTTCACCGCATCATTATTCGCCCTGCTCCCGGCCCTGTTGCTCTGCACCCTGCAGGCACAGTCAGCGGAGCTGGTCGCCAGTGTCGATCGCAGCCGCCTGAATTCCGGCGAGACGGTCGAGTTGACCCTGGAATCCAGCGACGTGACGCAGTTTGGCAAACCTGACATGACACCGCTGGAGCCGCTGTTCGAAGTGCGCGGCACGCGCCAGGTCAACCAGTTGAACACCCTCAGTGGCGACAATCGCGCGACCACGCGCTGGATCATTACCTTGCTGCCCCGGCAGAACGGCAGTGTGGTGATCCCGCCCCTGCAATTGGGTGAGATCCAGAGCCAGCCGATCACCCTGCAAGTGGTCGAGAGCGCAACGCCGGACAACCCGAACAAACGCGCTGCAGTATTCATCGACGCCAGCCTCGACCAGAGCAGCGTGTACGTGCAGGCACAGGCCATCCTGACGTTGCGCATTTACCATTCGGTGTCGCTGTACGACGACAGCAGCCTGCCCCCCCTGCAGATTCCCGACGCGCGCATCGAACAACTGGGCGAGTCACGCACCTACGAGAAGGATATTGACGATGTGCGCCACGGCGTCATTGAAATGCGTTACGCGATCTACCCGCAACACAGCGGCGAACTGATCATTCCGGCACAGGTCTTCAATGCCGCGCTGGTCGAGGCGCAACCTGCACCGAACGCCGCCAGCCAGGGGCCCAAGTCCGGCAAGCTGATGCGCATCAGCTCCACCGAGCTGCTGTTGACGGTCATGGCCAAGCCCCTCACCTACCCGGCCGATGCCCCTTGGCTGCCCGCCCGCAGCCTGACGCTGAGCGAGAGCTGGAACCCGGAGCCCGACCACGCCCAGGTCGGCGATTCGCTGACGCGCAGCCTGACGGTAAAAGCCGAAGGCCTGGCCAGCACGCAACTGCCGCCGCTGCCGGGCACCGAGGTCGCCGGTCTGCGGCGTTATCCGGATCAGCCGGTAGTGGGCCACCAGAACAGCGAACGCGGCCTGGTCGGTAGCCGTGAGGACCGCGAGGCCTTGGTGCCGACCCGCACCGGCGCCATTGAGCTGCCGGCCGTCGAAGTGGTCTGGTGGAATACCTTTGAAGACCATCTGGAACACAGCAGCCTGCCGGCGCGTACCCTGCACGTTGCGGCCAATCCGAGCCTGGTGGTCGACACTCCGGCGGGTGCGGCACCGGTCGAGGCCAGCGTTGACAGCGCTACCCTCTGGCGCTGGCAACTGAGCACCCTGGTTCTGGCCTGTACCACCCTGCTCGGCTTCGGCCTGTGGTGGCGCGGTCGCTGGCAACCGGCGGTGCTGCGCACGGCACAAACCGGACCGAGCCCGCGCACCGTGCTGGACGATCTAAAGCGTGCCTGCCAGGCCAACGATTCCCACGCAACCCGCCAGGCCCTCGATGCCTGGGCCCGGCAACAACCGGAAACCCTGGCTGACATGGCGGCGCGCTTCGTGCCGCTGTCCGACGCCCTCGACGGCCTCAACGGCGCGCTGTACAGCGCAACCGGCCAGCACTGGCAAGGCGACGAGCTGTGGCGGGCGATCAAGGCGATACCGATTGCCGAGCGGGTTCAGGACCCGGTCGGCGACAGTGGCCTGCCGCCGCTTTACCCCAAGTAAATATCGCAGCGCCAGACCGCGATCCCGGCCTGTCAGCGGTTCACATCGACCACCACCCGCCCGCGCAACTGGCCAGCGAGCAAGCGCGGAGCGGCGTCGATGGCCTCGCTCAAACCGATTTCATGGCTGATCAGCGACAACAAGTCGAAATCCAGATCCTGGGCCAGGCGATTCCACGCCTCGATCCGTTTAGCCTTCGGCTGAGTCACGCTGTTGATGCCGGCCAGGGTCACGCCGCGCAAAATGAAGGGTGCGACGGAAGCCGGAAAGTCCATGCCTTGGGCCAGGCCACAGGCAGCGACGGTGCCATTGGCTTTAGTGCTGGCACAGGCGTTGGCCAACGTGTGACTGCCGACTGAATCGATGACAGCTGCCCAACGCTCCTTGGCCAGGGGTTTGCCTGGACCGGACAAGCTCGCGCGGTCGATGATTTCGCTGGCGCCCAGTCGCTTCAGGTAATCGTGTTCCGACGTACGCCCGGTGGACGCGACCACTCGGTAGCCCAGTCGGCTCAGCAGCGCGATGGCGAAACTGCCGACACCACCGTTGGCGCCAGTCACCAGTACTTCGCCCTGTTCCGGCGTCACACCGTTATGCTCCAGCGCCAGAATGCACAACATCGCCGTGTAACCCGCGGTGCCGACGGCCATCGCCTGCGCGGCGGTGAACGCCTTGGGTAGCGGGATCAGCCAGTCGCCGTTCAGGCGGGCTTTCTGCGCCAGGCCACCCCAGTGCCCTTCACCCACGCCCCAGCCATTGAGCAGGACACTGTCACCGACCTTGTAATCCGGATGCTCGCTGCTTTCGACAGTCCCTGCCAGATCAATCCCCGGCACCATCGGAAACTTGCGCACCACCGGACTGCTGCCGGTAATTGCCAGGCCATCCTTGAAGTTCAACGTACTGTACGTCACGCGAACCGTGACATCGCCCTCGGGCAGTTGATCGTCATCGATCTCTTGTACGGTGGCCCGGTAACCGCTGTCGTCTTTGTCGACCAGAATGCCTTTGAACATCACTGCCTCTCAATGGAATCAATCAGGGGGGGGCGATTGGAATAACACAAAGCCTGTTATTGCCGTACCCGACTTTAAGCCAATCCCCTTCCCTGTTGCAGCACTCGTCAACCCTTGCCGAGAAAAATCTGCGCCGGCAATTCAAAGCCACGCAACTTCAGCAACGCCAGCGGCCCCGCCCCCAGTTCGGTGCGCAGGTACCAGGTCAGGTCGAGGCCGTCGGGGGCCCTGAGTTGCACGCGGAACTGGCTGTCGGTGTCGTTGAGCGCGGTGACTTTCGCCTGTTCGAGCAGGCGGATCAGGCCCCAGGTGCCTTCGTAGTCGCCGAACAGGCGCTCGTTGGCCTGCACGCTGATCCAGCTCAGGCGCGTGCCCGGGTGATGGCTGAAACCCGGCCAGCTGAAGCGCTGCCAGCTTTCCTTCTGGTTGAAGTATTCATGCTTTTCGCCGTTGAGGATGAAGGTGGTCTGCACCACGTCGCGCACCGGTTTGCCGCGCAATTCGAAGCTCAGGCCCATGCCGCCATCGGTGTAGAGCACGTCGGCGAGGTGGCTGAGCTGGTTGACCGCCGCGAGGAACTGCGGGTTGAAGTGCAGGCCCTGGCTGTGCCGCGCGTCGGGCACCCAGCGGCTGCCTTCCTTGCGCAGCACGCCACCCAGTTGCTGCTGGAGGAACTGGTCGATGCGCCCGGCGTCGGCACGGATCATCTGCCCGAGCATCGGCAACGAGGCATCGCTGCCGGCGGCGGCAAAGGGGTAGCGCCCGGCAAACGCGCCCTGCCAGTCACGCACGATCGCCCGCTGCCACTGGCTGTTGAGGCCGGCCACCGAGGGTTGCAGGACTCGCTGCCAGGCCTGCTCCAGCGGCTGCACGAACAGCGTCTGGCCGATGCCGTCCCACTCGGCGCCGAGGCTGGCGGCGAGCAGGCTGCCGTAGGATTGGGTGTCGGTGAGGTCGACGCTGTGCCCCTGGAACACGCTTTGCGCCAGGGCCTGGGTCATCGCCTGCGGGTTGGGGGCGTTGCTCACTTGTTGCAGCTTCAGGCGCACCCGGGTGACGCGGTTGAGGAAGGCTTGCAGGCTCAGGCGTTCGCTGTCGCTTTGGTTGTCGGCGTCTTTGCCGAGCAGGGTCAGCAGTGGCCCGAAGGTGGCGTCCAGTGGGCTGCCAGTACCGGGCACGCCCTGCTCGATCAGCGGTGTAGGTTCTTTGCCGAGCAGTTGCTGCGCCGACTGCACCAGGGAGTCGCCAAGCGCTTGGCGGCGAGTGCCGGCCTGGCCCTGATAAGCCAAGGTGTTCATCAGCGCGATCAGCGGCGACTGACGCACATCGCTCATCAGCGCCAACTGGTCGATCACCTCGCCGAGGCTGTCGACCGGTTGCCAGCGCAGCTTGTTGAGAAAATCCAGCCAGGCGTGGGCGTAGTCCTGGAAGTAACGGTCGGTCAGGCGCTGCTTGAGCTGCTCCGGGCTGAGGTCGGCGGCGAGACGCCCCGGGTTGTCGCTGAGCACCCAGTCAATCTCCTCGCGGCGCGCCTCGGCGATGGCCTCGATGGCCGGGCGCACCTGCCCTTCCCAGGCCTGGCGGGTGAACACCCCGGGCACTTCCGCTGAGGTCGCAAACAGCGCTGTGGCTTCGGTGTCACCGACCATCTGTTGCAGGCCCAGTGCCGGCGCGTGATTGGCTGCGTTGTCGAGCACGGACTGGTACAGGCTGGCTTCGCCGTTGCGCTGGCCTAGCTGGCTGATCAGCACCTGGCGGACCTGGGCCACCAGCTTGGGATCGGCGTCGATGCGCCACTCTGGATGGGCGGCCAATTGTTCGGCGTAGAACTGCCACAGGGCTGGCGCCAGTGCTTGCCAGAGGCCAGGGGAAAAGTCCGCGCGTTGTGGTTCGGCGTCGGTCAGGGCCTTGGTGAGGAAGGCTGGATCGGTTTTTTCCGGGCGGGCCAGCATCAGGTAGGCCTTGAGTTGCGCGTAGGCGGATTGGGCACGCTTGGCGCGTTCGGGGCTGTCCGGGGGCAGCTTGACCAAGGCGTTGAGCCGGGCCTTGAGGGTGGCTGCCGCCGGGTCACGCAGCAGGCGCTGGTTGGCTTCGACGTAACGCGGCCATAGCGAGGCCAGTAGTGTGTCGTTCTGGTTCAGACCGAAACGTTGGTACCACGGGGTGCCGTGGGTGGCGCGGTAGTCCAGGCGGCCGAGTTCGCGGGTCAGCTCGTTGAGGGCGCTCAATTGCGCGTCGCCGGGGGCGGCTTGCTGCAGGGCGCTGAGTGGGGTCTGCAAATGGTGGATCTGCACGCGGTTGCTGATGAACGACAACAGCAGGCCGGCGCCCCAGACCAGGGCCACGGTCAACGCCAGGCCATAAGCGACGCGCGGAGCGCTCCAGCCCAAGCGACGACTCGGTTGTTTGGGTTCGCCGAGCACACCTTGCCAGGCCGGGTCCATGGGCCAGAAGTGATCGTCCTCGTTCTGCGATATAGCGGTAGCGGGCAACGGCAGGCTGAACCACAGGCCTCGCAACGGCACCTCCTGCTTGCCGGTCCCGAACCACGGCGTCAGCGCCTTGCGCCAGCGGGCCACGCCTCCAACCTCCAGGTCCCGCGCCAGACGCACCAGAAAGTCATGGCCCATCACCTTGTTCATCTGTGCCCAGCCTTCCTGACGCAGGGGGCCGAGCAGAGCGTGCAGCGATGATTCCAGGTCTGATGCGGTGAGGCGTGACGGCAGTGCGCAACCCACTGCCTGGCTTGGCCGTTTGTCCTGTACCCAGTTACTGGCGCAGACCTGCCACAGGTGCAGCGGCAGCGACCAGCCGAGCGTGTGCGCGAGGTCTTGCAGGTGCCGTGCGCCTTTACCCATGTGGTAGCCGTCGGCGCTCTGTTCGGCATTCACCGCCCAGACCACGCCGTCGAGAGCGCGCCAGCGGGTCAGGCAGCGATAGCGCTCGATCAACACATCGTCCAGATTGTCTTGCACACAGCCACCCCAGAGCAGCACGGTGTCCCGGTCAACCAGCCAATGGTCCCGGGTCAGGCCAGGGGCAATGGCCTTGATCTGCTCGGGCTCGCCGACAATGAGCAGGAAGCGGGTTTTGTCACGCCGCAAGAAGCTGTGGTGCGCCCGATAGGAGGCTCTGACCTTGGCCACCCATTGCCTGGCCTGAACAACATCGGATTCAGGGCGAGGGACTCGCACAGGCACGGGAATATCATCCCTGTCGCACCGGGCATAGGCCGAACCTCCCATTTGCCGTCCAAGCACGTGATAGCCAGCCAGAAACATCGATGCGATAAAGGTGAGCACCGAAGTCACCGAAAGCCACAGCGTCTGCTGAACACTGCCGGCGGCAATACCCAGGGACTCCGGGTGACGCCAGAGCAGCAGACTCAACACCACACCGGCGATCACCAACAGGCTCACCAGCCCGCCTATACCTATAGAGCGTCGAAACTGCATTCGAGATTTCCTATTTCGAAAGGGGTGACACGGGCATCAACACCGTGCTCCAGAGTCCATCGGCGACAGCGCCGCCACTGAAAATAAATTGCGGCCCCGCGCCGCGTTCGATGGACTGCGCAGCGGCGGCGATCGCCACCCACGGGGCAGATTGACCCGGATGCCCAAGCAAGCCATCGAGACTGCAACATGCTTGGTTGGGTACGGTTGGCAGCGAGAGAACGGCCGACACCGTCGACAAAGCAGCATGGCGTTGCGCATGGATGCCCACTCGCCAAACCTGTTCGATGGACTGCGCTGGCAACGGCACCCATTCGAGAGCCTGCCTAGCGGAATACAGCAATGCATCGTCGGTGGGCGCGCGCTCCAGTTCAGGGCGATGGAGGTAGGCCGTAGGTGCCAAGGTGGATTGCGTCAGGCGATTGCCGAACAACAGGCCAACGGCGACTTCCGCCGTGCCTTCGGGTTGCCCCGCAGCGAATTGCAACGCCACCACCATCAGCAACGCCCGATCGTCGATGCGTTGGTCGAGCCAGTGATCCACCACCGCCAACCCACGGCCCTCGACCGGCGTTGTAGATTGACGGATGCCGGACAGGCTCCAAGCCTCTCGCCACACACGCCGCAGGACACCCTCCGGCAAGCCGCTTTCGACCTCCAGTAACAACGCCAGTGGTGTGCTGTCCGGCAATGGTGCCAGGGATGACGCCAAATCACCGAGCACCTGTTTCAAAACGCCCAGCAGCAGGTGCTCCGGGTCTTCCCTGTCGCCTGAAAAATGAGTGTGACGCAGCGGTGGCTTACCCTCGCCGACCGGTTGAGCCTCGAGTGCGACAGTTCCGGCCAGCAACCTGTCAAGCTGGGCGGCGGGCATCTCCCCGGGCTCACGAAGCGCGGTGTACAGACTCGCACCCAACACTTGCTGGGTGCGGCGCCCTTGTCGGGTTAGGAGAAACACATCCTTTTCCCGTGCGTCATCCCAACCATCGGCAGCACTTTGTTGGCCTATGTAAAACAACACTCGACCGAAACCCAGTACGCCCCACCCAGCCAACGGCACTCCCAGGAACAGCGCCCAGAAGTCGGCTGACTGCTGGTTCAACGGAACCGGGCTGAACAGCCAGGCCAACCCCGTTCCCACCAGCAACAAAAGAGGTAACAAGGCTGCCCAAAGCCAGACACGCGGGCGCTTGGGTCTCACAGCCTGCGCAGGGACCTTATCCAATCTGACCGGCATGGGTTAACTCGCACCCGCTACAGGCAGCGAGGAGATCAGAGCGCACCCGCACGCACAGCAATGGCCGTCAAAAGCAACCGGAACACCATTGTCCCGATACGCCGGATGCCCTTCGGCGATCACCGTGCGGCCGTGGCCTGGAACCGGACAGCTCACCGGATCGCCTTCGCGCGCCACACCTATGCCCTCGAACCGCATGACGGCGGAACCCGAAAGTACGCTGCCCCCACCGGTGGTTTTGTCGCCAATCCGAATGATGCCTTTCATTGTTTTTCCCTTTTGGATGACCCGGTGCCCGGATTCTCTTCAATCAATACGTCTTGCCGCAAAAAAGTGCCGTCATGCAATACAAAATTCGAGCGCTGCAACGGCCGACCGGCCGCATCGGCATGTACGAACCACTGAATGGAAAACCCCTCTGGGTTCCACTGCACGGAAGAGAAATCGAGGTCTTGCTGCCGGGCACCGGAGTTTTGGCTTTCCATCGAAACCGATCGCAAACAGCTGCTAACCAATAACCTGGTTTTTTCAACAAGACCTGCACTCTGGACTTGATAAACATAAAGCCAGATTTCGCTTCCAGAGCCGCACAGACCTGAGGGCTGTGCAGGGTTCGAGGGTGCGATCTGGAACAGCGAAACATATTCACTCTCCCCGGCCTTGTGCTTGTCTTTGTCATAAAAAACAGCGTCGGTATCAACCATCAACTTCACTTGATAATTTGCGCCATCGGCCAACTGCAGTTGAGCCTGTCCACTGACTTTTGTTATCGGCGTCGTCTCGGCACTGGCATAAAAAGCCGGGGCCAAACAAAACACAAAACAAAGCAGCGTCTTTGCGACCTTATTTACCCAGCACATGATCTGCATAACACACTCCCTGGTATTGCCATGGATGATCCTCCGACTGCCCCTTCGTACCCTTCGAATAAGTCTCCTTATCCCTTTCTCGTAGCTGAGCCTGAGTTTTGTCCTTGTTCTTTTCGTTATTCATCGGCCAGCCAATATTTCCGGTATTGCTATCGCACAAGAGATTTTTCTTTCTGACCCAGGACGCCGAGACCGTGTCCCACTCGTGATAGGAACCACCGTTCCAGCGGCTGAATATTTCATGCTGCAGTTGGTCGTCGGTATAGGTTCTGCCACCCTGCCCAAGGTATTTTTTAGCGATGCGTACCTTGTCCTTGTAAATCGAAGAACCCGCCAGGATGTTGGCTTTCCAGTTCCAGACCTGTTCATAATTCGGCGCTGGATTGGTCATTTGCGTGATGCCGTAGCCTTTGTCGAAGGCGACGATGGGTTCGCCATCAAGTTCTATAAAGTGCTTGGAGCGGGTTTCTTGCTCCAGCAACTTTTCGAAGCCGGACATATCGTCCAGACTGTTTACATAGCTGGCGATGCTCTGCCTTGTCGGGTTTTGCCCTTGTATGACAACGCTTCTGCTCAGGGACTTTTCGCCGACACTTACGCCGACCGTTAAAATGCCGCCCAGCACTTGCTCAGAAAGATTCACAGACCATGTTCTTTTATCGCTCACAAGCGATCCGGAAGCATTGAAGATTTGCAGGACTTCGTCTTTACGAGCGCGCTCCCTCAACCCACTGGCTTTCGCCTCCCACTCAATCGACCACGACCACGTGTAAAGCCCGACATGTTCAGTATGAAACTCAAACACAATATCGGGCAGCAATGCGTCCTGTGTAATCTTGAATACGGCATTTTCTGCCGGCGACAACCAAGTCAAAGCACTGTCCGCAGATATGACTTTGATCACAGTGTTATCGGTGTTATTGGTACTGCCTGCATATATAACTTGCTGCATACTATTAACGTCCTTTTGAAATTTTGCGTGCAGTAATCCCTTGGCTTAAAAGCCCACTACACAGATACTTAACGAACATTTACCAGGAGCCATAAGGAATGCCATGCACGTCGACATAGGCCTTTGCTTCAGGCTTCAACGGCCGGTAGTAAATGCCTTTGCTGTTCAGATATGGCCCCCGTGGCTCGATCTCGGCTTGAAAGCGGCCGACTTCCTTGTAATCCAGACACGCGCCTCCCACCCAGACCCTGACGATGCCACCAGGGGCCATTCCCAGAGTGACGGAGTCGCGGTAGTCGTCTTTCCACTTTTTGGAACCTTGGCAAAACACCCGCTCCGGCTTGACCATCTCATCACGCACCCATTGCGGAATGGTGATTCTGATCTTGTATGCCTGTGGCTCCGCCAGTGATTGCCACCGTAAGAAGAGTCGTTCGGGCAGGTCAACGTTGTTCACTGGCTTCGTTGCGCCTCCTCCTTTGTGCCAGCCTTCCGGCTTGCGGGTGTAACCAGCGACACCTCCAAACACATGAAAAAACGCCAGACCGCGCTGATCAAGTACATCCACCGTCTCGACCCAGACTTCCATGAAGCGCGGTGCCGCCAAGCCCACATACCAGCTGTCATAAGGCAATTGAGGCGGCGCGGGCAGTTGGGACTCACGGGCGCAGGCGCATAGACTGAACAGCAGGCCGATGAGGAGACTCAAGCGCGTCATTGCGGATAACCCTTCACCACGAGCCATAGGGAATGCCATGCGCGTCAACATAGGCTTTGTTCTCAGGCTCAATCGGTACGTATTGCCCGTTACTCTTGCCGCGATACGGTCCAAGTGGTTCGATCTCGGCCTGAAACCGGCCCACCTCTTTGTGCTCCAGACATCCCGTTCCTACCCAGACCTTAACAATCCCCCCCGGAGCCATACCTAACGTGATCGTATCTCTATAGAGAGTCACCACCTTCTGATCCCACTTGCAAAACACATGATGTGGCTTGACCATCTCATCGCGCACCCATTGCGGAATGGTGATTCTGATCTTGTATGCCTGTGGCTCCGCCAGTGATTGCCAGCGCAAGAAGAGTCGCTCGGGCAAATCGACATTGTTCACCGGTTTGTTTTTCCCTCCTCCCGTGTGCCATCCTTCCGCCTTGCCGGTATAGCTAGCAACGCCTCTATGTACTCGAAAAAACGGCAATCCGCGCTGATCGAGAACATCCACAGTTTCGACCCAGACTTCCATGAAACGCGGTGCCGCCAAGCCCACATACCAGCTGTCATAAGGCAGGTTGGGTGGTGCCGATGATTGAGGCTCACGGGCACAGGCAGATAGGCTGATCAACAACCCTATGATGAGGCTAAGGCGCTTCATTGCGGATAGCCCTTCTGTGGCTGGTTGGGGTGAATGTTTCGCTGCTTGTTCGGCGCAGGCTTGCTGATCAACAGGCCGGCGCGAGGGGTCCAATGGGCGGATTGGTGAATGTATCGGCCGCGCAACAAACACTCTTCGGCCGGACCGAGGCGAACCTCATTGCCCGCCAGGGTTTGTTCCAGAATTTGTTCAGCTATGGGCCGTAGCTCTTCTGGCAGGGCCCATTCAGGCCGCGCTTCCAGGTTTTTGAACGGCACGCCATGGCGCACACCCAGCTCACGCATCAGGCGCAGGGCAATCAGTGCCAGTTCGCCGCGAACCGAGCGGTCGAGCACCAGCACCAGCCAGTACTCCTCCACCTTGGGCTCAGACGGGCCGCGTGGGACAGGCGGGATTGCCAACGCCTTGACCTCAAGGCTGCCGCTGCCAGCCAGGCCACTTTCGCGCAAGGTCTTGGCCTGTGCTTGAAGTTTCGCCCATTGTGGGTGCGACTCCGGCCGTTGATAATTTGAAACACCGATCCGCAACGGCGCCGTAACCCATAAGCATTCGCGGGCGTTCGGCAGGTATCCACCGCCGACGTCCGAGTGCACTCCGGGCAGGCTGATTTGTCGATGACCGTCCAGCACGCTGTTGAGGGCGAAGTTCAGGCGGTGCTCGTCGCGGGCCTGCAATTGGATGATCTGGCGGGCGCAGCCGGGAGGCAGGTACAAGTTGACGCCCGGGTTGTCATCGTTGGCTACGCTCAGGTCCGCACCCATGACCGCCGCGACAGTGTCGAACAATCCGATCAGATTGAGACTCACGTCCACCGCCGGATCGAAACTCGGGGTCAGGCCAAAGCGCCCAGCTTGCAACACCTCGGCAAACACCCCGCGCCCTGACTTGAGCAATTCGTTCGCGCCATGGCGCGCGGCGGCGGCCCCACGGCTGAAACCGAAGATGTCGAACTCGATTCGTCGAATAAGCTTTCCAGCGTTCTTATCTGTGAACGCTCTCATCTGCCTAGCGATTAGCGATGGTGCCATTTCCACGCGCGCCACCACGCCAGTTTTCCCTCGACCCGTGGCTTGGTCGGCCAGCGAGTCCTTACTACCACTGCGAGTGCCGATGCCCTCCAGATACACCGCTACAAAACCAACTGCTGCACCAAGCTCCATCGGTGTCGCTGCATTGTCCGGGTACAGATCATACAAATGCGCCACATTACTCGGCGCATTGCCGTAACTGTTATCCGGAGCACTGGCAAAACCACTGCCATCAAAACCGTCAAACCCATGCTGTTTGCACAGTTGCACAATGCTCGCCAAATCGCTCTTGTCGAACAGTTCCAGATCCTCACGCCGGCACTGTTCGGTCGCAGCGGAGTTGCCCAGGTTGTTGCCCGTGCCATCGAAGAACAGACCCAGGCGCAAGGTGATGCCTTCGAGTTCTTCTTCCTCTTCCTCTTCCTCCATGTCGTAGACCAACGACAGGGCTTCAGGCTTGGCGGTATAGACTCGTTCGGTAAAGCCCTGACTGTCGGTGATGCCTTTCCAGACCTTGCCGGAGGCTGCGGTGATCTTGTAGGGCACGTTGGCCCGGGGTTGTTCGCCGTCGTGGGCAAAGAGCCGGAACTGCTCGTGGAACGCCAGCGGTGGGTCGATGCGCTGCGCCATTGGCGGAATCTGCGGAGCCTGGGTGGCTTTGGTTGGCACATACTCGTAATCCGCCGCCTTGACCTTGTGATCCCCGGCCGTTCCCGACTCGATGCAACACTCATCCAGGCTCAGGTAACTGCCGCCGCCGTTAAGGACGATTCTTTTCTTCGCCGTGATGTGGATTTCATCTTCTGTGCTGGTGATGTTCAGGCCATGTCGCGCAATCAGTTCAAGTTTGTCGTTCTGCGCCTGCACGCTGACCGGGCCCTGATTGGCGATCAGCTTGATACCGAGCTTGCGCACGAACAGGCTCACCCCCTGCCCGACGCCGATGAACAGGCGCTTGATCACGCTGAG
>NZ_JBWKOF010000003.1:379044-407504 GCF_059415945.1 Pseudomonas sp. GW821-FHT09H03 | reverse complement strand
GAAATACAAAACGCCCGATGCAGTGCATCGGGCGTTTTGAGACTGAAACAGGTGTAAACCTATTTCAGGACTAGACAGTAGGAAAACTCTTACTCACACTCTCAGCAAATGCAAAAGCTCCTACAGCAACCCCAGATCCATCCGTATTGATCAATATTTGAAACGTCCCTAAGCTCTACTTAGGTGCCTAAGAAACGCCCAACGTAGAAAGCTAGCCAATTACACAGACAAGTAGTCACCCCTGGTGATTTATCTTACGGCTGCGTGTGGCTTTTTGCTCGTTGGAGCTTCTTATGTCCACTTTACGTTGGGGTTAAGCCCGCCATAGTCCAACGTAGAGGTAATGGATATGCCTGAGTACAACCATCTCGTCACTCTCCGCATTGTGGGGATCGGTTATGTCTGATCTCTTCTCTGTAACAGCCTTCACCCGCCACAACCTTCCTCTCCACGCCCTCCTCCTGGAAAACCAACCATGGTTTTGTGCCCGCGATATCGGACGCTTGATGGGTTTCTATCTAAGTGAGCGCATGGTCAACAAACTAGACAAAGACCAGTACCGCTCGCTGTGGATTGAGTATTACCGGCAACCGGCAAAGCAGATGATGCTCAGCGAGTCCGGTGTGTACGCGCTGTTGGTGTATCACTATGCGCCAGGAAATCGCTTGCTGCGTGAGTGGATCACTCATCAAGTGGTGCCGGCCTTACGTGATGCAGAGCAGCCAGAAAATACCGATCGCCCTTTGTTGAGTTTGCTCGAGTGGCCAGAAATGTCTCTGAGCCTGCTGCAATGGCGGGATGAGCCCTGGATTCGATTGCGGGATATGCCTTGTTTACTGCTGGGTCAACAGCAAACGTCATGGTGGCGGAAGGTTTCGCAGTTTT
The DNA here is from genome assembly GCF_059415945.1 of Pseudomonas sp. GW821-FHT09H03. Classification (NCBI taxonomy): domain Bacteria; kingdom Pseudomonadati; phylum Pseudomonadota; class Gammaproteobacteria; order Pseudomonadales; family Pseudomonadaceae; genus Pseudomonas; species Pseudomonas sp. GW821-FHT09H03. The sequence continues at coordinate 406,619 of NZ_JBWKOF010000003.1, read as the reverse complement.
TCCTGCTTTAACAGGCCTCGCAAAAAGGGTGCAACCTTCTGCACCCTATTCTGATCTTGCTAGTCGAACGTCCAATCGACTACCCACTCGCCGTCTGTAACCACTGAGATTGCAGCGGCAATCCCTCTGGCCCGCCAATCAAGATGCCCTGTTCCAAATCAAATGGCAGCACCCAGAGCTTCAGTTGTGGAGCGAACTCGAACACCTGCAAGGGGGCATCAAATGCAGCTTGTCTTGGGTAGATCAGCACCAACTCCCCATCACCTAATAAATACCTATGACCATAGGCGAACAACTGATAAAAATCCGATTGTTTCAATCCGTAGTTTTTATTCTCTCCGGAGGAATTCAGCCGCTTCCATTTTGTATCGAGTACCCAGCTTTTCTGCTGATGGTGGATCATCAGGTCCGGCCGCAACTGAAAGAAATTTTTACCCTTATGCCGACACAGATGCTCACTATGCGTCTGGGTGACCAGTCGAGCATCGTGAAATAGATCCCTATCTAGGCTCGCAGCTACATAACGCTCAAATAGCTTTTCCATAGGGAATAACAAGCTCATGCCGTGCCAATCCCCTGCGACCGCTAAAGGCATCTGCTGCTTGATGATCAATTCGCACCATGGCCTCACTGGTACGTAGTGCGCCATCAGTCGCTCGTTACTCCATTGTTTGAAATCGTGTTGCGCGTTACGACTTGTCGGTACTTCTAACAATATACCTCTTAACTCATGCGCTAGTCGCCAGTTAAGAGGCTCTTTGGTGGCTTTGCAGACCTGATCTAACGCGAGTTTAAGTAAGCGATTTTCCGGGCGGTCGGGTAAGAAAATATCGTGGCGTATCTGAAAATTGTGCTGACGCCCAGGTGGCTGCCGCATTTGCTTGACCACATCCAACTGACCACGCAGAAAGCGTTGTTCTTCCTCTACCCGCTGGTAATCGAAACGCAGCCCTCGTTTGATCAAGTGATCCAGAGCCAATAAAAATCGACCCATGATCCATTCGCTCAACGGTGCATCGAAATCTTGTAGATCCGCCGCACCGACTTCGCGGGTGGGCAAATTTAGGGAAGCTTGGATCATGCGTCTCAGCAACGCTCTGCTTTGCTTGATGCAATCCTCTCGCTCGAAATGCTTGGGAAGAATCTCAAGGCGCGTACCACAGGGCGTTTCCAATACGCCAACGTAGTTGTCGAGCTTGAGTAAGCAACGGTTTTCGAGTTGGACCAGCCCTGCCCCGGCTTTGCTGAAAAAAGCACTTAACCTGCATAACCAGTCAAAGGCTGAAACTGATACCTGAGCAAGATCTAACGTTGGCACGGCGACGTTATCCGTCGTCAGCCTCGCGTATTCGCGAACCGTGACGATGGGTTTCACGCCGTCACGCCTTTCAGTGCTCGGATAACTGCTACACCAAGTTGACGAGTATTTAACTCACGACCGCTTGAATAGTGAGTTGTCACGCTATGCTCCGCCGCAAGTTCACGCAGTAAGGGCTTGGAGGGACGAATGACTTTCCCACCCTGTAAAACTTCAACTGAACCACTTTCAAGCTGACGAACTTGGATATCGCCTTTTTCAGCTTCGATAGAGTCTTGCAGCTTTGGAAGTACCGCCTGATGATCAATGATCCCCCAATAGGACTCGATCCGAGCAAAGGCTTCTTCATTGATCATCCATTGGTTATTTTCGTTACTGAATGCCACTTCCTCGCCAAACAACAAATCGGGTTTGAATGGTGGCTGTTCGATAAAGCAATTCTCAGCGGATTTACGATGATCGTTGAGTACCCACTGAATTCTCTGCCAATCTTCGAAAAAGTACTCCTGCAAAAGCGGGAGAACCTGCTCACGAAAAATTTGTCCCAATCGCTCCAATGTAGAGTCACTATCTAAGGGCATAAAATAAGCATGTCCCAGACAATGATCTCGATCTAGCAGCATTTCGATTCTCTGATTCATCACCTTTAGAAGTTGACCAATGCAAAGTCCACCCACGGTAATATTTTCCAGCAGTTCAGGCTTAGGCGGCATTTCGCGAAAAGTGAAACGACGACGCAATGCGATATCTAGGCCAGATAATGAACGGTCAGCGGTATTCATTGTGCCAATAAGATAAACATTGCTTGGAATACTGAAATGCTGCTTCGAGTACGGCAGTGTCACTATCAGAGCCTCGTCTGCTCCCGCCCGCTTAGAAGGCTCGATTAACGTGATCAACTCACCAAATATTCGTGAGATATTGCCGCGATTTATTTCGTCGATGATCAATACGCGGGCATCATTTCGCGGAGGTATTGCCGCCCTTGCCGGGCGTGTGCTCGACGCCTCCAGCAATCGCTCCACCAAGGCAGGCAAAATATTGAGATAACCATTGACCAGATGCGGATCCAGTTTGGTTTCCGGTACTTTTTTAAAGAGAAGTCGATTACGTATATCTGCAATCGATAAACGGCCTTCTCTCACGTAGCCTGCAAGCGTACTCAAGATACTCATACCTACAGGCAACTGATTACCTTTGGGCTTGCTTAGCTCCACTATATCGTCGGAAGCATGAGTTACAACGTATCCAGTTCCGAAGCTTTCACCCAGCTTAAACAGCCCATTCAAGCCAAGCTCTTCGGTAACAACCGGAGATTTAGCCCCCAGCAGTTGAGCAAGTTTACTCCGGTCCAACGACCCAGAACTTAGTTCGTAAAGCGTGCGTTGAGTGAATTTTCCGTTCATAAGCTGATCATGCGGCAAGGACGGCTCATAAATTCTTAGCCATTTCACCGAACGGCATTGACCGTATTCGAAGCCTTGATCTTCGCGGTTTAAGCAACGGTACTCGCCAGTCACCTCACCAATCGCCCGAAACTTTGTATTACCCTCGGTCACGACCAGCAAATCGCCAATTTTCATTTTCAGTAGAAAGCTGTGAACAGCGGTAATCCCATATGCATTTTGAGGTAGAGTTTCACCTGCCTCTGCGAAGCGTTGGGCTATGTCCTCTCTGCTCTCGCATCCACTGAAATCAATGTTCCCGCCGTAACCAAGCAAGGCGTAATTGTTGTCTTTGCACTCATCAAAAATGTACGCATCGCCTCCGTGAATGTTCCCCAACGACATCTTCCAGACACGACGTCGCTCAATGTCCATAGGCGCTGGCGCTTGTTGGGTGACTTTTGCGCTGGCAGTGGTACACAAATTTTTGAACACACCATCGACAACGTCATAGCGCAATTGCCCGTCGTCTCCGCTTTCCGCGCGCAGTCCTTCGACGAAGTCTTCGTAGCTGAAGCTTTGATGAAATGTGACGAATTCGACATGTCCATCCGCAGCTAACTCATCAAAGCGTTTTTTCAGTGCAGCTCGGTTTTCTTTGTTGGTTTGAAGAAACTCCGGAGCAAGGATTTCTAGCGCCGCCTCGATAGTGGCGAAAGTCTTCCCGGTACCAGGTGGGCCAAACAAGATCTGATTGAGTGCGGGCGAAGTCATCGAGTCGCTATCCTTGGCTACATGAGCAAAAAATGGGCATTGCGTGGTAGCGGCTCGATCAATGTCGGTAAGTGGTGATAGGAATCAGAACCCGACGATAGAAACAGGCTACAGGCGCAGGAGATTAATCCTACAACGGTAACTACATTGGCATCACGGGTAAAGCAGTACAGAGAAGCGGTTCTGCTGCGGAGATTGGAAGCATTCGACCACTACTCATCAAGCAGAAGCTCCATGGGCGAACTCCACGGGGGACTCCGGCGACGGATTTAGCTCATGGTCCATATCCACCAACGCCATCGCGAGCAGACTCGCTCCCCGCAAGCCAGCCACATAGACACGACGATGAAGACTCGGTGATATCCAAGAGATCTCTTTGTAGCTATTGCTTCGAATGCGCCACCACTGGAAGCTGGTCACCTAAAGAAACTGGAACCCACCATGAAATTCGACCTCGCCTACTGCCTCAGCCTCGACGAAAAACTGTCGATCTATGACGTACGCGATCTGAATTTCGACGAAACCATGGCGTTCGATTCCGCAAAGGAACACTTCCAGTGCCCCAACGATGCCTGCCGTCTGGCCTTCGATGCCGCGAATGAACTGGGAACCTTCAACGCCAAGAACGTGAATTACGTGCGAACACCGCACTTCAAGAACCTGCCGAGCACGCGGCATGTCGAGGGCTGTCCTTATGTCAGTCTGAGGACGCCAGCATCGGGCGCAGAGGTGGATAGTGCGGAAACGGCTGACAGTCGCGAGGAACATTTTCCGTCGGAGTTGTTACTGACCCGGCGTGCGTATGTGCGTAAGCCGTCACAACCGGCGGTGGCTGCAGATGTGCAAAGGGATGAGCCTGCAATACCTTCAGCGAACAGCGACACCGAGCATCCCGCCCACCCTTCGGCGCCGGACAAAACCAGCATCTTCGCCCACCCGGTGGAGTGCTTCGTCTCCAACTTCGAAGACAAAGACTTGCTCAAGCGCATGCCACTGAAGATCGGCGAGCACACGGCGCCCTACGCTTCCTTCTTCAAAAAGATCGAATACCTGCAAGACAACAAGGGCCTGATTTACTGGGGCAAGATCAAGCAGATCAAGGATTACACCCAGAGCTTTCGCATCGATTTCGAGAAGAAGGTCTGGTTCGAGAAGAAGCCTTACTCGGTCAATGTTTACCTGAACAAGAAGCTGATCGACACCTACCGCAAGCGCAAGGCGTTCCTGGAGGAGATCAAGCACGCCATAGACAGTGGGCGGGAGTTGTATTGCTTTTTTTATGGGGTGACGCCGGAGTTGAAGCAGGTGCCGAGCAAGAAAAACCCCGAGCAGACGTTTGGGGTGTTCAGTGCCAACATCGAGAACCTGGATCACTTTATTGTGCGCGAGGCTCCAGGGCTTACGGGCTGACGACTGCTACGATTCATGCGTTTGTCGTAGCTGGTCTTCAAGCGCCCGGATTTCCCTTTTCACTTCCTTGCGTCGCTCAAGAGCGGCTTGAACACGGGACTCATCAAGGCCTGCGTATCGACGCAGCCAATGAGCGACCATCTCCTCATCCGGGTAGTAATAATCCTTGTGCCCCTTGCTGCTTCGAGGCGTGTCATTCATATCGCTATCGAAGCGTCCAGCTGAAAACTCGTCCGTAACCGTCCGGCCAAGTCAGCCAATTCTGCGAAACAGCGGCAGTCGTTTACGACTACAGCCCCAGCCGCGCCGGTGAGCATGCTCGCAACTTCCCGCAAGGCTGGAAGGGCAAGCTGGGCTGCGATGATTTTGGTGGTTACAAGGCCAGCCTCGAACTGCATGCCACCAACAAGAGCCTGCTCGCAGAGCTAGCCCTGCGCTACATCCAGTTGCTTTACGAAATCGAAAGTGAAATCCACGACCTGGAACCGGATTTACGCCGTCGAATACGGGAAGAAAAGGCTGTGCCTGTGATGGAAGCAATGCATGCCTGGATGATCGCCCAGCGCGATCTCATGCCCGAAGGTTCAGCGATCAGCAGAGCACTGGATTACAGCCTGAAACGCTGGGCAGCGCTGTCGCTCTACCTCGATGACGGGGCGGTGCCCATAGTTTGGGAAGTAACGGATACTGAAGTTTCGAAACCTTGCCACCCATGAAGCTGTTTCGAGACGATCAGCAACCGGTTCCCCACGCCGTCCGTGGACGCAACGCATTGACCCTGCTCATTCCAAAACGCGCTCTGCCCAGCAGCAGCCCACCCACCGGTCGGGCCGCCATGATTCGCCATGAGCACGGCCATTCCATGACGCTTTGAGCAGTTCTGCAATAGCGAGCTATCGCGTGAATAACCAGTTTCACCGATGAGCACACTAGCGGCATACAACTGCGCGCCTTGTTTTGCAGCGTGTGATGAATGTTCCGGGTGACTGAAATCAGCACACACCGATAGGGCTATGGGTAAGTCGGCGATAAGCATCAAATCACCCCCATTACCCGCACTAAAGAATTGCTCTTCGCCAGGGTGTAAATGCTGCTTGGTATAGACACCAATCGAGCCATCTTGGTGGAGTATGAAAGCTGCAATTAGCGGTTTGTCATAACCGGGTAGGCGCAACGGTAAACCCACTACCGTGGTCATGGAGGCTTCCCGCGCAAGGTGTCGCAAGGGGGAGAGAAGTGGGCTATCTATATCCTGCGCCAAGGCTTCAGCCAAGGTTGGTTCATATCCTGTGAGCGATAACTCGGGAAAGAGTAATAGCCCCACCCCCTGCTCGCGGGCGTGCTGCATGAAATCCATGTGCAGCGTCAGGTTGGCACTGATATCGCCAGCACGAACGGCGCATTGGGCTGCAGCAAAAATTGGTGCCGACATGAGCGTCTCCAAAAAGAGCACAATCCTAACGTGGCCCCGATTTCCACGCCACAGCGCGTTCCCTGGGGTAAAGCGCATGGTCGCGTTTGTAGAAGACATATTACGATCTCGTCGACCCACTCAAGCTCATAAGGTTGGCGAACGGTTTCCGAGATGTAATCCCGCGCTTCTTCACTGAGAACGGATAGCTGCGCCTCGGTGAGCAAGTCATGCTTAACCATCAAGCTCAAGCCTCTGAGCGCACTGGAACGGGATTGGCTGTTCGCGTCGAAGGCGCGGTACATGTCCTTGTTACGGTCCTGGATCAAACCGTAGAGCATGCCATATCGAGCATGAGCTGAAAGCGCCCCATGCTGGGCGATTGCCTTGGCATCGGCAAGAACCCCCTGACAAAAACGATCGAGGGCAATCTGGCGAAGCGCCTTGAATTTTCTCCAGTCACTTTCAGCAATCGACATGACGTCCTCCTTCAAAGATTTGGACATCGGCACGCTGATTGTTGCGAAAAAACATGATGAACCAACCCTCATTTTCACTTCGGGTCCACATGCTCCATTTCGCCATCAGGGCGACATGACCGCTCGTCAGGAGCAAAGACGCGAAACCGTAGAAAACAAAAATCCATTTGATTCCGCCTCAAAACAACTGTACAAAAACACAGTACATTTTGAATCAGCACTCTCGAGCCCGGAGAACACCATGGCCTCTCAAGCGATGAAAATCACCCTGGAACGTATCGCCCTCTTCCAATTCACCCCGGCCCACTGCGCCCAGGCCCGAGCGATGCTGGGCTGGAGTGTGGAGGAGTTGTCCCGTGAATCCGGGGTTTCGGTGGAGGCCATTGAGCGCTTTGAGGCGCGCAAGGAGGTGCTGGATGTCACGCGGTTGGCGTTGGCGTATCGGTTCGAGTCTGAAGGGCTGGCGTTCTTCCCGGGATTTGCGCCGGGGCGTGGGATGAATGTGAGAGGGACCACTCCGAACCCGGTGGGGCGAGCGGATTTTGCGATGGTTGAGTGAGGCCAAGATGATGGAGTGCCTGTTACTCCTCGGGCGCGATGTGCAAATCGTTGTCAAATCGGCCCCCCGCACTCGCAAAGAGGGCCGTATTGAAGTGGTGTTTGCCTAGTGCATGATCAGGGTTTGAAAGCCGGTGCTTGTCGTGCGTGTGAGGCTTGTTCGTAACCGTAGGCCATCGCCAATAGCTTGGCTTCGCTCCAGCGGGTGCCGTAGAAAAACACTGAGGTTGGCAGGCCATCGGCGTCGATGCCCGACGGCATCATGATGCCGGGGTAGCCTGCCAGCGGTATGACGTTCAAACCGGGGGAGCCTACGTCCAGCACCAAGGCGTCCAGTTGATGGGTTTTCAATAAAGCATCGATGACCGTCGCGTTTTCACTCTGGATTTTCTGCCACAGGTCGTTGTAGGCGTCCTCGTCAAAATCAATGGCGCTGGCCGCGATCAGGGTGGTTTGTCCGTAGTTCATGGTGCCAGGCGTGTCCTCGTTGAACTGCACGATAGCTTCCAGCGTGGGTGCAGCCAGTGCGGTGCGTGTCGCCAGATACCGAGGCAGATCACGCTTGATGCCCATCCACATCGCCTCTTCGACCCGCTCTGATATTGGATCAACGAGTTCTACAGGAATCAATTTGGCGCCGGCAGCCTGTATGACTTCCAGCGCCTGGGAAAACTGCGGATCACTTTCGAGCCCCTCAGGGCTATTGTCGAACTTCATCGGGAAACCGATACGGCGCCCCACCAACGCATCAGGGCGTAGCAGAGCCGTATAGTCCGTTGTATCGACGCCTGGAGGTCTTCTGATCGGGTCAGCCGGGTCGTTGCCAGTCATGGCGTTCAGAAGCAATGCGGCATCGCGAACCGTGCGGGTTATAGGGCCTGGTGTATCGAGTTTATGCGTCACTGGAACGATGCCACTACGGCTCAGTAAACCCACGGTAGGCTTGAGACCTACCACACCGTTGAGCGACGCAGGGCAGATGATCGAGCCGGCCGTTTCTGTGCCGACGGTCAATGGCGCAAAACCGGCCGCGACAGCTGCGGCGGAGCCGGAACTTGAGCCGCACGGCGTCTCACTCAGCAGGTGCGGATTTTTGGTTTGCCCGCCTCGCCCGCTCCAGCCATCGGGGATGGCGGGGTCGCGAAAGTTTGCCCACTCGCTGAGGTTGGTTTTCCCCAAAATGATTGCCCCGGCAGCTCTCAGTCGCTGCACGATGAACGCATCCTGTGCCGCAGGTTGCCCAACCAGTGCCAACGAACCTGCGCTGGTCTGCATTTCGTCAGAGGTGTCGATGTTGTCCTTCAGCAGCACCGGGATGCCATGCAGTGGACTGCGTACATGCCCGGCTTTTCGCTCCTTGTCCAGGGACTCGGCGATGGCCAGTGCATCGGGGTTGAGTTCGATGATCGAGTTGATCGCCGGCCCGCTTTTATCCAGCGCCTCGATACGCTGATGCAGATGGCGTACAAGCGCCACGGCTGTGAGCTGGCCTTGCTCCATGTTGGAGCCGAGTTCATCGACCGTTAAATATTCCAGCCCGGACGTTTGAGCGTGGGTTACGCTCGCGATCGACAGCAAAACAACCTGAGCCAGCCGCGTCATGCAGCCTTTAATTGTTACTTCCATGTAGTAGAGATCCCTGTAGATGACCGTTAGTGAATGAATGAGCTCATTCGCTTTCCAGCCTACAGAAGCGTCTGGAAATGTCCGTCATCACTCGGCTTCGGATCTCGTCGGAATACTCGTCCGACTCTGTAATTGTTTTACCCGACGCTCTCTTTAATCCTCATAAACCTGCTGCTCAACTTCCGTCCCTCAGGCACCTGCCCTCAGTGGCTGAGATCGAACGTGCAGCTGTGGATTGGCAACAGCCAGCTCGCACGACGGTTATAGTTAAGCCCAGCCCCAGCACGATCAGAGAACGCCATGACCAGCAAGCCTACTGACACCGCAACTGCAGCGCCGGTGGATCACCTGCGCTTCCACCGCCACCACGCCCATCTGGCGCCGACCTTTGGCAATGACAAGTTTGCGCTGCGCGCCGAGGCCTTTGCGCGGTTCTTCGGCACACCAACCTTTCTCGGTGCACAAACGCTGATTGTGCTGGTCTGGATTTGCCTAAATCTGTCTGGCGTTACCCACTTCGATGTCTATCCGTTCATCCTGCTGAACCTGGCGTTCAGCCTGCAAGCGGCCTACGCCGCGCCCTTGATTCTGTTGGCCCAGACCCGTCAGGCGGCGCGGGACAAAGCCCTGTCTGAAGCCGATGCGCAACACCGCGAAGCGCTGGCGGTCGCCAACAGTGAGCGACAGGCACAGGCGGCACAGAACACCGCGCAACTACTGGAGCTGCTTGAGCAAAACACTCGTCTCACGGAAATGACCAAGGTCCTGACCGAGCGCATCGAAAGCCTGACTTCGGAAATGCATCAACACTTCGTGCGCAAGGACGCGCCGAAAACCTGATCGTTTTTACGCCGGTTTCAACGCCCGCCCCAACTCGTCAAAGGCCGAAGCGGCTGCGCGGATGCTGGAGCGGTAAGGGTTTAGCCTGTAGATGATGTGGTGTGCTTGAGGCCGCCATCGCGAGCAGGCTCGCTCAGGTTCAGTGGCGTCCACGGCTTTTGTGTTCGACACGGACATTGTGGGAGCGAGCCTGCTCGCGATGGGGCCAGACCCGTCAGCACAACAGCATCAACCCCGCACCACCCTGCGCACCGCCGCTATCTCCGGCACTTCCCGCCGATTCATGTACACCCGCAACGGCTCGGTGATGTTGATCCGCTCGTCGATGTTCTGATCCAGCAGCAACTGAATCAACTCACGTTTTAGGGTCATGGTCTGTTCGGGGCCGGGGGCCCAGACGAATTCACTGGCAGGAATGATGCCGTCGTCCGCCACGTCCATGCCGAACGAGTCTTCGCTGAAGCGCACGATGTAATGGCCAGTCTTGCGGTTGAGGCCGACGAAGCCATTGAGTTGATCGGCGGCCTGACAGATGAGCTGGGAAGTGATGCGCATGGTAAACCCCAAAAAAGTCATAAAGGTTTACACGCGAGGCAGGCAGACAGGATTTCCCTCTGCGGGGAAATGGCCTGGCCAAGAGTACTGCAAATAACCGCACAAAAGCGCTGAAAAATTCTGCTTTGCACAGGTTTGTGTCGGTCCTGCGATAGCGCCCTTTGCGCTCAGTTGTTAAAAGAGACCTTCTTGAAAAGCCACTGCGAAAGGAACTCGAACATGCCCCTTACCTTCAACAAAAGTGCCCTGCTGCTGGGTCTGCTGCTCGCCCTCGGCCAGGCACAGGCGGCCAGCGAGCCAAGCCCCAAGGCCCTGGCCAGCCACCTGGGTATCCCGCACCCGGCGGTGATCGCTCACCGGGGCGCGTCGTTCGATGCCCCGGAATCCACTGCCGCTGCCTACAAAGTCGCCCGCGACCTGGGCGCCGACTATCTGGAACTGGACCTGCAACGCAGCAAGGATGGCGTGCTGTTCGCCCTGCACGACAACAACCTGCAACGCACCACTGACGTCGCCAGCAAATTCCCCGAGCGCAAGGACAGCCCGGCCAACGCGTTCACCATGGCCGAACTGAAAACCCTCGACGCCGGCAGCTGGTTCAATACTGCTTACCCGGAGCGCGCACGCCCGGCCTTCGCCGGCCTGAAAATCCTGACCCTGGACGAAATCATCGATATCGCCCAGGGCAGCCCGCGGCACAAACCGGGGCTGTACATCGAGACCAAGGAGCCCAAGCAGTTCCCCGGCATCGAGCGTGATCTCAAGGACAAACTCCAGGACCGTGGCTGGCTGAGCCCGAACGGTTCGACCCTGGGCAAAAGTGCCTTGGCGGTCGGCCAGGGCAAAGGCAAGGTGGTGCTGCAAACCTTTGAGAAGAGCAGCCTGGAACTGCTGCAACAGGAAATGCCGAACGTGCCGAAAATCCTGCTGCTGTGGGTTGGCGAAGGCAGTATCGAGCCCAAGTCGAAGGTGACCTTTGTCGAGTCCGGCGATAAGGACAAAGCGGCTTACTACGCGAAGCAGGAACCGAAAGACAAAGCCGAATTCCAGCGCTGGGTCGACTACGCCAAGGCCCAGGGCGCGATCGGTACCGGTCCGTCCGCCGCGCTGACCCAGGGTGGCGATCAGAGTTATTCGGATTTGGTGCAGCCGTGGATGAATGAGTACACCCACAACCAAGGTCTGCTGGTGCACGTCTACACCGTCGATGATGCGGTGGATTATCAGAAGGTCATGGAAGCCGGGGTGGATGGCATCTTTACCAATCGGGCCGGTGAGTTATTGAAGTTCTATAAACGCCCGGCAGTAGTCGGTGTGGAGCAGGTGCTGCTCAATAATGGGTATTGATGCTGGACCGAGGTGAGCCCATCGCGAGCAGGCTCACTCCCACAGGTTTTGCGTTGCCCGGGGATTGATTCAGGACATGCCGGGCATTTTAAGGGTGGATTAAGTTACACAGGCTAACCTGATCTCACTTAAACAGTTCAACCAAGGAAAGAATCCCATGAAGACCCTGACTGCTTTGTTCACTGCCGCCGCCCTGACCCTCACCGCCGGCCTGGCCCAAGCCGATGTTCCTGTCGATCAGATTCCTCAGTTGGTCAAGGACGGGAAGATCAAACCGCTGGAAGAACTGAACCAGATCGTGATGAAGCTGCACCCGGGTGCGACGATCACCGACAGCGATCTGGACAACCACTTCAACAGCTACGAGTACGAAGTTGAATTGCGTGACGCCAAAGGCGTTGAGTGGGACGTGGACCTGAATGCCGCCACTGGCGAAGTCCTGAAAAACAAGCAAGACAACTGATTCAGCCACACCCCGAAAGCCGCGCGATCTCATGATCGTGCGGCTTTTTTTTGGTCAGTGGTTTGCGGGTCAGCATTTTCGACTCGTATGCGCGTTCTTGCGAGAGCTGCGGTGCGGTGATCCGACTTGCCGGCGAACGCGTGCAAACCAGAAATACGCGGCGTGATTGAGTCCATCGCCAGCAAGCCGGCTACTGCAGGTTTTGTGCTATCTGTATTGGGTGGAGAGCCTTTTTGACGGTGTCAGCCGTTTCCCGATTCCCAGAAGATACGACCGTTTGCAATTATTTTCTGTCACAAAACAGTCATCCGCCGTTGTCATGATGCCGCTCAAGTGAACCTGTAACACCCGCGACAGGCGCCTCTCTTGCGAGCCTTCATGAACCACAGCATCGATCAAAGCCATCGCGACCCGGATCTGTTCGGCCTGCTGTACGGATTCATTTTTAGCCCTGGCGAACGCGGTCGGGAGATCGACTCGGCGCAAGCGCTGCGCTGCCTGCAACAACCGCCGGACGACGAGCAGTTTCTGTGGCTGCACCTGAACCTCGCCCACGCCGCGTGCGAGCGCTGGATGAAGAGCCATCTGCAATTGCCCCAGGAGTTTTTCGAGGCCCTGCACGAAGGCTCGCGATCGACGCGTATCGAGCATGTCGATTCGACGTTGCTGGCTGTGGTCAACGATGTGGTGTTCAACCTCAGCAGCATGGCGTCTTCGGATGTTTCGACGCTGTGGGTCTGCGCCCGCAGTCGGCTGATCATCAGCGCCCGTCTGCAACCGCTGCACTCGGTGGACAAGTTGCGCTCGTCGGTGAAGGCCGGCGAGTGTTTCCGCTCACCTCTGGAGTTGCTGGTGCATTTGCTGCGCGATCAGGGCGAAGTGCTGACTCAGATTGTGCGCAGGACCAGCCTGAGCGTCGACCAGATCGAAGACGAGTTGCTGTCCTCGCGCCTGTCGACCAACCGAGCCGAACTGGGCGCCAACCGCCGGGTGCTGGTGCGCCTGCAACGGCTGCTGGCGCTGGAGCCCGGCTCGTTGCTGCGCCTGCTCAATCGGCCGCCGCAATGGCTGCAAAAGGAAGACGTCAAGGAGCTGCGCAAATCCACCGAAGAGTTCGCGCTGATCATCAACGACCTCACCGCGCTGGGCGAGCGGATCAAGCTGCTGCAGGAAGAAATCGCCGCCAACCTCAACGAACAGAGCAACCGCACGCTGTTCACCTTGACCGTGGTGACAGTACTGGCGCTGCCGATCAACATCATCGCTGGTTTCTTTGGCATGAACGTTGGCGGCGTGCCGCTTTCCCAGGATCCGCAAGGGTTCTGGATCCTGGTGGCGCTGGTGGCGACCTTTACCGTGATCGCCGGGCGCTGGGCGTTTCGCAAGCGCCAGGATTATTAAGAGCAAGAGCAAAAGATCGCAGCCTGCGGCAGTTCCTACAGGGGGTTACGCCGGGTTTGATCAATCCCGGCCTTTGCGAGCCGGGATTTTTCTCTCGCGAAGGCATTTCGTCGCAAATTCAGGGGATTAGCCCTTAATTAATCCGCCACCCGCCAGATTGCCCTTCAGTTTGCTAACGTGTTGCCGATTCTTTAGAGACTCGATGTATTCAGGAGAGGAATCGTGAATCTGTACATCAATCAGCTGCAACACAAAGCTGACTTCAAAGAAGCCATTTATGCCGGTGATATTTTCCTGAACACGCAGTTGCGTGCCGCCAAAGAGCTGTGTGCGTTCGCTCAGGACAGCATTACCGCCGCCTTCGACGGCGAGACCAACCACCAGGCCCTGCACACGCTGATGCCGGTGGAAGAGTTCGTGGTTCTGGTCACCCGCCTCAAGGGCCAGTTCACCAATAGCCAACGGGCCAAGGACTTGATCCTGTCGTTCATCGACGAAATCGGTGTCGACCCTCGTGAATACATTTTCGACGTGCCACGCATCCGCGTAGTACCCAACTATGAATACCTGCACGCCGGTGTCAGCTACGCCTACAAGCCACACCGCGACACCTGGTACGGCAGCGTCGATTGCCAGATCAACACCTGGATGCCGGTGCACACCATCAGCCCCGACCAGACCATGATGATCAACGCCGGTTACTTCGACGTACCGGTGAAGAACACCTCCAGCGAATGGAGCCTCAACGACTGGATCAACAACCAGCGGCACAAAGCCAAGGAAAACCTCAAAGAGGAAGTCCGTGTGCACCCGGTGCCGCTGGAAGCGATCAACACTGCATCGGAAATGCGCATTGCCGGCAACACCGGCGAAATGCTGATCTTTTCCGGATCGCACCTGCACGGCACGGTTGCCAACCACACCAATCAGACCCGCTTCAGCGTGGACTTCCGCCTGATGCACCTGGACGACCTCAAGCACAACCGCGGCGCCATCAACGTCGATAGCGCGTGCCCGGACGTCGGCGCAGGCTTCAAAGACTATTTCCACGCCCACGACTTTTCGAATTTCCAAGGAATCGAGCAATGACCAAGCGTCGCATCACGCCCGCCGAGGCCCAGTACAACGAAACCCGCGCCAACGTCCTCAAGCGTGTTGACGCCGAGTACGTGGCCGACGCGCCTTTCGTCTTTGCCAACCGCATCGGCGTCACCGCTGCACTGTCGCGCATGGAGTTGTTCAAGAAAGTCGCCGAAGTACCGGGTGCGATCATCGAGTGCGGCGTGTACAAGGGCAACTCGCTGATGCTGTACATGCACTTGTCGATGATCCTGGAACCGTATGCGATCAACCGTTCGATCGTCGGCTTCGACACCTTCGAAGGTTTCCAGAGCATCGACAAGAAAGAAGACCCGGCCGACGTCAACGAAACCATGTTCTCCGACACTGACCAGTCGCTGATCCAGGACATGATCGACGCCAACGACCTGCTGCGCCCGGTCAACCGCATCCCGCGTTGCGAGCTGGTCAAGGGTGACATCGTCAAGACCGTGCCGGAGTGGGTCAAGACCCGTCCTGACCTGGTGGTGGCGATGCTGATCCTCGACACCGACCTGTACGAGTCGACCAAAGTCGCGCTGGAAACCTTCCTGCCGTACATGCCAAAAGGCGCCATCGTGGTGCTGGACGAAGTGGCCTACCGTAACTTCCCGGGCGAAACCAAGGCCCTGCGCGAAGTGCTGGACCTTAACAAGATCGAACTCAAGCGCTTGCCGTTTGACAGCTGCGTAGGCTATTTCCACGTCTGACGCGACCCTGCTCTTGCCCAAGGCAGGAGCAGATCCCGAAGAAAAAACATCCCCTGTGGGAGCGGGCTTGCTCGCGAAGGTGTGTCAGTCGACGCATGTTTTGACTGATACACCTTCGCGAGCAAGCCCGCTCCCACAAGGGTTACCTGCTCGGTTGCCAAAGGTTACTGGCATACTTCCCGCCCCATCACCACCCGCTCCCGCACCACGTCATACACCCAGTGATAAACATAGGTGTACGGCAGGAAGAACAGCAGCACCCCGATATCCAGCAAAAACGCCTGCCACAGACTGACATTCAGCCACCAGGCAATCAGCGGAACACCCAGGGCAACCAGCCCCCCTTCGAACAGCAGCGCATGCACCACCCGCACCCAGGCGTTGTGGGCGATGGAAAGGCGTTTAAGTGCACGATCGAACAGACCGTTGAATACCACGTTCCAGGCCAGTGCCAGGGCGGCGATGATGACGGTCACCACGCCCATCTCCAGCATCGGCTTGGCCATGATCCAGGCCAGTAACGGGGTACAGATCAGGATCGCCAGCAGTTCGAAACCGATGGCCTGGAGAATACGTTCTGTAATGGATTTGCTGGCGCTCATGGCCGAACTCCTTGAGTGACGATGGTTGCCATGATCTGCCACCACACCGATACTTCATAACCAATAACCATCGATCAAGGCGATAGTTCATGGCTTCCCACGAAGTGTTGCTGGCGTTTGTCCAAGCGGCGACCCAAGGCTCCTTTTCCGCAGCGGCGCGCAAGCTGGGCCGCAGCCAGTCGACCATCAGTGCGGCGGTGGCCAGCCTGGAGATCGACTTGAACCTGACCCTGTTCGACCGCAGCAGCCGCAAACCCGGCCTCACCGCCGCCGGGCACGTCATGCTGCGCCGGGCAGAGGAAATTCTGGACGCCACCAGCCGCCTGGAAATGACCGCCAGCCAATTGTCCCAAGGGGTGGAAGCGAAGCTGACCGTGGCGCTGTCCGATACCTACCAGTCCAACCGTTTCGAAGCGGCGTTGAGTGCGTTCGAACAACGTTACCCGGACCTGGAACTCGAATGCCTGATTGCCGAATGCGATGACCTGATTAGCCTGGTGCAAAGCGGCCGGGCGCATGTGGCCTTCGCCGAAATGCAGGACAGTTATCCGCCGGATCTGGTCAGTTCGACGGTGGACGAACGCACGGAAATCGCCCTATTCGTTTCCCCCCAACACCCGTTGGCGGCACTGGAAAGCGTCGACCAGGACCTGCTGCGCCAGCACCGCGAGTTGCGTCTGGCAACCATCGTCAATCCCTATGTAAACCGGGCCAAGGGACGCGTGTGGTCAGCGCCCAGTTACTTGATGCTGCTGGAAATGGCCCAGGGCGGATTCGGCTGGGCGCCGTTGCCACGCTGGCTGGTGGAGCGGTTCGGCCCGGGGACATTGCAGGAACTGGTCGTGCGCGGCTGGCCGAAAACGGTGTCGGTGGATGCCTTGTGGTCACGGCTGCGGCCGCCGGGGCCGGCGGGGAGTTGGCTATTGAGCCAGATGCTGGAGTGAAGGTCCTGCGGCCCTTATCGCGGGCCACGCTCCCACAGGGGGTGGTCGCAACTTCAAAACTTGTGCGCCCCCTGTCGCTGTGGAGCCTGCCTCCGCCAGCGCCGGCGCCGGCGGGGAGCTAAAGGGAGGGGTAGCCGATCTCCAGGTTTTCGAAACCTGAGTTCAACTCGCAATCTCAGGTCGATGTATAGCGTAAGACACCTCGGTCGGTCCCCTCGCCCCCTGGGAGAGGGCTAGGGTGAGGGCCGCCGATCCAAATCCCGCAACCGCTCCTCGATAAACCGCCGCTCCGGCTCCAACCGCGTCAACTCCAACGCCCGCTCCCACGCCACACGCGCCTCGTCCACCCTGCCCAACTGCCGACAAAACTCCGCCCGCGCCGAATGCGCCAGGTGGTAATCCCCAAGCTCACCACGATCCAGAATTCCCTCGACCAGCCTGAGCCCTGCCAACGGCCCATCCCGCTGGGAGATCGCCGCCGCTCGATTCAACTCGATCACCGGTGAAGGCACCGCCCGCAACAACACGTCATACAAACCGACTATCTGCGGCCAGTCGGTGTCAGCGGCCGTCGCCGCCTCGGCATGCACCGCCACAATCGCCGCCTGCAGGCAATAGGGTCCAAAGCGCCCCATCGTCAGCGCGCGCTCAATCAACCCGCAACCTTCGGCAATCAGCCCGGCGTCCCACAACGAGCGGTCTTGCTCATCCAGCACAATCAACTCACCGCCCTCGGAGGTCCTGGCCGGCCGCCGCGACTCATGCAACAACATCAACGCCAGCAAGCCCATTACCTCGGGCTCGGGCAGTAACTCCATCAGCAAACGCCCGAGTCGAATCGCCTCGCGGGTCATATCCTCGCGGGTCAGTTGCGCCCCGAGGGACGCCGAATACCCCTCGTTGAACACCAGGTAAATCACCCGCAACACACTGTCCAGACGCTCGGGCAGTTCCGCCAGGGTCGGCACTTGATAAGGGATTTTCGCGTCACGGATTTTCGCCTTGGCGCGCACGATACGCTGGGCGATGGCGGCCGGCGCCGAGAGGAACGCCCGGGCGATTTCTTCAGTGGTCAGGTCGCAGACTTCGCGCAGGGTCAGCGGCACTTGCGCGTCCGCCGAAAGGGCCGGGTGGCAGCAGGTGAAGATCAGCCGCAGGCGATCGTCTTCCACGTCTTCATCACTCCAGTCGGTCTGCTCCAGCGCCTCCAGTTGCGCGATCAACATCGGCTGCGAAGCGGCAAAACGCGCGCGCCGACGCAAGGCATCAATGGCCTTGAAACGCCCGGTGGACACCAGCCAGGCGCGCGGATTGTCCGGCACACCGTCACGCTGCCAGCGCTCGACCGCGATAAAAAACGCCTCATGCAAGGCTTCTTCGGCGAGGTCGAAGTCCCCCAGCAAGCGGATCAGGGTCGCCAGAATCCGCCGCGAGTCCTCGCGGTAAACCTGCTCGACCCGAGCCGCTACCGACACGCCCGGCATCAGTCGGGCGTGCCTGCGATCATCAACGTCATCGGTCGTCTAAAGCTCATGCAAAGGCTCCTGTTGGTCACTGCTTTTCAGGGATTGAGTTGGCGAACCGGCCGCACCTCGACACTGCCGACCCGGGCGGCCGGAATCTTGCCGGCCACCTGTATCGCTTCATTGAGGTCCTTGGCATCGATCAGGTAGAAGCCGGCCAGTTGCTCCTTGGTTTCGGCGAACGGACCGTCGGTGATCGATAGCTTGCCGCCACGCATGCGTACCGTGGTGGCAGTCTGCACCGACTCCAGCGCCTCGGCGGCGATCATCCGGCCGCTGCCCTGGATCGCCTCGGCATAGGCCAGGCACTCTTCGTCTTTCGGGCTTTGCGGCTGCGAATGCAGCAGGTGCTCATCGCTGTAAACCAGGCATAGGTACTTCATGGACGTCTCCGCAATCGAAGGATCAACTATGGTCGCTGCTGGGCACTTTGGCGAAAAAAGCGACGATCAGGGCTTGAGGTCGAACAGGGCCGCGCCGCTCTGCATATCGAACGGCGCCGACCAGTGCTCGTGGACGATGTACCACTGCCCTGCTTGCTGGCGATAGCAGGCGGTACCGCGCATCCAGCAGGCCTGTGTTTCGCCCTTGTCGTTGGTGCCACCGCAATGGGTCAGCCAGTGGGCAAAAGCGACTTCCTGGCCCGACTCGATCCTGATGTCGTGGAATTCGAAAATATGCGGGCCCTGGCACATCTTCATGCAGTCCAGCCAATGCGCGCGATAGGCTTCTTTACCCTTGAATTGCAGGGCCTTGACCGCGTCGAAGGAGACGATGTCGTCGGCGTAAAACGCCATGATTTTATCCACATCCTTGGACTCGACAGCCTGGCGGTAGGTTTCAATCAGTTGCTGGATCTGGGCTTGCGCGCTCATGGTGACTCTCCGTGTTTTTTGTTTGAAGACACCCTTAGTCGTCTGCCGTAACCGCAAATCGACAGCGCAAATAAAAATAACCCACCCAGGCAAACTCGCTAGAATCCGAGACACAATTTGTGTTGAAAAAGGATGCACCCGTGGCCGCCCGACTCGTGCCCTATGAAAGCCTGAATGCGCTGCAGCGCCAGCAGGTCGAGGCCATCGAAGTGCATAAGGAACAGGTCAGGTTCAGCGGCGATATCCATGGTGCATTGCACACCCTGCTGTCCCGGCCAGGCCCTGGCGTCAAGGGTTTCGCCCTGCTCGCCGAAGACATACCCGTCGCCTTTCTGCTGCTCAAGCGCCCGCCGGTTTTGCCAGCCTGGGCCGACGAGCACAGCGCCACCCTGCATGCCCTGCAGGTTGACCAGCGTGCCCAAGGCAAAGGCTACGGCAAGGCGTGCCTGCAAGCGCTGCCCGACATGGCGCGCCAGGCCTGGCCGGAAATCAGGGGGCTGGAATTGTCGGTGGATGCCGAAAACGAGGCGGCGATTGCCCTGTATGCCAGGTTCGGGTTCGTCGACAGCGGTGAGGCGTACCGGGGGCGGATTGGCTATGAGCGGCGGATGGGATTGGTGTTTTGAACGAGTAATGCCCTCAAAAAATATTACTGACCCAACACAGCACCATTGTGGGAGCAAGCCCGCTCCCACAAGAAATCGGCGTCAGGTTTAGAGGGGCAGCACCATCTCATGCCACGCCATGCCGCCATGGTCTGAGGCCGAAGGTTTGATGTAGGCAAAGCCGAACCCGGCATACAACGGAATATGCCGTTCCTTGCACATCAGGTCGATGCTGACCTTGCCCAGCGCACGCATGCGCTCGATGAATTCGCCCATCAGGCGCTTGGCCAGCCCTTGGCCCTGGTAATCCGGGTGTACCACCACCGACATGATCACCACGTGCGGTCCGTCCGGGTCGTGACCGACCATTTCCTTGAACTCTTCATCCGACATTTCCACCTGAAACGCCGCGCCCGAATTGATGAATCCGGCAATCACCCCGTCCACTTCAGCCACGATAAACCCCTCGGGCCAGGTGGCGATGCGAGTGGCTATTTTCTCCCGGGTCGCCGCTTCGTCGCCTTCGTAGGCAACGGTTTCGATGGCAAAGCAGCGGTCCAGATCGGCGGGCGTGACGTTGCGGATGACGGTGTTCATGGCAGCTCGGATTCAGCGGGGACAAGGCCTGCGATGATAAATCAGCAGCCACCCGACATCGAGAGACGAATCGCCACCCCGTCTCTCGATGCGGGTTCAGCCCTTGATCGGCAGCCAGATCTCCAGCTTGCCGGTGTTGAGCCTGGGGTTGAAGTCTTCGCTGTAGCGTTCGAACTCCGGGGCGTCCACCGTCTGATGCCCCGACTGCGGCAGCCAGGTGTCGAAGATGTAGCGAAAGGTCAGCGGCAAGGTACTCAAAGGCCCCTTGTGTTCGAACACCGCGTAATACTGGGGCTGAACCTCTACCCAGCGGTACTGTTCGGGCAAATCGTCGAGCTTGCTGATCTCGACCCCGGCGACATAGTCAAAGCCACCCTTGCCGTCGAAATTGCAACAGACGCCGTAGGTCACTTCACCTGACTGACCCGGGACCTGACCGATGTGCGGAATGAATTTTTCCCAGAGCGCGGGAATGCCTGCGGTGGTCTGCTGGGTAAACCGTTCGCCCAGTCCTGCGATCAACAGGAAGTGACCATGTTCGAAGCGTGGTTCAGACACTTCGACGCTTTTTTGCTCATCCATGATTCGACTCCTGGCGTTTAAAAGTGGGTTCGGCTGGGAGTATAGAAGCCCAAGCCGATTCGCCCAGTTACAGGGCGTGCAGCTGCTCGACGGCGCCGGCACCGACGAACTCGTTATAGCCAGAAAGGATCACGTAGACCGCGAAATAACAGAAGATCGCCGCCGATGCCATGTAGGAGTAACGCAGCAGCTTATCGCCCAGCAGCTTGCCGCCGTGGCTGGCGGCGAAGCAAAGTCCCGCCGACCACAACAACCCGGCGCACAGGAAACCACCGAGAAACAGCACAGAACTCAGGGCACCACCACCGCCGGAACGGGCGATCAACGTACCGCCCACCGCCGCGAACCAGAGAATCGCGCTCGGCGATGACATGGCAAGGAAAATCCCGCGCAAGAACTCCTTGCGATGGGAGTTGTGCCCCACCTGCGCCGATTGGGCCAGCACCGCCTCGTGGTGAATGGCCGAATAAATCATCTTCGCCGCGAAGTACACCAGCAACGCCGAGCCGCCGATCCACAACACCCAGCGTACGGATTCGTATTGCAGCAACACCGTCATGCCGGCCAGCGCCAGCACCGCGTAGATCAAGTCGCCGACGCAGGTCCCCAGCCCCAGGGCAAAGCCTTGAAAATAGCCGCGCTGCATCGCCAAAGTGATCATCGCGATGTTGGCCACACCGATGTCCAGGCACAGCGAAAGGCTCAGCAAGAAGCCGCTGGTAAATTCCATCAAACCCTATCCTTCGGAAAAATTTGTTTACGTGGAGGCTGGACAGTCTGCCACAGCTGACCGTACATTCCGCCACAGGTCACCACAGTGACCAGCGTCGCTCGGACGGTTCCGGGCGCTTACGTTATCCGAGGCAACAATGGCCGAACAAGGTTCGCCGCGCCGCTTTGCGCGCATCGATCGACTCCCCCCCTACGTTTTCAACATCACTGCCGAGCTGAAGATGGCCGCCCGTCGTCGTGGCGAAGACATCATCGACTTGAGCATGGGCAACCCCGACGGCGCCACGCCGCCGCACATCGTTGAAAAACTGGTGACCGTCGCCCAGCGCGAAGACACCCACGGCTACTCCACGTCCAAGGGCATTCCGCGCCTGCGCCGGGCAATTTCCAATTGGTACAAGCAACGCTACGAGGTCGACATCGACCCGGAAACCGAAGCCATCGTCACCATCGGTTCCAAGGAAGGCCTGGCGCACCTGATGCTGGCCACCCTGGACCAAGGCGACACCGTGCTGGTGCCCAACCCGAGCTACCCGATTCACATCTACGGTGCCGTGATTGCCGGCGCCCAGGTGCGTTCGGTGCCGCTGGTGCCCGGGGTGGACTTCTTCGCTGAACTGGAACGGGCGATTCGCGGCTCGATTCCGAAGCCGAAAATGATGATCCTCGGCTTCCCGTCCAACCCGACCGCTCAATGTGTGGAGCTGGACTTCTTCGAACGCGTGATCGCCCTCGCCAAGCAGTACGACGTGTTGGTGATTCACGACCTGGCCTACGCCGACATCGTCTACGACGGCTGGAAGGCCCCGTCGATCATGCAGGTACCGGGCGCGAAGGACATCGCCGTGGAGTTTTTCACCCTGTCCAAGAGCTACAACATGGCCGGCTGGCGCATCGGCTTCATGGTCGGCAACCCGGAGCTGGTCAACGCCCTGGCACGGATCAAGAGCTACCACGACTACGGCACCTTCACCCCCTTGCAAGTGGCGGCGATTGCCGCGCTGGAAGGCGATCAACAATGCGTGCGAGACATCGCCGAGCAGTACCGGCAACGGCGCAACGTGCTGGTCAAGGGCCTGCATGAACTGGGCTGGATGGTCGAGAATCCGAAGGCGTCGATGTACGTCTGGGCCAAGATTCCCGAGGCTTATGCGCACCTGGGTTCACTGGAGTTCGCCAAGAAACTGCTGGCCGAGGCCAAGGTCTGCGTGTCGCCGGGCGTCGGCTTCGGTGAGTATGGCGATGATCACGTGCGCTTCGCGCTGATCGAAAACCAGGACCGCATTCGCCAGGCCGTACGCGGGATTCGCGGCATGTTCCGGGCTGATGGGCTAGTCGCCAAATCCAACGCCTGACACATAAAACTGTGGGAGCGGGCTTGCTCGCGAATGCGGTATGTCAAACAACATCTATGTTGACTGATACACCGCATTCGCGAGCAAGCCCGCTCCCACATTGGTTTTATGTTCAGCCTTGACATGAATTACCCACAAAAAAACAGCATCGCTGCGGTTTTTTTGTTTCTGCCAATCGGCTTAAACGAACAACGACAACAGCAGGATAAAGCCCAGGCCAACCACCGACAGGATGGTTTCCATCGCCGTCCAGGTCTTGAAGGTTTCTGCCACGGTCATGTTGAAATACTGCTTCACCAGCCAGAATCCGGCATCGTTCACATGGGACAGGATCAACGAACCCGCACCGGTCGCCAGTACCAGCAGCTCACGGTTCACGCCAGGAATCATCCCGACCACAGGCACCACGATACCGGCACCGGTAATGGTCGCCACGGTTGCCGAACCTGTAGCAATACGAATCACCGCCGCCACCAGCCAGGCCAGCAGGATCGGCGAAATCTGTGCGTTCACTGCCATGTGGCCGATCACGTCACCCACGCCGCTGGTGACCAGCATCTGCTTGAAGCCACCACCGGCACCGATGATCAGGATGATCGCGGCGGTCGGCGCGAGGCTCGCATCCAGCCACTTCATCATCTGCGTCGAACCGATGCCCTGCTTGTAGCCGAAGGTGTACAGCGACAGCAGCAACGCCAGCAGCAACGCCGAAATCGGGTGACCGATCAGGTCCATGAAAGCGCGGAAGATGTTGCCATCGGGCAGCACCACGTCGGCAAAAGTCTTGAGCAGCATCAGGAACACCGGCAGCAGCACGGTCACCAGAGTGATGCCGAAGCTCGGCAGATCGGCCGAATCCGACTCGCGCGCCAGTTGATCCACCAGTTCCTGATTAGGATGACCAGGGATGTGCTTGGCAATAAACGTACCGAAGATCGGGCCGGCGATGATGGCGGTTGGCAGCGCAACGATCAGACCATAAAGAATGGTTTTACCGATGTCGGCACCGAACACGCCGATGGCCAGCAGTGGGCCCGGGTGCGGTGGCACCAGGCCGTGTACGGCGGACAGACCGGCCAGCAGCGGGATACCGATCTTGATGATCGACACGCCGGTGCGCCGGGCAACGATGAACACCAGCGGAATCAGCAGTACGAAGCCGATTTCAAAGAACAGCGGAATACCGACCAGGAAGGCGGCGAACATCATCGCCCACTGCACCTTGTCTTTACCGAAGGCGCGGATCAACGTCTGCGCAATCTGATCCGCACCACCGGATTCGGCCATCATTTTGCCGAGCATCGTGCCCAGCGCCAGGATGATGCCGACGAAACCAAGCACGCCACCGAAGCCGTCCTGGAACGCCTTGATGATGGTGCCGATCGGCATGCCGGAAGTCAGCCCGAGGAAGGCTGCGGCAATGATCAGAGCGAGGAATGGGTGCAACTTGAACTTGGTGATCAGGACGATAAGCCCGATGACCGTGACCACTGCATCTAGCAGCAGGAACGTCTCGTGGGACATGCCAAACATTAGGGGTGTCTCCTGGTTGTTGTTGTTATTAAAGCGGGTTAATCAGAAGTCGTGAGGACAGCGCTGTCTTTGCAAGCACAGTCATACCGCCTGCTTCAGGCCGTTTGCCAGCCACCAGCGGTGCGCTTGCAGGGCCAGTTCGTCGACACTGCAGGTCGAGGCATCCAGCGCCAGGGTCATCGGCTCGCCAATGGGCGATTCCAGCGTGGCGAACTGACTGTCGATCAGGGTCGACGGCATGAAATGGCCGGGGCGGTGTGAAACACGGTCGGCGGCGACTTCAGGAGTGAGTTCGAGGAACACGAAGCCCAGACCCGGCAGGGCACTGCGCAGGCGCTCACGATAAATGAGTTTGAGCGCCGAACAGGTCAGCACCGGGCGTTCGCCCTTGGCGTCGATACGACGCAGCTCATCGCACAGGCTGTCGAGCCAGCCGGCACGGTCTTCATCGTTCAGGGGGGTCCCCGCGCTCATCTTTTCGATGTTGGCGGCAGGGTGGAAAGTGTCGCCTTCAATGGCAGTGGCGCCGCTCAAGTGGCACAAGGCCTCGCTGACGCACGTCTTGCCGCAACCGGCAACGCCCATGATGACCAGGGCGGTGATGGGATGATTCATGTAACACCTCAGCGCGCAGACAGCGCTACCTTTGCCAGTTATGACACTAGTACAAAAGCAGAAGTTGCCGACGCCTTCTTGTCATTTTTTATGGGTTGCAGCAGGTTCGTTTCCCAACACCAAAAAGCGAGAATCAGGCAACCCTCGCCCACGCATTGCAGCTGCATCGAGACAGCGCTACCTTAGTGCCTTGAATATTGTTTGGCAAGCCGTCGATGACTCCAACTAAAAACGATAAAAATACCCGCACCACTGGCCGCCCTACCCTCAACGAGGTCGCGCGCCTGGCTGGCGTCAGCCCGATTACCGCTTCGCGCGCCTTGCGCGGCGTCAGCACGGTGGCCCCTGAGCTGGTGGAAAAAGTGCAGAAAGCGGCACTGCAACTCAACTACGTGGTCAACCCCGCCGCCCGCGCCCTGGCCTCGGCCCAGAGTCATTCGGTGGTGGTATTGGTGCCATCGCTGTCCAACCTGTTGTTCATCGACACCTTGGAAGCCATTCATCAGGTATTGCGCCCCAAGGGCTTTGAAGTGCTGATCGGCAACTTCCATTACTCGCGCGACGAAGAAGAAAACCTGCTGCGCAATTACATGGCCTACCAGCCGCGCGGTTTGCTGCTGACCGGGTTCGACCGCACCGAAAGTTCGCGACGGATGATCGAAGCCAGCAACATTCCCTGCGTGTACATGATGGAACTCGACAGTGCGGCGGGCCTCAATTGCGTCGGCTTCTCGCAACTCGCAGCCGGCGAAACGGCGGCCGAGCATCTGCTGTCTCGCGGGCGCAAGCGCCTGGCCTACATCGGCGCGCAACTGGATCAACGTACCCTGCTGCGCGGTGAAGGCTTCCGCCGCGCCCTGCAAAAGGCCGGGCGCTACGACCCGGACCTGGAAGTGCTGACCCCGCGCCCCTCGTCCGTGGGCCTGGGCGGTGAATTGTTCCTGCAGATGATCAACAGCCGCCCCGACGTGGATGCGATTTTCTTCGGCAACGACGACCTGGCCCAGGGCGCCTTGCTCGAAGCCATGCGCTGCGGGATCAAGATTCCCGAACAAGTGGCGATCCTGGGCTTCAACGACTTGCCCATGTCCGAACATATGGTCCCGCGTCTGAGCAGCATCAGCACCCCGCGCGAAGCCATCGGCCGGCGCGCGGCGGAGCAGATGCTGACATTGATGGCCGGCAATACGGTGGCCAGGCCGGTGCAGGACATGGGGTTTGAGCTGAAGGTACGCGAGAGCACCTGAGTGGTTTTCCCGTGGTGGTCCGCAACGGCGCAAGCAGGCTTGATGTCGTCCGTTGGCAGGCACACTATTAAGCTCCTGAAGCCCTGATTCGCTAACGGAGTAGCTCCATGGAACCTGTACTGAAAATCCTGGGTAAAGCCTCGTCGATCAACGTCAGAAAAGTCCTGTGGACTTGCGAGGAACTAGGCCTTTGCTACGAACGTGAGGACTGGGGCAGCGGTTTTGCCTCGACCCACAGTCCCGAGTTTCTCAGACTCAACCCCAACGCACAGGTGCCAGTGATCATCGACGAAGCCGGCGTGCTGTGGGAATCAAACACCATCTGCCGATACCTGACCGGTAAGCACCATCACCATCACGGCGATCTGTTGCCGACCGAACCAGTGGCGCGCGCGCGGGTGGAGCAGTGGATGGACTGGCAGGCCACCGAGCTCAACCCGTCGTGGAGTTATGCGTTCATGTCCCTGGTGCGCAAGGACCCGGAGTTTCAGGACGCGCATCGCCTTGAAGTGGGCATCCGTGGCTGGAATCAGAAGATGGGCATCCTCGAACACCAGCTCGCGACCACCAAGGCCTATGTCGCCGGGCCACGGTTTACCCTGGCCGACATTGTGATCGGATTGTCGGTCAACCGTTGGCTGATGACACCGATAGAGCGTCCCGACTACCCGGCGGTCGATGAGTATTTCCAGCGTCTGGCGCAGCGTCCGGGCTTTCTCAAACATGGCTGCAACGGCCTGCCTTGATCAGCCGCAAAATACCACGCTGCTTACTGTAGGAGCGGGCCCGCTCGCGATGGTCGTTAACGATAACGCGGGAAGCCTGATTCCCCGCGGTGATATTGAGTCCATCGCGAGCATGCTCGCTCCTACAGTAGTCGACCGCATCCCCCTGTAGGAGCGAGCACGCTCGAGATGGTCGTTAACGATAACGCGGGAAGCCTGATTCCCCGCGGTGATATTGAGTCCATCGCGAGCATGCTCGCTCCTA
>NZ_JBWKOF010000003.1:263117-378944 GCF_059415945.1 Pseudomonas sp. GW821-FHT09H03 | reverse complement strand
CAGTAGTCGACCGCATTCCCCTGTAGGAGCGAGCACGCTCGCGATGGTCGTTAACGATAACGCGGGGCGTCTGGTGCCCCGCGGTGTATCTGAGTCTATCGCGAGCGTGCTCGCTCCTACAGTGGTTACCGGGCTAGTTCAGTTGCAACGTCGAGTTGAACTGGCTGATTGCATCGACCACATGTCGCGAGCCCTGCTGGATTTCCAGGATCACTTCCCCCGCCTCGTTCGCCAGTTCAACACCAAGCCCGGTTCGACTCAGGCTCGATTGCATGCTCGACACTGCGCTCATCGACAGGTCATGGTTCTTGCGCACCACATCGACAATCTCCAGGGTCGCCTGACTGGTGCGCGCCGCGAGGCTGCGGACTTCATCGGCCACTACCGCGAACCCCCGCCCATGCTCGCCCGCGCGGGCTGCTTCGATGGCGGCGTTGAGCGCCAGCAGGTTGGTCTGGTCGGCAATGCCGCGGATGGTCTGCACGATGGTGCCGATGATGTCGGACTGTTTGCTCACGGCATCGATGCTCACCGCCGCTTCGTTCAGATCCTTGGAAATATCCTGGATGATCTGCACTGTTTGCTGAACCACCTGGGAGCCCTTCTGCGCGCAGGCGTCATTTTGCACCGAGGTGCTGTGGGCCGAATCGGCGGCGTTTTGCAGGGTGGTCATCTGGTTGGTGATGTCGCTGGCAAACTTGACCACTTTGTACAGCCGACCCTTGGCGTCGAACAGTGGGTTGTAGGACGCTTCGAGGAAGACGGTCTGACCCTGCTTGTTCTTTCGCTCGAAACGATGGGAGTGGTATTCGCCACGATTGAGCGAAGCCCAGAAATTCCTGTAGGACTGGGACTCGGCTTCGGCACGATGACAGAACAGACTGTGGTGTTGGCCCATGACTTCGCTGAGCGAGTAATGCATGGTGTTGAGGAAGTTTTCGTTGGCGGTGATGACTTTGCCTTCCGGGGTAAATTCAATCACGGCCATGGATCGCCCGAGCGCCGAGAGCGTGCTTTCGTTTTCGTGTTCCGTGTTGACCCTGGTGGTGATGTCGGTGGCGACCTTGATCACGCTCCTGACCTGGCGATCGGCACCGAACACCGGCATGTAACTGGCTTCCAGCCAGATTTCCTTGCCGCTCTTGTTCAAGCGCAGAAAGGTCCCGCTGACCGGTTCGCCACGCGCCAGGTCACGCCACAACTTGGCGTAGTCCTCGCTGCGGTAGAACGTTTCTTCGCAAAAAACACGGTGATGCTTGCCGCGTACTTCTTCAGCGCCGTAACCCATCACACTGCAAAAATTTTCATTGGCATCGATGACGATGCCCTCCGGGGTGAACTCGACCATCGCCATTGAACGGCTGATTGCGGCCAACTTGGCATTGGCCTCGCTCAGTGCACCGCTGAAGCGTTCGATTTCCAGCAGGTCAGCCTTGTGATGTAGGTTGAACATTGTCGTATCACCTTAAGCGCGATCTTTTGATTAATGAAAGTTGCTGGTCTTTCACATCCACCACTACGTTCCACGGAACAGGTACACGCGTCCCTTCAAAAAGAAGGATTGGTCAGGTGATAAATGATGATCAATCGGAGGGTGCCTGGAACGGCACTCTGATCAAGACATCCTTCTCTTGATAGCCCGCACGCGGGCCAGCCCTAACATATCTACAAAAAAATCCATCTAACGCACGACTCCTTGGCATCAAATGACGGTGCCTTCAATTGCGCACTCTGTCGGCATGGTTTACGACCAACACGCCCGCGCGCAGAAACGGCCGACATAGTTAGTTACAGTGATCATAGACAGTAAAGTCAGGCTTGCAAGGCCACTAATCGGCCATCACACGGACAAAATCGATTCAGCGGAGTTTTTTATATCTATGGGACGGCGCTGCCGGCGATGGCTACAGAGTTGTAGCCTGGGAGGTATAACGAAGGCGCTGTTTCAGCTCACAGGGATGTTGAATGCGTGCGATGGCCTTGGCAAATCCTGCAGATTTTTTCAGGAGAATCGCTCCCACACACGATGGGAGCGATCAGTCAGTGCGCAATCAGTGCCCGAACACGCCCACTTTCTTGGCTTTCTTGTCCGCGCGCTTTTCAATGGCGGTTTTCACCGGTTTTTTCTTCGCCGACTTCTTTGAATCCAGGCCTTTGGACATGATGCGTACTCCACTCATAGGGATGTGAGATCAGGTATACACCTATCCTCGGGCCTGCGTTCTTTTATAATCACCCGCTTTATGTACCGACTGTCCAAGACCATGCCCAATACCCAGTACACCCGGCTCGACGAGCCTTTATGGCCGTTGATGAACAAGTTTTATCGCGCCCAGCAATCGTCGATGAAAGCGGTCCGCGATGCTCAACTGTGGGTGGCGCGCCGGGATGAAATCGTTGCCGCGCTGTGTTTGCGACCGGTGGCGGGCGGGCATTGGTTGACCGGGTTGTTCGTCGACCCGGCCTGTCGTGAACAGGGCGTTGCCGCTGCGTTGATTACCGCGGCGGTGAAGGATGTTGAACAGCCGGTATGGCTGTTCTGTCATCCGGATTTGCGTGGGTTTTATGAGCGTCGTGGCTTCAGTTTCGATCCGCAGATGCCCTACGCGATGGTTGAGCGGTTGAGCCGCTATGCGCGCAGCAAGCCGATGATTGCGATGGGGCTGGAGCCCTGCGCCACTGTGGGAGCAGGCTCGCTCGCGAATGGGGTGGCGCAGTCAATATGAATGGTGACTGGCACACCGTCATTCGCGAGCAAGCCCGCTCCCACAGGTTTTTGTGTCGGGCTTGGGAACTGTGTCAGTCGTCGGCGTTGGGATCCATATCCGGAAACATTACTTCGGTAAAGCCGAACTTGCTGAAATCGGTGATGCGCGACGGGTACAGGCGGCCGATCAGGTGATCGCATTCGTGCTGCACCACCCGCGCATGAAAGCCGCTGGCAACGCGCACCACAGGCTCGCCCTTGGGGTCGAAACCTTCATAACGGATGTGCTGATAACGATCCACCGCGCCACGCAGCCCGGGCACTGACAGGCAGCCTTCGAAGCCCTCTTCCAGCATCGGGTTCAGCGGTGTGATCAACGGATTGATCAGGATCGTCTGCGGCACTGCTTCGGCGTCCGGGTAACGCTCGCTGTGCTCGAAACCGAAGATCACCAATTGCAGGTCGACGCCGATTTGCGGCGCGGCAAGTCCTACCCCGCCAACGCTTTCCATGGTCTGGAACATGTCATCGATCAGTTGCCACAGTTGCGGGCTGTCGAACATTTCGGCCGGTACCGGCGGGGCGATGCGCAGAAGGCGCTCATCACCCATTTTCAGGATTTCACGAATCATGCTCAGGCTTCGTCTGTGGTGGTCGGCTTGAGCGAGTGATCGCGGCCCAATCCCGACACGTGGTGTTTAGGCTCATGGCCCGGACCGTGTTCGCCGGGGACTTTCTCCCCTGGCTCCTTGCCTTCGTTGGACATGTGCTCGATCACTGCATTCATCTCGGCGCCGAGCAGCAGTACGGCGGCGGAAATGTAGAAGTACAGCAATAGCACAATGATCGCCCCGATACTGCCATACATGGCGTTGTAGTTGGCGAACTCCTTAACGTACAGCCCGAAGCCCAGGGAGGCGATGATCCACACCACCACCGCCAGTACAGAGCCTGGGGTGATGAAACGAAATTCCTGCTTCACATCGGGCATGACGTAATAGATCAATGCCACCGCGACCATGAGCAAGATCACGATCACCGGCCAACGGGCGATGGTCCACAGGGTTACGATGAAATCCTCGAGGCCGACTTGCGAGGCGATCCAGCCCATTACCTGTGGCCCCAGCACCATCAGCGCAGCGGCGATCAGCAGCATGCCGGCAATGCCCACGGTGTAGATGATCGACAGCGGAAAGCGCTTCCATATCGGGCGGCCTTCGACCACGTCGTAGGCGGCGTTCATCGCGCTCATCATCAGCCGCACGCCGGCCGAGGCCGTCCACAGGGCAATCACGATACCCACCGAAAGCAGGCCGCCCTTGGACTGCTGCAACTGGTCGATCACCGGGTTGACCTGTTCCAGCGCTTGGGGTGGGAGAACCAGCTCCGATTGCAGGCGCAGCCAGGAAAAGAAGTCCGGCAGGTGCAGAAAACCGATCAGGGCGATCAGGAACAGAATGAACGGAAACAGCGAAAACAGCATTTGATAGGCCAGCGCCGAGGCATAGGTCGACATTTCGTCGTCGACGAACTCGGTGACCGTGCGCAGCATCACACGATGCAAGGGCAGGTTTTTCATGTCCGGAAAAATCATTAGCGTCTCCTTTCGCCGCAATCGGGTGGAAGTCGTGGCGACTCAAGGGCCGTTTTCTACATCAAAGTAGCCCAATTGGCGACTTTGAAACAATTTCCGGTCGCAAGTTCAGGCTGACACAAAAACGGCCATCCGCGGATGGCCGTTTCTGACTGCTCAAAGGCTGGATCAAGCCTCGTCGACACCCTTCTTCAGAGCATCCTTGGCTTTACCGACCGCTTGCTGGGCTTCGCCTTTCTTTTCCTGTACGACGCCTTCGGCGCGCAGCTTGTCATTACCGGTGGCCTTGCCGACGCCTTGCTTGACGTTACCGGCTGCTTCGTTGGCCATGCCTTTTACCTTATCGCCTGTGCTGCTCATGGTATTTCTCCTGCAAACATTCAATGGAGGAAAAGTGGTTACACAGGGTTGACCGAAGGCGATTGCGGGGAGTTTCATTTATTTTCACTGCGACATTTCATCGATCCGCTCAGGTTGGGCTTTATGTTTTTCGGCCAACCCCTGAGAATGCGCAACGTATTCAGGCCATGGCGCTGAAGATCCAATCCCGTAGGAATGTTATGAAACTCGATAAAAAGCAGGCCATTGCCCGCAGAAACCAGGAACTTGGCGGTGCTGTGCTTGGCGTCAACAACTGCCACTTCACCGATTTGAACCGCAACCGCAACATCTGGTGGTTCGATATCCCGGTCGCGCGCCTGGCCATTGGTCAGTACGAGTGGATTCACCTGCTGATGCACACGCCCGACACCGACGAGCTGCTGCACCTGAAAGTGCCGACGGTGTTCTTGCGCGAGAAGCTCGAGGGCCTGGTGGTGCGTAACGAGGGCAAGCGCAAGGCTGCGTTGAGCCTGGAGTTGAGTGCGGACAAGGACTCTTATCTGCAGGACATGCGTCCGGCGGGGACCAATGTGAATTTCGCGCCGTTCAAGCAGTGATGACGGGTTGAGGGTTGCCCTGGCAAAGTATTTCAACTTTAGATCCAGCCCTCACCCTAGCCCTCTCCCAGAGGTAGAGGGGACCGACCGGGTTGTTTGCGCAAGTTGCTTCGACCTGAAAGTCCGAGTCGAACGCTAGTGATGAAGTGCATTGCTTGGCAGAGATGCTTCAGCCTGAAATCTCGAGTCCAACTCAAGTGTTGAAGTTCATGGGGATCGGCTCCCTTTCCCCCTTGGGGCGCCCGACGTTTCGGGAGGGTTGGGGTGAGCCGAGCACCAACAAAAAAGCCCCGCTTCTGCGGGGCTTTTTGTTTTACGCGGTGGCTTTCTTCGCGTTGATCTTCTTCAACTCTTCATCGCGCAACTCACGACGCAGAATCTTGCCAACGTTGGTCGTCGGCAACGCATCGCGGAACTCCACGGCGCGCGGGACCTTGTAGCCGGTGACGTTGGCGCGCATGTGCTCCATCACTTGCTCCTTGGTCAGGGTCACACCCGGTTTGGCGACGATGAAAATCTTGATCGCCTCGCCCGACTTCTCATCCGGTATGCCGACGGCCGCGCATTGCAGCACGCCAGGCAGGGTTGCCAGCACGTCTTCCAGCTCGTTCGGGTAAACGTTGAAACCGGAGACCAGGATCATGTCTTTCTTGCGATCGACAATGCGCAAATAACCATCGGCCTGGATCAACGCGATGTCACCGGTCTTCAGCCAGCCTTCGCTGTCGAGCATTTCATCAGTGGCGTCCTGGCGCTGCCAGTAGCCCTTCATCACCTGCGGACCTTTCACGCACAGTTCACCGATTTCACCCATCGGCTGTTCGACGCCGGAATCGTCGATGATTTTGCACAGGGTCGATGGAACCGGGATACCGATGGTGCCGATCTGGATGTTCTGGATTGGATTCACTGTCGCCACCGGGCTGGTTTCGGTCATGCCGTAACCTTCACAGATCGCGCAACCGGTGACCGCTTTCCAGCGCTCGGCCGCCGCCAGTTGCAGGGCCATGCCGCCGGACAGGGTGACTTTCAGCGCCGAGAAATCCAGCTTGCGGAAGCCTTCGTTGTTGCACAGGGCCACGAACAAGGTGTTCAGACCGACAAAGCCGCTGAACTTCCACTTCGACAGTTCCTTGACCATCGCCGGCAGGTCGCGCGGGTTGCTGATCAGGATGTTGTGGTTGCCGATCAGCATCATTGCCATGCAATGAAAGGTGAACGCATAGATGTGATACAGCGGCAGTGGCGTGATCAGGATCTCGCAACCTTCATTGAGGTTGGAGCCCATCAGCGCCTTGCACTGCAACATGTTCGCCACCAGGTTACGGTGGGTCAGCATCGCACCCTTGGCAACGCCGGTGGTGCCGCCGGTGTATTGCAGTACCGCGACGTCACCGCTGGCCGGATTGGCTTCAGTCACCGGCTGGCCCATGCCTTTGCTCAGCACGTCGTTGAACTTGACGGCTTTTGGCAAGTGATAGGCCGGCACCATCTTCTTCACGTACTTGATGACGCTATTGATCAGCAGGCGCTTGAGCGGCGGCAACAAGTCGGCCACTTCGGTGACGATCACGTGCTTGACGCCGGTTTTCGGCACTACGGTTTCTGCCAGGTGCGCCATGTTGGCCAGGCAGACCAGGGCTTTGGCACCGGAGTCGTTGAATTGGTGTTCCATTTCCCGCGCGGTGTACAGCGGGTTGGTGTTGACCACGATCAGCCCGGCGCGGATAGCACCGAAGACGGCAACCGGGTACTGCAATACGTTAGGCAGTTGCACGGCGATTCGATCGCCAGGCTGCAAGTCGGTATGCTGTTGCAGGTAAGCGGCAAAGGCACCGGACAATTCGTACAGTTCACCGTAGGTGATTGTCTTGCCCAGGTTGCTGAATGCCGGTTTGTTGGCGAAGCGTTGGCAGGATTGCTTCAACACTGCCTGAATATTCGGATACTCGTCTGGATTGATGTCGGCAGCAATCCCAGCTGGGTACTTATCCTTCCAAAAGTCTTCGTTCATGGAAGCCCACTCCTCAGCAACGCGAATTCAGCACCGCATTTGATGCGATTATTATTGGTGTTTGGTCATTGGTAAATCTGGCTTTTATCCAGGCCGAGAAGTCACAAAGCGCGCCGAGAGTAGCAGCTTTGCCAAGGGTCGACTAGAGCCAAAAGCGGCCTCTACGGTCACATTTGTGACTCAAGAATAACAAACAGTCATTTTAGAGCAAAAATTCTATAAAGCTCTGAAAGCCCAGTAAATAGCGGCTTATCCCGCCTCAAAAACATCGCGGGCAAGCCACGCTCCCAAAGGTTCTGCGTGCTCACAATGCAGTGAACGACACGAAACCTGTGGGAGCGTGGCTTGCCCGCGATCCGCGCAAAGCGCGGCCATTCACCGATCAGGCGATATCACGCAACTCCCGCCGCAGAATCTTGCCCACCGGCGTCATCGGCAACGACTCGCGCAGTACGATGTGCTTGGGGACTTTATACGCCGTGAAGTTTTCCTGGCAGTAAGCCTTCAGCTCCTCAAGGCTGACCCCGGCCTCACGGGCGACCACGAACAGCTTCACCGCCTCCCCCGAGCGCTCGTCGGGCACGCCGATGACCGCACAGTTGGCGACATTGGGATGCGCCATGACCACATCCTCGATCTCGTTCGGGTACACGTTGAAACCCGAGACGATGATCATGTCCTTCTTGCGATCGACGATGCGCACGAAACCGTCCGGGTCGATCACCGCAATGTCACCGGACTTGAACCAGCCCTCGGCATCCAGCACCTCGGCGGTGGCTTCGGGTTTGTGCCAATAGCCCTTCATGACTTGCGGGCCCTTGATGCACAACTCGCCGCGCTCACCCAAAGCTTGCTCGACGCCCTCATCATTGATGACTTTCAGCGTGGTGCCCGGTACCGGCAGGCCGACCGTGCCGAGCCGCGATTGACCACCGTAGGGGTTGGTGCAGGCCACCGGCGACGTTTCGGTCAGGCCGTAGCCTTCGGTGATGCGGCAACCGGTCAACTGCTCCCAGCGCTCAGCCGTCGCCTTGACCAGCGCAGTGCCACCGGAGTTGGTGAGTTTGAGCGTGGAGAAGTCCAGGGTCTTGAAATCCGGATGCTCCATCAGCGCGACAAACAGCGTGTTGAGCCCCAACAGCGCCGAGAACCGCCAGTTTTTCAGTTCCTTGATGAAGCCACCAATGTCCCGCGGATTGGTGATCAGCACGTTGTGATTGCCCGACACCATCATGCACATGCAATTGGCCGTGAACGCATAGATGTGGTACAGCGGCAGCGGCGCGATCATCACCTCCTGCCCTTCGCGCAACAGTGGCTGGCCATCACTGCCGAACTGTTCCAGGCACGCCCGCACCTGCTGCATGTTGGCCACCAGGTTGCCGTGGGTGAGCATCGCACCCTTGGCCAGGCCGGTGGTGCCGCCGGTGTATTGCAGTACGGCGATGTCGTCGAGGCTGACTTTCAGCGGTTTGATGCCCAGGCCCCGGCCCGAGCGCAGCGCGCTTTTGAAGGAAATGGCCTGGGGCAAGGAATACTCCGGGACCATTTTCTTCACTTTGCTGACCAGGGTGTTGACCAGCCAACCCTTGGCAGCGGGCATCAGGTCACCCATTTTCGCTTCGATCAGGTACTGGATATCGGTGTCGGGCAGCACCTCCTGGACTTTCTGCCCGAACATGTTCAGGTACACCAGCGCCCGGGCCCCGGAGTCCTTGAACTGATGACGCATTTCCCGTGGGGTGTACAACGGGTTGGTGTTGACCACGACCAGCCCGGCACGCAAGGCGCCGAACACCGCGATCGGATAATGCAGGACGTTAGGCATCTGTACCGCAATGCGATCGCCCGGCACCAGGTCGGTATGGGCTTGCAGGTAACCGGCGAAGGCGGCGCTGTAGCGTTCCAGTTCGGCGTAAGTCAGGGTGACGCCCATGTTGCTGAACGCAGGGCGGTCAGCAAACTTTTTGCAGGAACGCTCGAACACCTCGATCACCGACTTGTAGGCGCCCAGATCAATGTCCAGGGGCACGCCGGCCGGGCGTTTGTCATTCCAGAAATCAGGTTGCATTGTTCTTGTCCTCTTTACCTGAATCTATCCGGGGCCGCTTTTCTGTCATTTCTCTGTGATCCCTCAAAAAGCAGAAAGCGAAAAGCGGAGCTCCACGGACACTAGCAGTTATGACGATTCAGGCAAATATGCCCACAGTCGTCATTGATCGTGTGAATCTTCCCGCCGTGGGGTAGCCTGATCAGACGCCCCGTGAAGGATGGGCTATATAAAGCAACCAGGCTGTTTCCCAGTCGCAGCCCATGCAAAGGAATCGCGATGATCCACGACACTTTCTGGCTGACCACCAGTGACCACTGCCGTCTGTACGTCAACCAGTGGCTGCCCGAAGGCGGTCTCAAGGCAGTGATTCTGCTGGCCCACGGCATGGCCGAGCACAGTGGTCGCTATAGGCGACTGGCGGAAAAACTCTGCGCACACGGCTATGGCGTATGCGCGCCGGACCTGCGCGGACATGGCAAAACTGCCGAAACCGGAACGCTGGGGCATTTCGCCGACGATGATGGCTGGTGCAAGGTGGTCAGCGACCTGGCGAGCCTCAACCAGCACCTGGGCCAACAACATCGCGGTGTGCCGATCGTGCTGCTGGGACACAGCATGGGCAGCTACATTGCTCAAGCCTACCTGCTGCACCACAGCGCCAGCCTGCATGGGGCGATTCTCAGTGGCTCGAATTTCCAGCCCGTGGCGCTGTATCGCGCGGCGCGGCAAATCGCCCGTTTAGAACGCCTGCGCCAGGGCCCGAAGGGGCGCAGCGCATTGATCGAATGGCTGTCATTCGGCTCGTTCAACAAAAAATTCAAACCTGCTCGCACCGCGTTCGACTGGCTCAGCCGCGATCCGGCAGAAGTCGACCTGTACGCCAACGATCCGCTCTGCGGCTTTCGCTGCACCAATCAGCTGTGGATAGATTTGCTCGGTGGGTTGCAGCAAATCAGCAAAGCGTCCAATCTCGCGCAGATCGATCCGGGGCTGCCGTTGCTGGTGATCGGCGGCGAATGTGATCCGGTGAGCGATGGCAAACGTCTGACTGATCTGGCCAATGCGTTGCGTGCAGCCGGCAGCCAGCACCTGCAGTTGACCATTTACCCCCAGGCACGCCACGAACTGTTCAACGAAACCAACCGCGATGAGGTCGTCGCCGATGTGCTGAACTGGATCGAGCTGGCCTTGAGTACGCCGCGACCACACCGCTGCGAATAGTTTTTTGTGGATTTTTTTGTTCGTCACAGGAATTGAGACAGATGACCCAGGTTACCAACACCCCATACGAAGCCCTCGAAGTGGGCCAGACCGCCAGCTTCAGCAAGACCGTTGAGGAGCGCGACATTCAATTGTTCGCAGCGATGTCCGGCGACCACAACCCGGTGCATCTGGATGCCGAGTACGCCGCTGGCACCATGTTCAAGGAGCGCATCGCCCACGGCATGTTCAGCGGTGCGCTGATCAGTGCTGCGGTAGCCTGCGAACTGCCTGGGCCAGGCACCATTTACATCGGCCAGACCATGAGTTTTCAGAAGCCGGTGAAAATTGGCGACACCCTGACCGTACGCCTGGAAATCCTCGAAAAACTGCCGAAGTTTCGCGTACGCATCGCCACCCGCGTGTTCAACCAACGCGATGAGCTGGTGGTGGACGGCGAGGCGGAAATCCTCGCACCACGCAAACAGCAGAGCGTGACGCTGACGACGCTGCCGGCAATCAGTATTGGTTGACCAGTGGTTGGCTGTTGCCAGAGGGCTTTGTGGATAAAGGGGCAAGCCCCTCGCCACAGTTGCCGTCGCATTGGCTGCCCACCCAATAAAAAACGCCAGGCTAGCTGGCGTTTTTTTTTACAAGCGGTGAACGCTTACGAGCGCGCACGAGCCTGATTACGCAGGGCTTTCACCTGGTCGTGATTGCGCTGCACGCCGTGATACTGACGTTCAACCAGGTCACGAATACCTACCAGGTTGTGCTTGTTGATTTTTTCCATGGCTTCGCGATATGCCTTCAGCGCATGGTCTTCGCCGCGTTCGGCTTCGTTCAACACGGCTTCTTCATCCTTGCCGGTAAACATCGCCTTCACGTCGACCCAGCGACGGTGCAAGTCGCCACTGACGCTGGTGGAAGTTTCCGGATCACCGCCCATCGAACGCACGGCCGCTTGCAACTCGCTTGCTGCGGTGGCGCAATCGGCGGAACGTTGAACAAACAGGCTTTTGAGATCAGGCTGCTTGATGTCTTCGGCGCAAGTCTTGAACCCTTCCTGACCGTCCTTGCTGGTTTCAATCAGGTCGTTGAGTACAGAGATGGCTTCTTTATTCATGTCGGTCATTTTTCAATTCCTTGCGGTTGATGAAAGATGCAATGAGTAGTGCACCCTGCATGCCAGCTTGGATTCTTTTATATATTCCTTATTTATCAACAAGTTATGTTTCAATGAAAAATCTGTATCCGTTTTTTTTGCATGAACTGTCAATTGGCCTGCATGCAGAATGCCTGTATTTTCAGACTGACCGAATCAAGATGACCAAGCGATGAACCCTGAAAAACTCGAACTGCTGATAACCCGGCAAATGCCCTTCGGCAAATACAAGGGTCGAATCATCGCAGACCTGCCTGGCCCCTACCTGAACTGGTTCGCCCGTGAGGGTTTTCCCCATGGAGAATTGGGAGGCCTGCTGGCCTTGATGCAGGAAATAGATCACAACGGCTTGTCGGACTTGCTGGAACCGCTGCGCGCCAAACATGGCAAGCCTGCCCCGCGCCACTGATGCACTGCCCCGCCCCCCTCATCGAGTAGCCCCATGCCTGATAACACCCGCCGTGCCCGTGATGAAGCCTTCTGGCGGACCTTTGCCGACCGCTACGATGTCGAACGCGGCCCGATCAACCTGGAGAACGGTTACTTCGGGCGCATGTCGCGCACGGTGGTCGAGGAATATCTGCACAACATCGAGCTGATCAACCGAGGTAATTCGGTGCATGTTCGTCAGCGATTCGAACAGGGCGATAGTCTGAGAATACAGGCGTTGGTGGCCAACTTGATCGGCATGCCCGGCGAGGCCGTCGCCCTGACCCGCAACGCCTCGGACGGCCTGCAGGCGCTGATCCGCAACTACAATCGACTGCAACCGGGCGACCAGGTGCTGATTTGCGATCTGGAATACGACACGGTCAAGAGCGCCATGCGCTGGCTGGCGAAACATCGCGGTGTCGAGGTGATCGAGATCGAACACCAGCACCCTGCCAGTTTCGACACCCTCCTCACCACTTACCGGGAAACATTCGCCCGCTATCCGCGCCTCAAGTTAATGGCGCTGACCCACGTCACCCACCGCACCGGCCTGGTGATGCCGGTGCAGGCCATTGCCGGCGCCGCGAAAGAACAAGGTATCGATGTGATCCTCGACGGCGCCCATGCGCTGGGCCAGTTCGAATTCGATCTCGAGGAACTGGGCATCGCGTTCGCCGCCTACAACCTGCACAAATGGATCGGCGCGCCGCTGACCCTGGGCTTTCTCTATATCGCTCCCGAGCGCCTGGCGGATATCGACCCGGACATGGGCGAAATGCATTTCCCGGCCACCGACATCCGCGCCCGTACCCCGTACAGCACACCCAACATTCCAGCGTTGCTGACGTTGCCGCTGGTGCTCGAAGAGCATCACGCCATGGGTGGCGCGGCTGCCAAGGGCGCGCGCCTCAAGTACTTGCGCAATCTGTGGGTGCGCGAAGTGCGCGAGCTGCCGGGTATCGAGGTGCTGACGCCGGCTGACCCACGGTTGTATTGCGGCATTACCTCAATGCGTTTTACCGCACAGGCCGATCAGCAGGTGATGGTCGAACGGCTGCTCAGTGATTACAACCTGTTCACCGTGGTGCGCAGTGGCGCGGCGTGCGGGCCGTGCATCCGCATTACCCCAGGACTGACCACCACTGCCGAGCACATGACGCAGTTGATCACGGCACTCAAAGAACTGTGCTGATCCCCCTCACTGCAAAAGCGAGCCGGCTCCGGGTGGCGTTCCGACGATGGTTATGAACGGTGACGCGTAAACCAGATGCGCAGCAGCGCCCTTGATTTTTTCGCGAGCATGCTCGCTCCTACAATGATCGCGGCTAGCATTACAAACCTGTGCGGGCTTGCCCGCGATGGCGGCGGGTCAGGCGAAATAAAATTTCCTGCGGGTTATTTACGGGCAAAAAAAAACGGTGCGCCGACCAAGCGCACCGTAAAGCCGTAGTACACACAACGAAGTGTCGGGTGAAGCACTCAGTCCAGCAGCGCCAAGGCCTCGGCGGTGCATTCCTGAATGCGGGCCCAGTCGCCGTTCCTGATCCACTCCGGATCAAGCATCCAGCTACCGCCCACGCACATGACGTTTTTCAACGACATGTAGCTCTTGATATTGCCAGGCCCCACACCACCGGTCGGGCAGAATTTCACTTCGCCAAACGGTCCGCCCAGGGCCTTGATGGCCGCTACACCGCCACTGACTTCAGCCGGGAACAGCTTGAAGCGGCGATAACCCAGACCGTAGCCTTCCATGATGCCCGATGCGTTGCTGATGCCAGGCAACAGCGGGATCGGGCTGGCGACGCTGGCTTCCAGCAGATCGCGGGTAATGCCCGGGGTGACGATGAATTGCGAGCCAGCCGCTTCGGCTGCAGCCAGCATCTGGCGATCGAGCACGGTGCCGGCACCGGTCACCAGTTCCGGACGCTGCTCGCGCAGAATCTGGATGGCCTTGAGGCCGAACTGCGAGCGCAGGGTCACTTCCAGGGCGGTCAGGCCGCCGGCCGCCAAGGCATCGGCCAGCGGCAGAACGTCCTGCTCGCGAGCGATGGTAATCACCGGCAGGATCCGCGCCTTGGCGCAGAGGCTGTCGATCAGGGCAACTTTATCCGCCATGGAAACGGTCGGGGAAGGGATTGTCATAGCGGCTGTTCCTTGGCTCATGGGCACCAGTAAATCTCTAACGTAGGTTGCAGAAACGCGCGAATCGGCATTGCGGCGACATCGTCACCGGCCAGTGCGGTATTGAGGGTGGACAGTTTGGACTGCCCGCTAATCGACAGAATCTTGTGCCTGGCCGATGCCAGCAGCGCACGGCTCATGGTCAGGCGCTGATGCGGCACGGTCGGCGCCAGCATTGGCCAGCAGCGACGCACGCCGTCTTCTTTCAAAGCCTCAACAAGATTCGGGCTGTCGGGGAACAGCGACGCGGTGTGCCCGTCATCGCCCATGCCCAGCACCAGCACGTCGATAACCGGCAACTCAGAGAGCAAACGGTCGGCCTGCTCGGCCGCCTGTTCGAGGTTGGCGCTGGCGCTGTACAGGCTCAGAAACCGGGCCTTGGCCGCCGGTCCCTGCAGCAGGTAACGCTTGATCAGGCCAGCGTTACTGTCGGCGTGCTCGACCGGTACCCAGCGCTCGTCCGCCAGGCTGATCACCACGTTCGACCAGTCCAGCGCCTGCTTGGCCAGGTGCTGGAAAAACGCCACCGGGCTGCGTCCACCGGACACCACCAGGGTTGCAGTCCCCTTGGCGTCGATCGCCTCGCTCAGTTGTCGGACCACGTTAAGTGCCAGGCCTTCGGCCAGCAGCTGTGGGCTTTTGTAGCCGTGGGCGCTGACACCCTGCGGCAGTTGCAAATCAGATATCGCCATACCACGACCTCCCGTCCCGCGTGATCAGAGCAATGGAGCTCATTGGCCCCCAGGACCCGGCCGCGTACGGCTTGGGCGCATCACCGGATTTTTTCCACCCGGCGATCAACTGGTCACACCACTTCCACGCGGCTTCGATTTCATCTTTACGGACAAACAGGTTCTGATTGCCACGCATCACTTCCAGCAACAACCGCTCGTAGGCATCGGGAATCCGTGCGCTGCGCCAGGTGTCGGAAAAATTCAGCTGCAACGGACCGCTGCGCAGCTGCATGCCCTTGTCCAGGCCTTGGTCTTTTGTCATCACGCGCAAGGAAATGCCTTCGTCCGGTTGCAGGCGGATGATCAACTTGTTGCTGATCTGCAGGCGCTGTTCGGGGGCGAAGATGTAGTGCGACGGTTCCTTGAAGTGAATGACGATCTGCGACAGCTTCTGCGGCATGCGCTTGCCGGTACGCAGGTAAAACGGCACGCCGGCCCAACGCCAGTTGCGGATATCGGCCCGCAGGGCGACGAAGGTTTCGGTGTCGCTCTGGGTGTTGGAATTGGGTTCTTCCAGGTAACCCGGCACCGGTTTGCCTTCGCTGTAGCCGGCGATGTACTGGCCACGAACCACTTGTGTGCTCAGGCCTTCCGGGGTGATCGGTGCCAGTGCCTTGAGGACCTTGACCTTCTCGTCGCGGATACTGTCGGCGGACAGGTCCGCCGGCGGGTCCATGGCGATCAGGCAGAGCAGTTGCAGCAGGTGATTCTGGATCATGTCCCGCAGCTGACCGGCCTTGTCGAAGTAACCCCAGCGACCTTCGATGCCGACCTTTTCCGCCACGGTGATTTCCACGTGGGAAATGTAATTCTGGTTCCACTGGGTTTCGAACAGGCTGTTGGCGAAACGCAGGGCGATCAGGTTCTGCACCGTTTCCTTGCCCAGGTAGTGATCGATGCGGTAGGTGCGGTTCTCCGGGAAGAACTGCGCTACGGCGTCGTTGACCTTGCGCGAGGATTCCAGGTCCGAACCGATAGGTTTTTCCAGGACCACCCGGGTGTTTTCCGAAAGGCCAACCTTGGCCAGGTTTTCGCAGATCGCGCCGTACACCGCTGCTGGCGTGGCGAAATAAGCGATGACCCGTTGCGCACTGCCGGCCGCTTCGGCCAGGGCCACGTAGTCCCGGGCCTCGAGAAAATCGACGTGCAGATAGCTCAGGCGCGCCAGAAAACGCTCGACCACGGCTTCGTCCAGGTCCTTGGCGCCGACGTAGCGACGCAGCTCGCTGGCGATGAACGCCAGGTGCTCCTGCTCGGTGCCTGGCTCACGGGCCAGGGCGATGATTCGCGTGTCCTCGTGCAACAGGCCTGCGCCATCAAGTTGATAGAGGGCCGGAAACAGCTTGCGCAGCGCCAGATCGCCGAGGGCACCGAACAAGGCAAAGGTACACGGTTCAACCGTAATCGAGAGCATGATGTTTGTTCTTTTATCAAGTTAAGCTACAAATACCTTTTTTCAAGGCATCACTCAAGGGAAAATGTAGTAATAACCACAACATTTTCGCAAAATACAGATTCCGAGTGGTGGTCAGTCGGAGCCAACAGTAGGATAGGCCACCGTTACGGGCCTCACCAAAGGCCCTTTTTGCATTAGCCGCGCGCTTTATCCACGCCGGTGAATCAAGGAAACTCATATGGACCGCGTGCGAAATTTACTGGAACAAATCCAGAATCGCCTTGAAGAGCTGAACAAGGCCGAACGCAAAGTCGCCGAGGTGATCC
The DNA here is from genome assembly GCF_059415945.1 of Pseudomonas sp. GW821-FHT09H03. NCBI lineage: Bacteria > Pseudomonadati > Pseudomonadota > Gammaproteobacteria > Pseudomonadales > Pseudomonadaceae > Pseudomonas > Pseudomonas sp. GW821-FHT09H03. The sequence goes on along the minus strand of NZ_JBWKOF010000003.1, from coordinate 362,201 downwards.
TGCTCAACCCGCAGCAGGCCACCCGGTTCAGTATTGCCGCCCTCGCCCAGGCAGCTTCAGTCAGCGAACCGACGGTCAACCGCTTCTGCCGTTCGTTCGGCGTCAGCGGCTATCCCGAGCTCAAGCTGCAACTGGCCCAGAGCCTGGCCAGCGGCGCGGCGTACGTCAGCCGGGCCGTGGAAGCCGATGACAACCCTGAGGCCTACACCCGGAAAATCTTCGGCAGCGCCATCGCATCGCTGGACAGCGCCTGCCAGGCGCTGGACCCGAACCTGATCAGCCGCGCCGTCGACCTGCTGATCCAGGCCCGGCAAATCCACTTCTTCGGCCTCGGCGCCTCGGCCCCGGTGGCGCTGGATGCGCAACACAAATTCTTCCGCTTCAACCTCGCCGTCACCGCCCATGCCGATGTATTGATGCAGCGCATGATTGCCTCGGTGGCGCATACCGGCGAGTTGTTCGTGATCATTTCCTACACCGGGCGCACCCGCGAACTGGTGGAAGTGGCGCGCATCGCCCGGGAAAACGGCGCGTCGGTGCTGGGCCTGACCGCCGAGAATTCACCACTGGCCAAGGCCAGTACCCTGAGCCTGAACATTCCGCTGCCGGAAGACACCGACATCTACATGCCGATGACCTCGCGGATCATTCAGCTGACGGTGCTCGATGTGCTCGCTACTGGTATGACCTTGCGTCGTGGAGTGGATTTCCAGCCGCATCTGCGCAAGATCAAGGAGAGTTTGAATGCCAGCCGGTATCCGGTAGGGGATGAGTTCAACTGAGGTTTCAAAAGCTGCCCTCACCCCAGCCCTCCCGAAACGTCGGGCCGCCCGGAGGGAGAGGGAGCCGATATCATGCTTTTCAAAACCTGAGTTCGACCGGGCATACAGGTCAATGTGGAGCGAGCTGGTCAAATGCCTTTCAGAACCTGAGTTCAGCTCGAGCTTTCAGGTCGATGTATAACGCAAGACACCTCGGTCAGTCCCCTCTCCCACTGGGAGAGGGCTAGGGTGAGGGCCGCACCTCACTGACACACCTGCGCCCCCACCCGCGCCTGCAAACTCAAATGCGCCCGCTCTCCCGGCGCCAGGCTCAGGCTGTCAGTCCCACCACTCGCCGCCTCCACGCAAACAAACTCGGATATCTCGTTCCAGCTCACCCCCAGCAACGGCCGCGAGCCGGGATGCCACACCACCGTGTCTGCCGTATCCCCGGTATCAATGCACAACGCCCGGTCCCAGGCATGGTCGTTTAACTGCAATTCACCGTCATGCTGGAACACCCGCTGACAACCCCCATCGACCCGCAACTCGCCTTCCTGCTGACAAACCTGCCGGCTCAACTGGTCATAACCCTGCGCACCTTCAAGCCCAGACAGCGCTACCTCACCGACATCACCAATACGCCAATAGGCGTGCAAAGCCTGGCTCAGCTGGCACGGCATGTCGTCCTGATGTTCAGTGCTCAGGCGCAGATCCATGCGTTCACCCAGATGCGCGTGCAGGTCAACCTGCCAGTCGCATAACTTCAATTGCCAGTGCAGGCGCACGCCATCGTCGTCGCTATTGCTGTCGAGCAACTTCCAGTCGAGCAACCGCGCCCAGCCATGGGACGGCCAGGCGTTTTCGCTCGGATGCCGGCCGTACCATGGCCAGCACACCGGCACACCACCACGAATGGCACCGACCTGCGGCCACTTCGCCGCGCACCACAGCCAGGGTTTCTGCCCCTTGGGCTGGAAGTGCAGCAACTGCGCCCCCTGCCGACTGAACACTGCCTGACACAGCGGATGATCGATCACCAGCACATCGCGCATTTGATAGCGCTCCCACGCAAACACCGGTCGTTCACGCAGGGTTTTGAAGAAGCGTTGTAGCGGATGCTCAAGCATGTGCCACTGTCCTGAAAAACATCGTCACCGGGGTGCGCTCCCCGCAAAAAAAAACGGACAGCCTGGGCTGCCCGCAAAAATGCGCACATAGAGGGGGAGCTTATCGCAACAGCGTTAGAACACCGACTGAATTTTCAGGCCGGCCACCAGCGCGTCATCAACTTCTTCCACACCGCCTGGATGGGTGATGTATTGCAGGTTAGGACGCACGGTCAGCCAGTTGGTTACATGGAAACCGTAGTTGAGCTCGTAGTTGTACTCGGTGTCACGCAGTGGTGCGAACAGTGGGTTCTCGTAGTCCGTGACACCGTTGCCAGCGTTGACCAGCTCGGAGTTTTTCTTCACGTCTTCGTTAACGTGAATACGCGAGAAACCGATACCCATGTCATCTTTCGGACGGGCGTCGAACGGCCCTTTATACACAAACATCAGCGACTGGTAGTTGTCGACGAAGTTGGTGTCCTTGTCGTGGAAAGTGGCGTTGGCCGCAATGTTCAGACCGCGAGACTTGTCACCGTTATGGCTGGTGAGTTGCTGTTGGGCAACGAACCAGTAACCGTGCTTGCTGCTGTGGCTGCGATAGGCGTTGCCGCTGGTTGCCGCATCATTGCCGTTGTCGTCTTTAAGGACGTCATCGGCGCTGGCGGTGCTTTTGTAGTAACCGACACGGTATTCGCCCGGCAGGCTGTTCGGGTTCGGCAACCAGACCAGTTCGACCGGCAACACCGTGCCTTCCGTACCGCTGCCGCTGAGCTTGAAGCCGTTACCGTGCTCCAGTTGCGACGGGTTCTGGTTGTACGCGCCGATCTGCGCATACCACTCAGGCGAGAAGTTGTACTTCACCCGGACAGCGGCCTGCATGACCGGCCAGTTGTACCAGATGTTGGTGGCCCAGTTACCCACCTGGGAGCCGCAGAACGCCAGGTTCTGGAACTCGCAAGGGAAGGTGTTGAAGTCTTCGCCTTCACCGAAGTAACCGGCCTTGACGTCCAGTTTGCCGTCGAGGAACTGGTGTTTGATCCACAACTGGGTCAGACGAACCATATGACCACGGCCGTAGACTTCCTGGGAGGAACTCAAGGTGCCGGCACGCGGGTCGCCGATGCGGTCGTTGGAGATGTTCTCACCGTTACGGTTGGTGAGCTGGATCTTGGCCTGGGTGTTGTCCCAGCCGAACAGTTTTTCCAGGTCCAGTGCCGCGCCCAGGCCGAACTGGTCGGCGTAACGCGCGGTCTTGTCGTCGTTGAAGCCGCCATGGAGGTTGCCGCCGACTTCGCCGACATAGTCCATCTTGATGTCGATACCCTGCTCGATCAGCTTGGTCCGCTCGCCACCCCAATCACCGGTCATCCATTCGGAGTCGGCACTGAACGCATCAGCTGCGTGCACGCTGCCGGCCAGCATCATTGCCGCTACCGCTGACAACTGGCAGATAAGCTGAGCGTTGTTCTTCTTCGTCATCCCTAAATCCTCGTTTTTTTGTTATTAACTTTTCTTTTTCTAACGCGGTTACATCAGTTGCGATGCGCGACAGGCCGCGCACCGCATATCCCCCTCTGTAGGAGCGAGCATGCTCGCGAGAAACCCAAAAACGCCGCGGGGTGTCAGGTTTCCAGCGTCATCGTTGACGACCATCGCGAGCATGCTCGCTCCTACAGTTTTTGATCTTTATCTGCCCTTGAACTGGGTAACGTTGGCAGCGTGCGGCTCGGCTTTCGGTACACCGGCCACCCCCAGGCGCTCCCCGGTCTTGGCATCGAACAGCAGCACTTTCGCCGGATCGAATTGCAGGGTCAGGGTCTCGCCAACGGCTGGCGCAACATCCGGTGCCAGGCGGCAGCAGACCTTGGTGTCATTGAGGTTGACGAAGACCAGGGTGTCCGGCCCGGTCGGTTCGGTGACCTGGACTTCGGCGCGAATGGTCGGCAGACCGTTCGCTTCGCCATTGGCCAGCACGATCTGCTCCGGGCGCATGCCGAGGATCACTTCGCGGTCTTCAAGACCGGCGTCCTGCATGCCCAGCGGCAACTCGCAACGGGCCTGGCCGCTGTCGAGCAGCGCCAGCAGACGGCCGTCCTTGCGCTGCAAGCGCAGGGGGATGAAGTTCATCGGCGGCGAGCCGATGAAGCTCGCCACGAACAGGTTGGCCGGGTTGTTGTAGATATCCTTCGGCGTGCCGAACTGCTGGATGATCCCGTCCTTCATCACCGCCACTTTGTCGCCCAGGGTCATGGCTTCGATCTGGTCGTGGGTCACGTAGACCGTGGTGGTTTTGAGGCGTTGGTGCATCAGTTTCATTTCGGTGCGCATCTCGACCCGCAGCTTGGCGTCGAGGTTGGACAGCGGTTCGTCGAACAGATAAATCTTCGGCCGCCGCGCCAACGCACGGCCCATCGCCACGCGCTGTTGCTGGCCACCGGACAGCTGGCCGGGCTTGCGGCTGAGCAGGTGTTCGATCTGCAGCAGTTTGGATACCCGAGCGACTTCTTCGTCGATTTCTGCGATCGGCATTTTGCGAATCTTCAGGCCGAAGGCGATGTTGTCGCGCACGCTCATGGTCGGGTACAGCGCGTAGGACTGGAACACCATGGCGATGTCCCGGTCTTTCGGGCTCATGCCGCTGATGTCGGCGTCGTCCACCAGGATCGCGCCGCCGCTGATGGTTTCCAGGCCGGCGATGCAGTTCATCAATGTGGACTTACCGCAACCGGACGGGCCGACCAGAATCAGGAACTCACCGTCATCGATCTTCAGTTCGATGTTCTTCAGGGTGTCCGGCAAACCCGGCCCGTAAGTCTTGTTGACGTTGCGTAATTCGAGAGTTGCCATCTTCTACCCCTTGACCGCGCCGGACGTCAGCCCACGCAGGAAATACTTGCCAGCGAATATGTAGACCAGCAGTGTCGGCAGCCCGGCGATCATCGCGGCGGCCATATCAACGTTGTATTCCTTGGCCCCGGTGCTGGTGTTGACCAGGTTGTTCAGGGCCACGGTAATTGGCTGGGCATCGCCACTGGCGAAGACCACGCCGAACAGGAAGTCATTCCAGATCTGGGTGAACTGCCAGATCAGGCAGACCATCACGATCGGAATCGACATCGGCAGCAGGATCTTCCAGAAGATCGTGAAGAAGCCCGCGCCATCGAGCCTTGCGGCCTTGACCAGCGCATCCGGAATGCTCACGTAGTAGTTGCGGAAGAACAGCGTGGTGAACGCCAGGCCGTAGACCACGTGCACCAGCACAAGGCCCGTGGTGGTGTTAGCCAGGCCGAGCTTGCCGAGGGTGAACGAGGCCGGCAGCAGCACCGTCTGAAACGGCAGGAAGCAACCGAACAGCAACAGGCCGAAGAACAGCTGCGAACCACGGAAGCGCCACATCGACAGCACGTAGCCGTTCATGGCACCGATGAAGGTCGAGATCAAAACTGCCGGCACGGTGATTTTCACCGAGTTCCAGAAGTAGCCGCCGACCACGTCCCAGGCCTTGATCCAGCCGATGCCGTCGATCACGGTCGGCCAGCTCAGCAGGTTGCCGGTGCGGATGTCTTCCGGGGATTTGAAGCTGGTCAGCAGCATAACGATCAGCGGGATCAGGTACACCGCAGCGGCCAGCAACAGGGTTGCGTAGATGGCGATGCGGCTCAGGCTCAGGGCTGGTTTTCCGAGTTGATTAGTCATGGCGTTTGCCTCGCAGCTCGGAGTACAGGTACGGCACGAGGATGGTCAGCACGGCGCCGAGCATCAACATGGCGCTGGCCGAACCGATGCCCATCTGGCCACGGCTGAAGGTGAAGGAATACATGAACATCGCCGGCAGGTCGGACGAGTAGCCAGGGCCACCGGCGGTCATCGCCGCGACCAGGTCGAAGCTCTTGATCGCGATGTGCGCAAGGATCATGAAGGCGCTGAAGAACACCGGGCGCAGGCTCGGCAGCACGATCTTCAGGTAGATGGTCGGCAGGTTCGCACCGTCGACTTGCGCGGCACGGATGATCGACTGATCGACACCACGCAGGCCGGCGAGGAACATCGCCATGACGAAGCCTGAGGCTTGCCAGACGGCGGCGATCACCAGGCAGTAAACCACGCGATCCTGATCCACCAGCCAGTCGAGACGAAAGCCTTCCCAGCCCCAGTCACGCAGCATCTTGTCCAGGCCCAGGCCTGGGTTGAGCAGCCATTTCCACGCGGTACCGGTGACGATCATCGACAGCGCCATCGGGTACAGGTACACGGTGCGGATGAAGCCTTCCTTGCGAATGCGCTGGTCCAGCAGCACCGCGAGGAACACGCCCAGCACCAGGCTGATACCGATGAACATGCCGCCGAACAGCGCCAGGTTCTTGCTCGCGACCCACCAGCGGTCGTTGTCCATCAGGCGCATGTATTGCTGCAGGCCGACCCACTTGTAGCTCGGCATGAAGCTGGAATTGGTGAAGGACAGAATGAACGTCCAGATGATGTAACCGTAGAAACCAACCAACACGATCAGCATGCTCGGCGCGAGTACCAACTTGGGTAACCAGCGTTGCAGCGCATCGAACGGTGAGGCTTTGCTGAAAACCGCCACAGAGCTCATCGGGATAATCCAGGTGAAGGGAATGAACCGACACAGTGATCCCCTGTGGGAGTGGACTTGCTCGCGAAAGCGGTGTGGCAATCGACATCAATGTTGAATGTCAGTGCGCATTCGCGAGCAAGCCCGCTCCCACATTGGGTCAGGCTGTGTCAGGAATTACTGGGCAGCTTTGACAGCCGACGCCAGTTGGGCGCTGGCCTTGGCCGGGTCTGCGTCCTTGTCGTTCATGAAGTTGGTGACCACGTCGAAGATCGCGCCTTGCACAGCCAGGGTGGTGGCCATGTTGTGCGCCATGCTCGGTTGCAGGCCGCCGTTTTTGTCGTCCGCCAGGAAGTCCTTGGCAGAGGTTTGTGCGCAGGAGTCGAAACCGAGCTTGTCCATTTCGTTGAGCATGTCGGTGCGAACCGGGATCGAGCCTTTGTTGATGCTGAAGACTTTCTGGAAGTCGGTGCCCAACGCGACCTTGGCCAGGTCCTGCTGTGCGGCGATGTCGCCCTTGCGATCAGCTTTCAACTTGAACACCGCCAGGGAGTCGATGTTATAGGTGAAGGCTTTTTCGGTGCCCGGGAAGGCCACGCACTGATAGTCCTTGCCCGCTACTTTCTTCGCGGCAGTCCACTCGCTCTTCGCCCAGTCGCCCATCATCTGCATGCCGGCCTTGCCGTTGATCACTTCGGCGGCAGCAATGTTCCAGTCACGACCGGCACGGTTCGGGTCCATGTAGGTGGTGATCTTTTTCAGCTCGGTGAAAGCCTTGGTCATCTCGGCGCCCGAGAGGGTTTTCTGATCCAGGTCGACCAGGGCTTTCTTGTAGCCATCGGCACCCATCACCGACAACACAATGTCTTCAAATACGGTGCTGTCCTGCCAAGGCTGACCGCCGTGGGCAAGCGCGATGAAGCCGGCGGCCTTGAGCTTGTCACCGGCGGCATAGAATTCTTCGAGGGTAGTCGGGGCCTTGTCGATCCCGGCTTTCTTGAACACCTCAGGGTTGATCCACAGCCAGTTGACGCGGTGAATGTTCACCGGCACGGCGACGTAATCACCTTCGTACTTCACGGTATCGGAGACTTTCTTCGACAGCAGGCCGTCCCAGTTTTCCGCCTTGGAAACGTCTTTCAGCGCGTCGGTGCTGAGCAGGCCAGTGCTGCCCCATTCCTGGATGTCCGGACCCTTGATTTGCGCAACGCCAGGCGGATTGCCTGCTACGGCGCGACTCTTGAGTACGGTCATGGCCGTGGAACCGCCACCGCCGGCGACTGCGCCGTCCTTCCAGGCGAACCCGTCTTTTTCGACTTGGGCCTTGAGCACATCGACCGCTGCCTTTTCACCACCCGAGGTCCACCAGTGAACGACTTCCACGGAACCTTTGGATTCGGCGGCAAGCACACTGAGAGGGAGCGCAGACAGGGAGGCGAGAGAAATGACAGTAGCGAGGCGAGAAATCGCATTCATCTAGAAGTACCTTTCTTGTTGTTATGCATGCAAGTCTGGTGCTTGCGCTGCATAGGATTTTAAACAGGAGTCATCCCCGCGCAGGTAACGAAGGGACGCGTGAATGTCACAGCATGGTTACATAGAACCGCTCTGGGACAACTGCGCCAAGGCGCTGGCCATGCTTGGCGCGAGAGGCAGACGCGGAATCAGCAGCGCTTGCCAGGCGTGATAAAGGTCGGGTTTGCCGGGCCAGATATCGGCACTGGGACGGTTTTGCGGGTCGAGTTCGTGGTGCCAGCTGCCATCGCAACGGTCGATGAAATGACTGTCACAGAACGCCCAGAACTGTCGATACCACTGCTCGTACTGCTCATCGCCGGTGCGCTTGAGCAGGGCACTGGCGGCAGCGCTGGCTTCGCAATGGGTCCAGTGCAGACGATGGCGGACCACCGCGCGATTGTCCCAGTCGAGGGTGTAGACAATCCCTGGGGCGCCATCGACATTCCAGCCGTGCAGGCAGTTGTTCTCGAAAAGTTTTTGCGCGTCTGTGGCGAGCCAGCCCGGAGTGAGCATGCCGGCGCGTACCCGTGCCGCTTCGAGGTGCAGCAATAGCCGCGCCCACTCGAAGCCGTGACCCGGTGTAGTGCCGTAGGGACGGAAACCGTCGGCAGGGTTGTCGTGGTTGTAGTCGCGCAGTGGCTGCCAGTCGCGATCGAAATGCTCGACCACCAGGTAGTCGTTGGCCGCCGCCAGCTCGTGAATCACCCGCTCGACGATGCGCTGGGCGCGGCACAGCCAGCGGTTGTCGTCGGTGACATCGGTCAGGGCGAGGAAGGCTTCGGTGGCGTGCATGTTGCTGTTGGCGCCTCGGTACGCCTCCTCTTCACTCCAGTCGCGATTGAAAGACTCGCGCATCGCGCCCTCTTCTTCGCTCCAGAAATAAGTGTCGATGATATCGATGGCATCATCGAGCAAGGCTTGCGCACCGGGGCGTTGCGCGACCACCGCGGAACTGGCGGCCAGCGCCACGAAGGCATGCAGGTAGGCGTTCTTGCCGGTGTTGCCGTCTCGATGTTCGGCAACGGCAAACCAGCCGCCATGCACCGCGTCGCGTAACGGCCCGCGAAGCGCGTTGATACCGTGATCCACCAGCTCGGCAAACCCTGGCAGGCCCTGGATGTGGGCCATGGCAAAGCTGTGGGTCATGCGCGCGGTGTTCATGGTCTGGGCTTGCGCGTCAGGCGCGAGACGACCCTTCTCGTCGAGGTTGCCGAAGCCTTCAGGGAGCCTTGATGCCTTGGCGAAAGCCAGCAGACGCAGGCCTTCGGTGGCAAGCCATTGCTGGTGGGCCGGGGCGTTCAGCCACGTGCTGAAAGCGGGTTGGAAGGTGTCCATGGGGTGCCTTTTTTGTTGTTATGACTGGAGGGCAGTCTAAACAACGGGGGGTGGCGGGCTTGTAACGAAGGGGGCATGGATTGTCACCATGCAGTGACAAATCGCTTTTTAAAAGCACCCTCACCCCAACCCTCTCCCGGAGGGAGAGGGAGCCGACCGAGGTGTCTGATGCTCTCCATCGACCTGAAAGATCGAGTCGATTATGGATTCGCTACAAAAATTTCAGGTCGATGGATTTTGGAGCATCCCCCAATCGGTCCCCTCCCCCTCCGGGAGAGGGCTAGGGTGAGGGCAGCGATTTCGGATTAAACACAAACTTCGAAAACTCAATCCACCGATCGAGGCAACTGCAACGTCACCCGCAACCCACCCTCGCGCAAATTCTGCAAACTCACCTCGCCTCCATGGCTATGGGCAATGTTGCGAGCAATGCCCAGCCCCAGCCCATAACCCTGCTGTTGCCCGGCCAGGCGGAAGTGCGGTTCGAAGACCTGCTCCAATGACCTGTGGCGAGGGGGCTAGTCAACGCTGCGAGGCAACTGCAACGTCACCCGCAACCCCCCCTCGCGCAAATTCTGCAAACTCACCTCACCCCCATGGCTATGGGCAATGTTGCGCGCAATGCCCAGCCCCAGCCCATAACCCTGCTGTTGTCCGGCCAGGCGGAAGTGCGGTTCGAAGACCTGCTCCAATGACCTGTGGCGAGGGGGCTTGCCCCCGCTCGACTGCGCAGCAGTCGCAAACCTGGCAACTCGTTTCTTCAGATAAAACATGGCGGCCGATTTGGGAGCGCTTCGCACTCCAACGGGGGCAAGCCCCCTCGCCACAGGGCTAGTCAACGCTGCGAGGCAACTGCAAGGTCACCCGCAACCCACCTTCGCGCAAATTCTGCAAACTCACCTCACCCCCATGGCTATGGGCAATGTTGCGCGCAATGCCCAGCCCCAACCCATACCCCTGCTGTTGCCCGGCCAGGCGGAAGTGCGGTTCGAAGACCTGCTCCAGTCGCTGCTCCGGCACACCCGGACCTTCATCATCGACATGCAGAATGAACGCACTGTCATCGTCATCGATGTGCAGGTGCGCGTTCTGCCCGTACTTCAAGGCGTTGTCGATCAGGTTGCCGATACAGCGCTTGAGCGCCAGGGGTTTGCCTGGATACGCCGCCAGCGCCCGCCCTTGCTGGGTGACGCGGCCATTACCGTTGGGTGCAAGATACGGTTCCACCAGACAATCGAGCACGTGGTTGAGATCCACCGGCTCGATGTTTTCGTGAATATCGGTGTCTTTCACACATTGCAGCGCACCCTTGACCAGCAGTTCCAGCTCATCCAGGTCACGGCCGAACTTGGCTTGCAGCTTTTCATCTTCGAGCAGTTCGACCCGCAGGCGCAGGCGGGTAATCGGTGTGCGCAGGTCGTGGGAAATCGCGCTGAACAACTGGCTGCGCTCGGTCAGATAACGGCTGATCCGCTCGCGCATGGTGTTGAAGGCACGCCCGACCTCGACCACTTCACTGCCGCCGCCCTCGGCCACCGGTTCAACGTCAGCCCCCAGTGACAAATCCCGCGCCGCCCGCGCCAGGCGCTTGAGCGGCCGGCTCTGCCAATGCACCAGCAAGCCAATGAACAACAGCAGAAAGCCGCTGGTGAGGAAGATGAACCATACCTGCTGCGCTGGCAGGCCCTGTTCTTCAAGGCTGGTGTAGGGCTCGGGCATCAGCGAGGCGATGTACAGCCATTCCCCCGGCGCCATCTGGATCTGCGTGACCAGCACTGGCGGATTCACCGGCTCCAGGGTCAGCGCGTAATGCGCCCAGGAGCGCGGCAGTTCGTCGAGTTTCAGGCCGCCATTGAAAATCCGCAGGTCTTCGGGGCTGACGAAGGCCACCGAAATGTCCGTGTCCTGGCCGAGGGACTGGCGCAATACCTGGTCCACTGCGTTGATCACCGCCTCTTTGCGCGGGGTGATCGGGAGCAATTCCATGCCCAGCGGTTTGTCGTTGAGCGTCACCACGAACCGGGTGCCGCCCATGCTGCGCAATTGGTCGAGCACCAAGGGCCGAAACGCCACCGGCAACGAACGGAAGTAACTGACGCTGGCGGTCATCGAATGCGCCAGGCTGCGCGCACTGGTGACCAGGCCTTCAAGCTGCGTGGCGCGCAATTGCGAGACCCAGATCACGCTCGACAACGTCTGGGCAAACAACACCGCCAGCAAGGTCAACAGCAACATGCGCCCGAGCAGCGAACGCGGCATCGGTACCTTGGCCGCGAGTGTGCGCAGAAACTCAGTGGCCATTGCTGGCAACCACATTGGCTGCCAGTTGGTAGCCACTGCCACGCACGGTGCGGATCAGCCGTGGCGGTTTTTCGGTGTCGCGCAGACGCTGGCGCAGGCGACTGACCGCCATGTCGACGATACGGTCCAGGGGCATCAGGTCCCGGCCGCGGGTGGCGTTGCCGATGGTGTCGCGATCGAGGATTTCCTGGGGGTGATCGAGGAATAGTTTCAGCAGGGCAAAATCGGCGCCGGAGAGAATCACTTCTTCGCCGTCGACGTGGAACAGACGATGGCTGACCATGTCCAGGCGCCAGTCATCGAAGGCCAGCACCTCACCGCCGTTACGCTCCTGGCCGAACTGGGCACGGCGCAGCAATGCCTTGATCCTTGCCTGCAGCTCTCTTGGGCTGAACGGTTTGCCGAGGTAGTCGTCGGCGCCCAGTTCCAGGCCGATGACGCGATCGGCTTCGTCGGAACTGGCGGTGAGCATGATGATCGGTACCTGGGCCTGGCGCGGGTGCTGACGAACCCAGCGACACAGGCTGAAGCCGTCTTCGTCCGGCAGCATCACATCAAGGATCACCAGATCGCTCGGCGCCTCGTTCAGCGCCTGGCGAAAACCGGCGCCATCGGGCGTAGTGCGTACCTGGAACCCGGCGCGAGTCAGGTAGGTGTCCAGCAACTCGCGTATCTCTTGATCGTCATCGACCAACAAAATCGACTTGTTGACTGAGCTCACGGAGGCGTCCTTGTTGTTTGAATTGGGCGGATTATGCCTTAAGCATCGATTTCACAGACACCACAGAAACAACTGTGGGAGCGGGCTTGCTCGCGAAGGCGTCGTGCCAGGCGATATTGATATCACTGACACGACGCCTTCGCGAGCAAGCCCGCTCCCACATTTTGATCGTGTTTCAGGCCGGGATTGATTGCTCCAACGCTACCCCTGCGCCCATCAAGCCGGAATACGGTGCTGTCACCAGCCACACCGGAATGCCCTTGAAGTAATCGCTCATGCAACCCTTGTCGGCAAAGCACCGGGCGAAACCGCTCTCGAGGAAAAAATCGGCGAACCGCGGAATCACTCCGCCAACGATGTACACGCCACCGCGCGCACCTGTGGTCAGTACGTTGTTGCCGGCCACGCGGCCGAGCCAGCAGCAGAACTGCTCAAGCACTTCCAGGGCAATCGGGTCGCCAGCCAGCCCGGCAGCGGTGATCGCCTCCGGGGTTTCGAGAACGGGTTCATGGCCGTCCACCGCACAGATGGCCCGATACACACGCGGCAAGCCACCACCGCTCAAGGCAGTCTCCGCACTGACATGGCCGATCTCGTTGAAGATGTGCTGCCACAACTGGGTTTCCCGTGGGCTGCTCAAAGGCAGATCGACGTGACCACCCTCCCCCGGCAACGCCGCGAAGCGCCCTTCGCCAAGGTCAAGCAACGTACCCACGCCCAGGCCAGTGCCCGGACCGATCACCACCGCCGGGCGCAATGGCTCCGGCGTACCTTCGCAAACCACGCGAAACTCACCCGGCTGCAAGCGGGTCATGCCCAATGCCATGGCCGAGAAATCGTTGACCAGCAACAGTTGCTCAACCTGCAAGGTCTGGCAAAAACCCTTGCGGCTCAAGCGCCAGTGATTGTTGGTGAACTTGAATTCATCGCCGCTCACCGGGCCTGCCACCGACAGACACACCGAGCCGATCGACCCCGGCGCCAGGCCCAGCCCGCTCAGGTAGAGGCTGATCGCCTGCTCCGGGCTGGCGAAATCTGCCGTCGCCAACACCTGGACCGATTCCAGTTGCTGATTTTTCCACAACGCAAAACGAGCGTTGGTGCCACCGATGTCACCAACCAAAGCCAGTTTCAATTAAGCGTCTCCAGGGCAGAAGTAAAGGCGCTGGCGCCCTGCTCCGCCGAGCTGAAGGCCATGCGCATGAAACCAAACAGTTCGCGTCCGCTGCCGATGTTGTTGGCCAACAGGCCCATGGCTGGCGTACGCGCTGCAAATTCTTCGGCGTCCACCTTGAGTTCAAGAGTGCCTTTGACGCCATCGACGCGGATGATATCGCCCTCTTGCACCCGTGCCAAAGCGCCGCCCACATAAGCTTCGGGACTGACATGAATGGCCGCCGGGATTTTCCCCGAAGCGCCGGACATGCGCCCGTCGGTCACCAGCGCCACCTTGAAGCCGCGATCCTGCAGCACGCCAAGGAACGGCGTCATCTTGTGCAGCTCCGGCATGCCGTTGGAACGCGGGCCCTGGAAGCGCATCACGGCAACAAAGTCCTTCTCCAGCAAGCCTGCCTTGAAGGCATCGGCCAGGTCCTGTTGATCCTGGAACACCATGGCCGGTGCTTCTACGATCTGGTTTTCCAGGGCAACGGCGGACACCTTCATCACGCCACGACCGAGATTGCCTTCCATCACCCGCAGGCCACCTTCGGGCGAGAACGCGCGAGCGACCGGACGCAGAATGCTTTCGTCGAGGCTTTCGGTCGGGCCTTCGCGCCATACCAGCTCGCCGTTATCGAGGAACGGCTCCTTGGTGTAGCGGCTCAGGCCATGACCCAGCACGGTGTTGACGTTTTCGTGGAGCAACCCGGCTTCCAGCAGTTCGCGGATCAGGAACGACATGCCGCCGGCGGCCTGGAAATGGTTGATGTCGGCTTTGCCGTTCGGGTAGACGTGGCTCAGGGTCGGCACCACCTCGGAGAGGTCGGCCATGTCCTGCCAGGTCAACTGGATGCCCGCCGCCATGGCGATCGCCGGCATGTGCAGGGTGTGGTTGGTCGAGCCACCGGTGGCATGCAGGGCGACGATCGAGTTGACCAGCGAGCGCTCGTCGACGATTTCGCCGATGGGCATGAAATCGCCGCTCTGCTTGGTCAGGCGCGTGACCTGATGCGCCGCTTCGCGAGTCAGGGCATCGCGCAATGGCGTGTTCGGGTTGACGAAGGACGCGCCGGGCAAGTGCAGGCCCATGACCTCCATCAGCAACTGGTTGGTGTTGGCAGTGCCGTAGAAGGTACAGGTGCCGGGGCTGTGGTAGGACTTCATTTCCGACTCCAGCAGCTCTTCGCGACTGGCCTTGCCTTCGGCGTAGCGCTGGCGCACATCGGCTTTCTGCTTGTTGGAAATGCCCGAGACCATCGGCCCGCCCGGCACGAAAATCGTCGGCAGATGACCAAAGCGCAAAGCGCCCATCATCAGGCCCGGCACGATTTTGTCGCAGATGCCGAGCATCAGTGCGCCGTCAAACATGTTGTGGGACAAGGCCACGGCAGTAGACAGCGCGATCACTTCGCGGCTCGGCAGGCTCAGCTCCATGCCCGGCTCGCCCTGGGTCACGCCATCGCACATGGCCGGGGTGCCACCGGCGAACTGACCGACCGAGCCGATTTCGCGCAAGGCTTTTTTGATCTGCTCAGGGAACACTTCGTACGGCTGGTGCGCCGAGAGCATGTCGTTATATGACGAAACAATCGCAATGTTCGCGGAGTTCATCATCCGCAGGCTGTTCTTGTCTTCGGTGCCGCAACCGGCCACGCCATGCGCGAAGTTGGCGCATTGCAGCTTGCCGCGCATCGGACCGTCGCTGGCCGCACCGCGAATGAGCGCAAGGTAAGCCTCACGCGTGGCGCGGCTACGGGCGATAAGCCGTTCGGTGACCTCAAGGACGCGGGGATGCATGTGTAGAACTCCAGGCTAACGGATGTGGCGACCTGATTGTCTATGCTGATCAAAGCCGGGTGTCGATGCAATGACAGACGGTTTTCTTGATCGGTCGGACCAGTTTATTCAGGTCACTCGTTGTAGATTGAATAAAATATTGCCATTAAAAACGCTTGTTTTCTATTTTTTTGCGAATAATCTTGTAATTCCAACAACAAAATTACGGCGGCGCTGTTCAATGACTCTTCGAATCGCAATCAATGGCTTTGGCCGCATCGGTCGTAACGTCCTGCGAGCACTCTATACCCAAGGCTATCGCCAGGACCTGCAGATCGTCGCCATCAACGACTTGGGCGACAGCGCGATCAACGCGCATCTTCTGAAATACGATACCGTTCACGGCACGTTCGAAGCCGATGTTCAGCACGACCAGGAGAGCCTGACAGTCAACGGCGACCGCATCGCCGTCAGCGCGATTCGCAACCCGGCCGACCTGCCTTGGGCCGCGGAAAAGATAGATGTCGTATTCGAATGCACCGGTCTGTTCACCGACCGGGCCAAAGCCGCCGCGCATATTACGGCCGGCGCGCGCAAAGTGATCATCTCGGCCCCGGCCAAGGGCGCCGACGCCACCGTGGTTTACGGGGTCAACCACGACATTCTGCGCCAGTCGCACCAGATTATTTCCAATGCTTCGTGCACCACCAACTGTCTGGCCCCGGTGGCGCAGGTGCTGCATCGGGAACTGGGCATCGAAAGCGGCTTGATGACCACTATTCATGCCTACACCAACGACCAGAACCTGACCGACGTTTACCACAGCGACCCGTACCGCGCCCGCTCCGCCACCCAGAACATGATCCCGAGCAAGACCGGCGCCGCTGAAGCGGTCGGCCTGGTGCTGCCGGAACTGGCAGGCAAGCTGACCGGCATGGCGGTGCGCGTACCGGTGATCAATGTGTCGCTGGTGGATCTGACCGTGCAGCTCAAGCGCGACGCAACGGCTGACGAGGTCAATGCGCTGATGAAAGAAGCCAGCCGGCACTCCAAGATCCTGGGTTACAACACCCTGCCGCTGGTCTCCAGCGACTTCAATCACAACCCGCTGTCGTCGATTTTCGACGCCAACCACACCAAGGTCAGCGGCAAGCTGCTCAAGGTACTGGCCTGGTACGACAACGAATGGGGCTTCTCCAACCGCATGCTCGATAACTGCCTGGCGCTGTGTAACGCGCAATGACTTTACCTGTCGCGAGCAGGCTCGTTCCCACAAAAATCCTGTAGGAGCGAGCAAGCTCGCGATGGTCGCTAACGATTACACGTGCTGCCTGGAGGCACGCGGTGCCTTCGCACTCATCGCGAGCAGGCTCGCTCCTACAGGGGTGCGTAGTCTTTCACAAATCTGTGCTTGACCACCGAAGCGGATGATAAGCATTATCATTCAAATCGAAATGGATCAGGTTCCCCCGTGAGTCAATCGCGCTTCAACCACGTTTTCCTCGCCCAGCGCGCGACCCTGCTGCGCACGCTGGAACGGATGGTCAACAATCACAGCACCGCCGAGGACCTGTTGCAGGAAACCTACCTGCGGGTCACCCGGGCGCTCAGCGAACGGGCGATCGATCATCTCGAGCCCTTCGTCTTCCAGACGGCGCGCAACCTGGCGCTGGACCATCTGCGCGCCCGCCGCATCCATTCGCGCACCATGGTCGAAGACGTTCCCCAGGAAGTGATGCACAGCGTCGCCGCCCCTGCCAGCTGCGCCGAAGACGCCGCCCATGCCGAGCAACTGCTGGAGCGCCTGAACCTGAGCCTCAGTGAACTCAGCGTCCGCCAGCAGCAGATATTCATCCTCAGCCGCTTGCACGGGCACAGTTATCAGCAAATCGCCGACGAGTTGAACGTGTCGCTGAGCACCGTGCAAAAAGAGCTGAAACTGATCATGTCGATTTGCATCGGCGTTGCCGAACGTTTGAATGGCGACTGATTCTGTAGGTCTTTTCGCTATCTGCCGGGATCGCCTGCGCTGATAATCGGGCTTTGCTACCCTTACGCCTCACTAAAAACAGCCGTGCACAGACACTGCCGAGGAAACACCGTGACGGACAACCACCGCTCCCCTGCGCCCGCCCAGGCACAGGACGCCGCAACTGCGATGGATCAGGCCCTGGACTGGCTCATCGTGCTCGGCAAACCCGACGAGGAGCAGACCCGCCAGTTCCAGGCATGGCTGGACGCCGATCCGTTGAATGCACAGGCATTCGCCAAGGCCCAGGCGCTCTGGGATGGCCCGCAAGTAGCGCAGTGCGCGCAAAACCTGGCGGTGCTTCCAGCGAAAGTCACCCTGCTCAGGCGCCTGCATCCGCACTGGAAACCGCTGGCCACTGCCGCCGTGTTGATACTCGGACTGTTCAGTTTCAGCAACCTGCCGGTGCGCCTGCAGGCCGATCACCTGACCGTGGTCGGCGAGCGCCAGCGCCTGCAGCTGGAAGACGGCTCGAAGGTCCTGCTCAATACCAGCACGGCGTTTTCCAGCACCATCAACGATCAACAACGGATTGCCCGCCTGTATCAGGGCGAAGCGTTTTTCGAAGTGCAGGCCAACCGAAGCCAGCCTCTGGAAATCGACGCCGGGCCGGTCAAGGCCAGCGTTCACGACACTGCGTTCGCCGTGCGTTACCTCGACGGCGTGGCGCAGGTCAGGGTGCAACGTGGCGATGTCGACTTGCGTGCCACCCGTGACAATGCGCGGCTGCGCTTGAGCGCCGGGGAAAGTATCCGCATCGGCCCCAACGGCTTTGACCGGCCGACCAAACTCGATGCCGCCACCGAACTGGCCTGGGTCCAGGGTCGACTGGTGTTTGAAAACTGCCCGTTGAACCAGGTGCTGGCCGAACTTGGTCGCTATTACCCCGGCTGGATCATCAACAACAACGAACAGTTGGCCAATGTCGCCGTGACCGGCAACTACCGCCTCGACCAACCGCTGGACGTGGTTCGCTCGCTGGCCCACATCACCTCGGCAAAACTCCAGGAATACCCGGCCCTGGTCATTCTTAACTGAATGAGAATTATTTTTACTCGATAGCCAAACGCCGTACGTCTCGTTATAGCCAATGCAATTGATTCGCATCTCAGCATGCCAATCAGCACCTATAAAGATTCGTGCGACACGGAGCGCTATCGATGTCCTCTCGCCTTACCCGCCCAGCCTCTTCACCTTCGCGCGTGCTGTCGCTGTTGACCGCGGCCATCCTGATGGCCGGTGCCCCGTCGCTGATGGCCGCCACCACCGCCGAACAGCAGACCCGCAAAATGGGCGACTACGCGTTCGCCATTCCCCAGCAATCACTGGTGTCAGCACTCAATGCATTTACTGCGGTAACAGGCTGGCAGGTCGGATTTTCCGCCGAGCTGGCACAAGGTGTGGCCTCACCGGGTGTGCGCGGCTCTCTGTCACCGGACAAGGCCCTGGAGCGCCTGTTGGTGGGAACCGACCTGAGTTATCGCAAACTGGGCAGTAACAGCATTGTCCTGGAAAAGCGCAGCGGTAGCAGCACGCTCAATCTGCAACAGGTGACCATCAGTGCCACCCGTAATGAGCAAGATGTGAACAGCGTGCCGAGTACGGTCTCCGTCTACACCCGCGAAGATCTCGACCGCAACAACGTCAATACCATCAAGGAACTGGTGCGCTACGAACCTGGTGTGTCGGTGGGCGGCACAGGCCAGCGCGCCGGTATCAGCGGTTACAACATTCGCGGCATCGATGGTGACCGCGTCTTGACCCAGATCGACGGGGTACAAGTACCCGACAGTTTCTTCAACGGCCCCTACGCCCAGACCAACCGCAACTATGTCGACCCGGAAATCGTCAAGCGCGTGGAGATCCTTCGCGGCCCTGCGTCCGTGTTGTATGGCAGCAATGCCATTGGCGGTGCGGTCAGCTACTACACACTGGATCCGGACGACATCATCAAACCTGGCAAGGATGTCGGCGCGCGTTTGAAAACCGGCTATAGCTCGGCCGACGACAGCTGGCTGACCTCCGGCACAGTGGCTGGCCGCACCGGCGAGTTCGATGGCTTGTTACACCTCAGTCAGCGCAACGGCCATGAAACAGAGTCCTATGGTGAAACCGGCGGTACGGGCCTGAACCGCACCGAAGCCAACCCCCAGGACGTACGCACAACCAACGTACTGGCCAAGCTGGGCTGGAATTACGCAGACGACGCACGCTTCGGCCTGACGTACGAGAAGTACAAGGATGACCGCGATACCAATCAGTTGAGCGCTGTGGGCGGCCCGTTCAACGCCGGACGCGGTTTCGGCTTCTATAAAGCTCGCACCGGCAACGACACCATCACCCGCGAACGCTTTGGCCTGCAGCACAGCTTCGGTCTGGACAGCGCACTGGCCGACAACATCAAGTGGTCGCTGAACTACCAGATCGCCAAGACCGACCAGAGCACCGAAGAAATCTACGCGCCATCTCGAACAGTGCTGCGTAACCGCGATACCAATTACAAAGATCGCCAATGGGTATTCGATGCCCAGGCTGACAAGTCGTTTGCCATCGCCGACACCGACCATCTCGTGACTTACGGCACCACCATCAAGCAGGACAAAGTCACCGGTTTGCGTACCGGTACCGGCACCTGCCTGACCGTAGCGGGAGCCTGCCGGCTCATCGGTGCACCCAGCGCTGCCGACACGCTGACACCCGCCAGCGACTTCCCGGACCCGACCATCAACAGCTATAGCCTGTTTGCCCAGGATCAGATCAGTTGGGGCAACTGGACCTTCCTGCCCGGCGCCCGCTACGACTACACCGAACTCAAGCCGCATATTACCGACGAGTTCCTGGCCACCGCCGACCAGAGCCGTAACGGCGAAGTGAGCGACAAAACCAAAACCTGGCATCGACTGTCGCCGAAATTCGGCACCACCTACAGCTTCGACGATCACTACACCTGGTACGGCCAATACGCAGAAGGCTTCCGTACACCAACCGCCAAGGCGTTGTATGGACGGTTCGAAAACCTCGCCGGCGGCTATCAGGTCGCACCGAATCCGGATCTGGAACCGGAAAAGAGCAAGAGTTATGAAACCGGCCTGCGTGGCCAGTTCGAAGCGGGCACCTTCGATGTGGCGGTGTTCTACAACAAATACCGCGACTTCATCGACGAGAACGCCATCACTCCCGGCTACACCGAGATGACTTTCCAGAGCAACAACATCAAACACGCCACCATCAAGGGCGCTGAAATCAAGGGCCGCCTGAACCTCGATGCCTTCGGCGCACCCCAGGGTCTGTATACCCAGGGCTCGGTGGCCTATGCCTACGGTCGCAATGACGACAACGGTGAGCCGCTTAACAGCGTCAACCCGCTGACCGGCGTGTTCGGCCTCGGCTACGACCAGGACAACTATGGCGGCCTGCTCAGCTGGACCCTGGTGAAGAAAAAAGATCGCGTCGACAGCAGCAGCTTCAAGACCCCGGACGGCACCAGCACCCAGTTCAAGACCCCGGGCTTCGGCATTGTGGACCTGAGCGCCTTCTACAAGGTGACCGACGATGTGACCGTCAGCGGCGGCGTCTACAACCTGACCGACAAGAAGTACTGGCTGTGGGATGACGTGCGCGGCTACGACAGTGTCGGCGAAGCCTCGGTGACGCAACCGGCCAACCTGGATCGCTTGACCCAGCCGGGTCGCAACTTCGCGATCAACCTGATCTGGGATATCTGATCCGGTCGCGCCCGGCGGCGGTTGAGGAAACCGCCCGCCGGGGATTTTTTACTGTCAGGCGCCAGCTTATTCGTCTCGTTACCAAGCGCCTCTTCTTTCCCAAGGATTTGCCATGACCACCCAGGACACCGCTCAACGCTCCAACCTGCGTTCGCAACGTTTGAACCAGATCACCCACGAACCGCACAGCAAACTCGACGCCCTGGTCAAAGCCCACTCGCCGTTCGAAACCCAGGCCAACTTCGCCCGCTTCGTGGTGGCGCAGTATCTGTTCCAGTCGGAGCTGGTGTCGCTGTACAACGATGCTGAACTCACCGCGATAGTCCCGGACCTGCCGGCCCGTTGCCGCGCCGAGGCGGCCAAGGCTGACCTCGCGGACCTGGACACCGAAGTGCCGGCCCCCGTCGCCGGTGCATTGCACAACCCGAGCAGAGCCCGGGCACTGGGCTGGATCTTTGTATCGGAGGGCTCGAAGCTGGGCGCCGCGTTCCTGATCAAGCGTGCCGTGAGCCTTGGCCTGAGCGACACCTTCGGCGCCCGACACCTCGGCGAACCGGCCGGCGGTCGTGCTGAAGGCTGGAAGCGCTTTATCAAGACCCTTGATGGCCTCCAGTTCAGCGCCGAGGAAGAAGCTGAAGTGGAACAAGGTGCGATCGACGCGTTCAACCGCTTTACCGTGTTGCTCGAGCAGGCGTACACCACCGAAGCCGCCTGACCCGACACCTTCCCCTTGTGGGAGCGGGCTTGCTCGCGAAAGCGGTGTGTCAGCCCGTGAAGATGTTGACTTATACACCGCTTTCGCGAGCAAGCCCGCTCCCACAGGGGCTGGTTCAAGTCTGTAGCATTCCGATCAAGCCCGACTCCTCTGAGCCCATGCCCGCCACCTCAAAACTCACCCGCCTGCTCTTCGGCTTGCTGGCTTACGTCAGCCTCGGCATCGGCTTGATCGCCATCGTCATTCCCGGCCTGCCGACCACCGAGTTCATCCTGCTGGCCGCCTGGGCCGCTACCCGAAGTTCGCCGCGCCTGAGCGCCTGGCTGGAAAACCATCGTCTGTTCGGCCCCATCCTCATTAACTGGCGCAACGGCAAGATCATCACGCGCCGGGCAAAGATCAGCGCCACGGTCAGCATGCTGCTGTGCGCCACGGTGATGTTGGTGATGCTCGATCACGGCTGGCCGGTTTACTTGGCCATCGCCGGCATGAGCCTGGGCAATCTGTGGATCTGGTCACGTCCGGAATCGCTGCCGCAACCCTCCTGAACCCCACCGCGATTTTTACTCGTTTTCTATCCTCATTTCGGCACATTTTTCCGCGCAAACGATCAACTGTTACCGTTCATCGGGACGCGACTCATGCAACCTCACTGTCAAGCCGATGAGCATTGAATGGCGCTAAATGGATTTAGCGTGTGGAGCCGCAACGGCTCACGGCCAACCCTTCATTCATCCGCGAGTTCGCCCTATGTTCGACTCACTGTCCATCCGCCTGAAAATCGTCTTGCTGTCCGGTCTGTGCCTGCTGGGTGTAGTCGCATTGATAGTGGGCATGAACATCTACCAGACCGATCAGAACGACAAACTGGTCAGTGATTCCAGCAGCACAATGCTCACCGCCAGCGTGCAGGATCTGCTCCAGGCCAAGGCTGCCGGACAAGCGGTGCGGGTGCAGAAAGCCTTTGGTGAAACCCTGACCGTGGTGACCGCACTGGCCGATCAGATCCAGGACCTGCGCGCTCTGGCCGCCAAGCGCGCCCTTGAGCCCGGCGCCCTGCGTGAAGAGTTGAACCAGAGCCTCAAAAGCGCTTTCGAGCGCAACGGCAAAGTGCTGGGGATCTGGCTGGCGTTCGAACCCAATGGCCTGGACGGCAAGGACAGTGAATTCGTCGACGACGCAGCCCGTCAATCCAACGAGGCGGGTCGTTTCGCCACTTACTGGAGCCGTGCCGGGGGGAACGCGCTGAACACAATCATGGTCGAGGAGGACCTGACCAAAACCACCCTGAATCTCAGCGGTACACCATACAACGTCTGGTACACCTGCCCGCGGGACAGCAAACGAACCTGCCTGCTCGACCCTTATTCCGATACCGTTGGTGACAAGGAAGTGTTGATGACCAGCATTTCCGTGCCGCTGCTGGTGGATGGCAAGGCGATCGGTGTGGTCGGCATCGACATCGCCCTCGATGTCCTGCAAGCAGCTGTCGTCAATTCTCAGCGGGAACTGTTCAACGGCGCCGGGCACATGCTCATCGTCTCCGGCACTGGCGTTTTGGCCGCCTACAGCGTCGACGCCGGAAAAGTAGGCAAGAGCATCGGCGATACCCTCGGTGCTCAAGGGCAGGACATTCTGCAATCACTCGGTCACGGTGCGCCGAAGATTCTGCATCAGGAAGACCTGATCCGCGCGGTATACCCGGTCAGCCCGATTCCTGACGCCAAACCCTGGGCCGTGGTGATCGACCTGCCCAAGCAGATGCTGCTTGCCGACTCGCAGAAGCTGCAAGCGGTGCTCGATGACGCTCAGCAAAGCGGTACGATCAAAGCATTGACGGTGGCGATCGCTGCCGGTCTGGTCGGCCTGCTGCTGATCTGGCTCACCGCGTCCGGCGTCACCCGGCCAATTGATAGCGTGGCGCAAATGCTCAAGGCGATTGCCAGCGGCGACGGTGACCTGACCCAGCGCCTGCATTACAGCAAGAAAGACGAACTGGGCGAACTGGTCAGTTGGTTCAACCGCTTCCTCGACAAGCTGCAACCGACCATCGCGCAGATCAAGCAGAGCATCACCGACGCCCGCGGCACCGCCGACCAATCTTCGGAAATCGCCCGCAAGACCAGCGAAGGCATGCAGGTACAGTTCCGCGAAATCGACCAGGTGGCCACCGCGTCCAACGAAATGAGCGCCACGGCCCATGACGTTGCCAACAGTGCGTCGAACGCCGCCAATGCCGCCAGGGGTGCCGATCAGTCGGCGCGCGACGGCATGTCGATCATCGAGCGCAGCACCCATGACATCAATCAACTGGCCAACGAAGTCAGCAAGGCGGTGACGGAGGTCGAAGCGCTGGCGGTCAACAGCGAACAGATCGGCTCGGTCCTGGAAGTGATTCGCAGCATCGCCGAACAAACCAATCTGCTGGCACTCAACGCGGCGATCGAAGCTGCCCGCGCCGGTGAAAGTGGTCGCGGTTTTGCGGTGGTCGCCGACGAAGTGCGTAATCTCGCCAAGCGTACCCAGGATTCGGTCGAAGAAATTCGCCTGGTGATCGAACGCATCCAGAGCGGCACCCGCGGTGTCGTCGCTACCATGCATTCGAGCCAGAGCCAGGCCCACAGCAATGCCGGACAGATCCAGCAGGCGGTTCAGGCTCTGGGCAAAATCAGTGACGCCGTTACTGTGATCAGCGACATGAACCTGCAGATCGCCAGTGCCGCTGAACAGCAAAGCGCCGTGGCCGAAGAGGTCAACCGCAACGTCTCGGCGATCCGCACCGTCACCGAAACCCTGACCGGCCAGGCCACCGAATCGGCGCAGATCAGCGGCCAGCTAAACGCCCTGACCACGCACCAGATGAAACTGATGGATCAGTTCCGGGTTTAACGGCGGGTTGGCAGGAGCAAGCTTGCTCCGGGGGGCGCTCCGACAATGAACGCTCGCACCTGAATCCATCGCGAGCGAGCCAGCCCCCACAGCAATTAGCGTCGTTCATCAATCGCATTAACGAGGCACATGTGGGAGCTGGCTTGTGTGGCGAGGGGGCTTGTCGGAACGCCGCATCGCCCCGTTGGGTCGCGAAGCGGCCCCAAAACAGTAATCTGGGACTACTGCGTAGTCCAACGGGGCAATGCGGCGGTCCGACCTTCAACGAAAAAAACCGCCGGCCTATCCCGGGCCGGCTGGCAGGCCAGCCGCAACCTCATAAACTCAACAAGCCGCTATATAAGCCGTAGGCCGCCAGGCCCGCGCCGCTGATCACACAGGTAAATATGCCTTTCTCCACGAGGGTGAACAGGGGCTTGCCCTGCTCGTGTCGAGCCTTGGCAAACAGGATCACCCCGGGGGCATACAGCAACGCCGAGAGCAGCAGATACTTCAATCCGCCGGCATACAGCAACCACACGGCGTAGGCCAGGGCGATGGCGGAAATCACCAGGTCCTTGCTGCGCTCGACCGCAGCCTGTTCGTAGGTTTCGCCGCGCCCGCTGAGCAAAAACGCGTAGGCCGCCGACCACAGATACGGCACCAGAATCATCGAAGATGCCAGGTAGATCAGGCTGGTGTAGGTACCGGCGGAAAACAGCGTAATCAGCAGGAACAGCTGGATCATCCCATTGGTCAGCCACAATGCATTGACCGGTACATGGTTGGCGTTTTCCCGGGTCAGGAACGCCGGCATGGTTTTGTCTTTCGCCGTGGCGAAGAGAATTTCGGCGCACAGCAGTGCCCAGGACAACAGGGCACCCAACAGTGAAATCGCCAGACCGACACTGATCAGCAGTGCACCCCACGGGCCGACGATATGCTCCAGCACGGCGGCCAGCGACGGGTTTTGCAGCTTCGCCAGCTCCGGCTGGCTCATGATCCCCAGTGACAGCACGTTCACCAGCACCAGCAGCGCCAGCACTCCGATAAATCCGATGACCGTCGCCCGCCCCACGTCCGAACGTTTCTCTGCCCGGGCTGAATAGACGCTGGCGCCTTCGATCCCGATGAATACAAACACGGTGACCAGCATCATGTGGCGCACCTGGTCCATCACGCTGCCAAACTCCGGATTGCTGTGGCCCCAAATGTCCCGGGTAAAGATGTCCGCCTTGAACGCCACGGCGGCAATGACGATGAACATGATCAGCGGCACGATCTTGGCCACCGTGGTCACTTGATTGATGAACGTCGCCTCCTTGATTCCGCGCATCACCACAAAATGCACGGTCCACAGCAACAACGAAGCGCAGGCGATGGCGATTGGTGTGTTGCCTTCGCCAAACACCGGAAAAAAATAACCGAGGGTGCTGAACAGCAGCACGAAGTAGCCCACGTTACCCAGCCAGGCGCTGATCCAGTAGCCCCAGGCCGAGGAAAACCCCAGGTAGTCGCCGAACCCGGCCTTGGCGTAGGCATACACCCCGGAGTCCAGCTCGGGCTTGCGATTGGCCAGGGTCTGGAACACGAAGGCCAGGGTCAGCATGCCAACGGCGGTGATCGCCCAGCCGATCAGGATCGCACCGGCATCGGCGCGGGCCGCCATGTTCTGTGGCAGAGAAAAGATCCCGCCGCCAATCATTGACCCCACCACCAGCGCGATCAATGCGTTCAGGCGAAGTTTTTGCGTCGGTTGCGACATGCGGTCTCCAGATCCCGGGGAGCGGCAAGGCGCCGCAAAATCGTCATATAACGGGCGTTAACTATGTAGGGAAGCGTAATAACCTTTATCGAATAACGCCAACCAAAGCTCTTTATATAAAAACAATCTCAGAAAAAACACTCTTATAATTTTTTCTTCAAACATTTTCTGCAGGCATGCCGAATTTGTACTAGAGATCCGGGAAAATTTGCGGATTAACCAAAAAGAACTAGCTTCATTAATCGCGGTAACTATAAAAAGTTTAGCAAACACTACAGAGGCCTCTGGAACAGGCATTTCAGCGAGTCGCTCCAGCGCGTGGCAACGTCTCGGAGTTAGCAACGGAATGTGAACAAGCACTGATCTGAATCAGTTGTTTGAATGGCTAACAGACCTAGTCTGCTGTCTCTTTTCTCCCGCATGGAGTCATGCAATGTCGGAAGCTCCCGGAAAACTGAAACTCGGCGCGTTGGTGGCGCTGGTCGTTGGTTCGATGATTGGTGGCGGGATCTTTTCTCTGCCACAGAACATGGCCGCCAGTGCTGATGTCGGCGCGATTTTGATTGGCTGGGCAATCACCGCCGTCGGCATGCTGACTCTCGCGTTTGTCTTTCAGACGCTGGCCAACCGCAAGCCTGATCTGGACGGCGGGGTCTACGCCTACGCCAAGGCCGGCTTCGGCGACTACATGGGTTTCTCGTCCGCCTGGGGATACTGGATCAGTGCCTGGCTGGGCAACGTGGGCTACTTCGTGCTGCTGTTCAGCACCCTGGGTTATTTCTTCCCGATTTTCGGCGAAGGCAACACCGTAGCAGCTGTGATTGGTGCGTCGGTGTTGCTCTGGGCCGTGCACTTCCTCGTGCTGCGGGGGATCAAGGAAGCGGCGTTCATCAACCTGGTGACCACCGTCGCCAAGATCGTACCGCTGCTGTTGTTCATGCTGATTGCCCTGTTCGCGTTCAAGCTGGATATCTTCACTGCTGACATCTGGGGCTTGAAAAACCCGGACCTGGGCAGCGTGATGGATCAGGTGCGCAAGATGATGCTGGTCACCGTGTGGGTGTTCATCGGCATTGAAGGCGCAAGCATCTTTTCCGCCCGCGCGGAAAAACGCAGCGACGTGGGTAAAGCCACGGTAATAGGCTTCGTTACCGTGCTGCTGTTTCTGGTGCTGGTGAACGTGCTGTCGCTGGGCATCATGACTCAGCCGGAACTGGCCAAACTGCAGAACCCGTCCATGGCCGCCGTACTGGAACATATCGTCGGTCCCTGGGGCGCGATACTGATCAGCGTCGGCCTGATCATCTCGCTGCTGGGTGCACTGTTGTCCTGGGTACTGCTGTGCGCGGAGATCATGTTCGCCGCAGCCAAGGACCACACCATGCCGGAGTTCCTGCGCAAGGAAAACGCCAACCACGTACCGGTCAACGCCCTGTGGCTGACCAACGCCATGGTCCAGGTGTTTTTGGTGATCACGCTGTTCTCCGCCAGTACCTACCTGTCGCTGATCTACCTCGCCACCTCGATGATTCTGGTGCCTTACCTGTGGTCTGCGGCCTATGCCCTGCTGCTGGCAGTGCGTGGTGAAACCTATGAAGGCGCCGCGGGCCAGCGGCGCAAGGACCTGATCATTGGCGCCGTAGCCCTGATCTATGCGGTCTGGCTGCTGTATGCCGGCGGTATCAAGTACTTGCTGCTCTCCGCCTTGCTCTATGCCCCCGGCGTGATCCTGTTCGCCAAGGCCAAGCTGGAACTCAACAAACCGGTTTTCACCAACGTCGAGAAGCTTATGTTCGCCGCAGTCGTCGTGGGCGCCTTGGTGGCGGCCTACGGACTCTATGACGGCTTCCTGACCCTGTAATGCAACTGTTTTGTCATCTGGAGGATCACTGAAATGACCACGGAAAAAGTTAAGTACGGCGTCCATTCCGAAGCCGGCAAACTGCGCAAAGTCATGGTTTGCTCCCCAGGACTTGCCCATCAGCGGCTGACCCCGAACAACTGCGACGAACTGCTGTTTGACGATGTGCTGTGGGTGGCACAAGCCAAGCGCGACCACTTTGACTTCGTCACCAAAATGCGTGAACGCAATATCGACGTGCTGGAAATGCACAACCTGCTGACCGATATCGTCGCCATCCCCGAGGCCCTGGACTGGATTCTGCAACGCAAGGTCACCCCGGATTCGGTGGGCCTTGGCCTGATCAATGAAACCAACTCGTGGTTGCGCAGCCTGGAGCCGCGCCATATCGCCGAGTTCCTGATCGGCGGCGTCTCCGGTGACGATCTGCCGGACAGCTTCGGTGGCAAGGCCATCGAGATGTTCCGCAACTTCCTCGGCCACACCAGCTTCATTCTGCCACCGCTGCCCAACACCCAGTTCACCCGCGATACCACCTGCTGGATCTATGGTGGCGTTACCCTCAACCCGATGTATTGGCCGGCACGCCGTCAGGAAACCCTGCTGACCACCGCCATCTACAAATTCCACCCCGAGTTCACCAAAGCCGATTTCGAGATCTGGTACGGCGACCCGGACCAGGATCATGGCAACTCCACCCTGGAGGGTGGCGACGTGATGCCTATCGGCAACGGCGTGGTGTTGATCGGAATGGGCGAACGCTCTTCGCGCCAGGCCATCGCCCAACTGGCGGTGAATCTGTTCCAGAAAAAAGCCGTAGAGAAAGTGATAGTCGCCGGCCTGCCGAAATCCCGCGCGGCAATGCACCTGGACACCGTCTTCAGCTTCTGCGACCGCGACCTGGTAACCGTTTTCCCGGAAGTGGTGAACCAGATCGTCGCCTTCACCCTGCGTCCCGACGAAAGCAAGCCGGGCGGTATCGACATTCGTCGCGAGGAAACCAACTTCCTCGACACCGTGGCCAAGGCACTCAACCTCAAGGAGCTGCGTGTGGTTGAAACCGGCGGTAACAGCTTCGCCGCCGAACGCGAGCAATGGGACGACGGCAACAACGTGGTGGCGGTGGAACCGGGCGTGGTCATCGGCTACGACCGCAACACCTACACCAACACCCTGCTGCGCAAGGCAGGTGTGGAAGTGATCACCATCAGCGCCGGAGAACTCGGCCGCGGCCGTGGCGGCGGTCACTGCATGACCTGCCCGATCATCCGCGACCCGATCGACTACTAACCTGACAACCTTGGCCCGCGCTGCCCCAAAGCAAGCGCGGCCAGGGGGACAACCGATACTTTTTAGGAGAAGCAAAATGGCGTTCAATATTCATAACCGCAATCTGCTGAGCCTGGAACACCACACCCCTCGCGAATTGCGCTACCTGCTCGACCTGTCCCGCGACCTCAAACGCGCCAAGTACACCGGCACCGAGCAGCAACACCTCAAAGGCAACAACATCGCACTGATCTTCGAGAAAACCTCGACCCGCACCCGCTGTGCGTTCGAAGTTGCAGCCTACGACCAGGGCGCCAACGTCACCTACATCGACCCGAACTCCTCGCAGATCGGTCACAAGGAAAGCATGAAGGACACCGCCCGCGTGCTGGGGCGCATGTACGATGCCATCGAGTACCGTGGCTTCAAGCAGGAAATCGTCGAGGAGCTGGCCAAGTTCGCCGGCGTGCCGGTGTTCAACGGCCTGACCGATGAATACCACCCGACCCAGATGATCGCCGACGTGTTGACCATGCGTGAAAACGCCGACAAGCCCATCCATGAGATCAGCTACGTGTACCTGGGCGACGCGCGCAACAACATGGGCAACTC
Source organism: Pseudomonas sp. GW821-FHT09H03 (assembly GCF_059415945.1). Lineage (NCBI taxonomy): Bacteria > Pseudomonadati > Pseudomonadota > Gammaproteobacteria > Pseudomonadales > Pseudomonadaceae > Pseudomonas > Pseudomonas sp. GW821-FHT09H03. The sequence continues at coordinate 332,096 of NZ_JBWKOF010000003.1, read as the reverse complement.
GCTGCTGCTGATCGGCGCCAAGCTCGGCATGGACGTGCGCATCTGCGCGCCGAAAGCCCTGTGGCCGCTGGACGACCTGGTAGCCCGCTGCAAAAAGTACGGTGAAGAAAGCGGCGCCCGCATCACCCTCACCGAAGACCCGAAAGCCGCGGTCAAGGGCGTGGACTTCATTCACACCGACGTCTGGGTCTCCATGGGCGAACCGGTTGAAGCCTGGGCCGAGCGCATTCAGCAACTGCTGCCGTATCAGGTCAATGCCGAACTGATGAAAGCCACCGGCAACCCGCGCACCAAGTTCATGCACTGCCTGCCGGCGTTCCACAACAGCGACACCAAGATCGGCAAACAGATTGCCGAGCAGTACCCGAACCTGAAGAACGGCATCGAAGTGACCGATGACGTGTTCGAGTCGCCGGCCTGCATCGCCTTCGAGCAAGCGGAAAACCGCATGCACACCATCAAGGCGATTCTGGTGTCGACCCTGGCTGACCTCTAACGGCTGATTCGGCTCCCACTGAAGTAAAAGGGTCAAATGTGGGAGCGGGCTTGCTCGCGAATGCGCAGTGTCAGTCAACATCATTGTTTTCTGATACATCGCATTCGCGAGCAAGCCCGCTCCCACACTGGCCCGATTTCAACCGGGAGACCGCGTTACTTGCAAACTCTTTGCTTAGAAGGACATGCACCATGCGTATCGTCGTTGCTCTGGGCGGTAACGCCCTGCTCCGCCGGGGCGAGCCCATGACCGCTGACAACCAGCGCGCCAACATCCGCATTGCCACCGAGCAGATCGCCAAGATCCATCCCGGCAACCAACTGGTCATTGCCCACGGCAATGGTCCGCAAGTAGGCCTGCTGTCACTGCAAGCGGCGGCCTATACCCCGGTTTCACCCTATCCGCTGGACGTGCTCGGCGCTGAAACCGAAGGCATGATCGGCTACATCATCGAACAGGAACTGGGCAACCTGCTGGACTTCGAAGTGCCCTTCGCGACCCTGCTGACCCAGGTCGAAGTCGATGCCGACGACCCGGCGTTCAAGAATCCCACCAAGCCCATCGGCCCGGTGTATGCCAAGGACGAAGCAGAACAACTGGCCGCCGAAAAAGGTTGGGCCATCGCCCCGGACGGTGATAAATATCGCCGAGTGGTCGCCAGCCCGAAACCGAAACGAATTTTCGAAATCCGCCCGATCAAGTGGCTGCTGGAAAAAGGCAGCATCGTGATCTGCGCCGGCGGTGGCGGCATCCCGACCATGTATACCAGCCCCGGTAAGCTCGAGGGCGTGGAAGCGGTGATCGACAAGGACCTGTGCTCGGCGCTGTTGGCCGAACAGCTTGAAGGCGATTTGCTGGTAATTGCCACCGACGTCAACGCTGCATTTGTCGACTTTGGCAAACCGACGCAGAAATCCATCGTCCAGGCTCACCCGGATGAAATGGAAAAACTCGGCTTCGCCGCAGGCTCCATGGGGCCGAAGGTGCAGGCAGCCTGCGAATTTGCGCGCCATACTGGAAAAGTCGCGGTCATCGGCTCACTCTCGGACATTGAAGCCATCGTCCAGGGCACCGCCGGCACCCGAATCAGCACAGCGACACCTGGCATTACTTACTCATAAGGAGAGACGTCTATGGCACAGTTTGAGCCAGGTCATTTACACATCGAGCGTCACGCACTGACCCCGGATGATGTCAGCTACAACCTGCACATCGACTACGAAGTCAGTAAGGGCCCCAAAGGGGACAAAGGCATCCAGTTCACCATGCATGGCAACATTCAGGGCAAGGACATGAGCGAGCCGTTCTTCCTGCCCAAGGAGGAAGCGTACAACTTCGCCAACAACGTGACAAAAATCGCCGAGAAGTACGGCATTCCCAAGGAGAAGAGCACCATTGCGTCGGTACACAAGCATTACGACATGATGTTTGAAGACATCCGGGAGCAGCTGAACATGAAATCCGGCGACCCGGTAAACCCCGAGCACTTCGAATAACCCCCGACCTTGTGGGAGCGGGCTTGCTCGCGAAGGCGGTGTGCCAGTCGATTCAGATAGTGACTGACACACCGCCTTCGCGAGCAAGCCCGCTCCCACATGGGTCGTATCACCCCCCCCAAGTCCTGCGCTGAATTTCACCTTCCCTGCGCACCAAGGCATAATTGCCACCCTCCGCACCTCAGAACCAAAAACGCCCCATGCGTATCCACGTCAGCTTCATCGACCGCGTCGGTATCACCCAGGAAGTCCTGGCCCTGCTCGGCGGGCGCAATCTCAATCTGGATGCGGTGGAGATGGTTCCGCCCAATGTCTACATCGACGCCCCGACCCTGAGCCCGCAAGTCCTCGAAGAGCTGCGCGATGCCCTGTTCAGCGTGCGCGGCGTACAAGCGGTGACGGTGGTGGATATCCTGCCCGGCCAGCGTCGGCATTTGCAGCTCGATGCCTTGCTGGCGGCCATGACCGACCCGGTGCTGGCGCTGGACAGTGCCGGCAAGGTGTTGCTGGCCAACCCGGCATTGATCGCCCTGTACGGCCGTGAACCGGCCGGGGAAAGCATCGCTGAATTGTTCAACGACCCGGCCTTGCTTGACGCGTTGCTCGAACAGGGCTTCCGCCTGCCGTTGCGGGAAATCACCGTCAACGGCCAGACCTTGCTGCTCGACGCCACGCCAATCACCGATGCCGGTGCCCTGCTGACCCTGTATCAACCGAACCGCATCGGCGAGCGCCTGTCGGCGTTGCACCATGATCATGCCGAAGGGTTTGACGCGCTGCTCGGCGAATCCCCGGTGATCCGCACCCTCAAGGCCCGCGCCCAGCGCGTAGCGGCCCTCGATGCACCGCTGCTGATTCAGGGCGAAACCGGCACCGGCAAAGAGCTGGTGGCCCGCGCTTGCCACGCCATCAGCGCACGCCACAGTTCACCATTCCTGGCGTTGAACTGTGCGGCGTTGCCGGAGAACCTCGCCGAGAGCGAGCTGTTTGGTTATGCCCCGGGCGCCTTCACCGGCGCGCAACGGGGAGGCAAGCCGGGGCTGATGGAACTGGCCAACCAAGGCACGGTGTTTCTCGACGAGATCGGCGAGATGTCGCCGTATTTGCAGGCGAAACTGCTGCGTTTTCTCAACGACGGCAGTTTTCGCCGGGTTGGCGGTGATCGCGAGGTCAAGGTCAACGTGCGGATCCTCAGCGCAACCCACCGCGATCTGGAAAAAATGGTCAGCGAAGGCCAGTTCCGCGAAGACCTGTTCTATCGCCTCAATGTGCTCAATGTCGAGGTTCCGCCACTGCGTGAACGCGGCCAGGACATTCTGCTGCTGGCCCGCCATTTCATGCAGCAGGCCTGCGCACAAATCCAGCGCCCGGTCTGCCGCCTGGCACCGGGCACCTATCCGGCGTTGTTGGGTAATCGCTGGCCGGGCAATGTGCGGCAGTTGCAGAACGTGATCTTCCGCGCCGCGGCCATTTGCGAAAGCACTCTGGTGGACATCGGCGACCTCGACATCGCCGGCACCTCGGTGGCCCGCCAGAACGACCAGCAAGTCGACAGCCTGGAACAGGCCATGGAGGAGTTCGAGAAAACCCTGCTGGAAAAACTCTACGCCAGCTACCCCTCGACCCGCCAACTGGCCAACCGCCTGCAAACCTCCCACACCGCTATCGCCCATCGGCTGCGCAAGTACGGGATTCCCAACAAGGCCTGAAACCGTTCATCTCTGATTCACGCGAACCCTGTGGGAGCGGGCTTGCTCGCGAAGGCGGTGTATCAGTCGACGAATATGTTGACTGGCACACAGCCTTCGCGAGCAAGCCCGCTCCCACAGGTTCTGTGTCCCGTCGGAAAATCTCTCCAAAAGCGACCTCCACCTGTACTGAAAGCGCTACAGCGGAACGATATCGCTACAGCTCTCCCCGATCACGGCTGTGCAAGGCTTTGATCCGCCTCAGCTTTCTTCTCGTGCCCGCGCCGTATCGATTTCGCTACAGTGATTGAATTTTTCCGCCCGACACATACTTATAAGTAATTGATTAATAACGTTTTTATCAAGGCTGGCCGCATTCTTGCTATGTACTCCTGCATAACCGGGCACCGCCCCAGCATTCAATAGCATCCACCAGACCAGTCTGGCCCCCAGGAGTTTCCATGAGCGAGTTGCGTTTTACTGAAGATCACGAATGGCTGCGCACCGAAGCTGACGGCAGCGTAACTGTCGGCATCACCGCGTTTGCACAGAACGCCCTGGGCGACGTGGTTTTCGTTCAACTGCCGGAGCTGCAGTCCTACGACAAAGGCGCCGAAGCCGCCACCGTGGAATCGGTCAAAGCAGCCAGTGGCGTATACATGCCCCTGGACGGCGAAGTGCTGGAAGTGAACCCGGCGCTGGACGCCAACCCTGAGCTGGTCAACGAAGATCCGCTGGGCGAAGGCTGGTTCTTCCGCTTTCAGCCAAGCGACGCCTCGGCTGTCGCTCAACTGCTCGATCAGGACGCCTACGACCGCCTGATCAAAGCCCAAGCCGAAGCCTGAGGAGCACTGACATGACTCAAGTCAACCTGACAACCGCCAACGAATTCATCGCCCGTCACATCGGCCCTCGCGCCGGTGACGAACAAGCGATGCTCAACAGCCTGGGTTTCGACTCCCTGGAAGCCCTGAGCGCCAGCGTCATTCCCGACACCATCAAGGGCACCAGCGTGCTCGGCCTGGAAGACGGCTTGAGCGAAGCCGACGCGCTGGCTTCGATCAAGGCCATCGCCGGCAAGAACCAACTGTTCAAGACCTACATCGGCCAGGGCTACTACGGTACCCACACGCCTTCGCCGATCCTGCGCAACCTCCTGGAAAACCCGGCCTGGTACACCGCCTACACCCCATACCAGCCAGAAATTTCCCAGGGCCGTCTCGAAGCGCTGCTGAACTTCCAGACCCTGATCAGCGACCTCACCGGCCTGCCGATCGCCAACGCCTCCCTGCTCGACGAAGCCACTGCCGCTGCCGAAGCCATGACCTTCTGCAAGCGCCTGAGCAAGAACAAGGGCAGCCACCAGTTCTTCGCCTCCGTGCATTGCCACCCGCAAACCCTCGACGTACTGCGCACCCGCGCCGAGCCGCTGGGCATCGACGTGGTTGTCGGCGACGAGCACGAACTGACTGATGTCAGCGCCTTCTTCGGCGCCCTGTTGCAATACCCGGCCAGCAACGGTGACGTGTTCGACTACCGCGAACTGACCGAGCGCTTCCACGCCGCCAACGCGCTGGTGGCCGTGGCGGCTGACCTGCTGGCCCTGACCCTGCTGACCCCGCCGGGCGAATTCGGCGCCGACGTGTCTATCGGCAGCGCCCAACGTTTCGGCGTGCCGCTGGGCTTCGGTGGCCCGCACGCGGCGTACTTCTCCACCAAAGATGCGTTCAAGCGCGACATGCCGGGCCGTCTGGTCGGTGTTTCCGTGGACCGTTTCGGCAAGCCGGCCCTGCGCCTGGCCATGCAGACCCGCGAACAACACATCCGTCGTGAAAAAGCGACCAGCAACATCTGCACCGCGCAAGTACTGCTGGCCAACATCGCCAGCATGTACGCCGTGTACCACGGTCCCAAAGGCCTGACCCAAATCGCCAATCGCGTGCATCACTTGACCGCGATCCTGGCCAAAGGCTTTACCGCCCTGGGCCTGAACGTCGAGCAGCAAAGCTTCTTCGACACCCTGACCCTCGCCACCGCTGCCAACACTGCTGCCCTGCACGACCAGGCTCGTGCCCAGCGCATCAACCTGCGTGTGGTCGATGGCGAACGCCTGGGTCTGTCGGTGGACGAAACCACTACCCAGTCCGACATCGAAACCCTGTGGGCAATCTTCGCCGACGGTAAGGCACTGCCGGACTTCGCCGCCCTCGCCGCCTCGGTCGCCAGCACTCTGCCGGCCGCCCTGGTGCGTCAGTCGCCAATCCTCAGCCACCCGGTGTTCAACCGCTATCACTCGGAAACCGAGCTGATGCGCTACCTGCGCAAACTGGCGGACAAGGACCTGGCACTGGATCGCACCATGATCCCGCTGGGTTCGTGCACCATGAAACTCAACGCCGCCAGCGAAATGATCCCGGTGACCTGGGCCGAATTCGGTGCCCTGCACCCATTCGCCCCAGCCGAGCAAAGTGCTGGGTACCAGCAGTTGACCGATGAACTGGAAGCGATGCTCTGCGCCGCCACGGGTTACGACTCGATCTCGTTGCAACCTAACGCCGGTTCCCAAGGCGAATACGCAGGTCTGCTGGCGATTCGCGCCTATCACCAGAGCCGTGGCGAAGACCGCCGCGACATCTGCCTGATCCCGTCGTCAGCCCACGGCACCAACCCGGCCACCGCCCAAATGGCCGGCATGCGCGTTGTCGTGACCGCCTGCGATGCCCGAGGCAACGTCGACATCGAAGACCTGCGCGCCAAGGCCATCGAGCACCGCGAACACCTCGCCGCGCTGATGATCACCTACCCGTCGACCCACGGCGTGTTCGAAGAAGGCATCCGCGAAATCTGCGGCATCATTCATGACAACGGCGGCCAGGTGTACATCGACGGCGCCAACATGAACGCGATGGTCGGCCTCTGTGCACCAGGCAAGTTCGGCGGCGACGTGTCGCACCTGAACCTGCACAAGACGTTCTGCATTCCACACGGTGGTGGCGGCCCGGGCGTCGGCCCGATCGGCGTCAAGTCGCACCTGGCTCCGTTCCTGCCGGGCCACGCCCACATGGCACGCAAGGAAGGCGCTGTGTGCGCGGCACCGTTCGGCAGCGCGAGCATTCTGCCGATCACCTGGATGTACATTCGTATGATGGGTGGCGCCGGCCTCAAGCGCGCTTCGCAGCTGGCGATCCTCAATGCCAACTACATTTCCCGTCGCCTCGAAGAGCATTACCCAGTGCTGTACACCGGCAGCAATGGCCTGGTGGCGCACGAATGCATCCTGGATCTGCGTCCGTTGAAAGACAGCAGCGGCATCAGTGTTGATGACGTCGCCAAGCGCCTGATCGATTTCGGCTTCCACGCCCCGACCATGTCGTTCCCGGTGGCCGGCACACTGATGATCGAGCCGACCGAAAGCGAGTCCAAGGAAGAACTGGATCGTTTCTGCGACGCCATGATCCGCATTCGCGAAGAAATCCGCGCGGTGGAAAACGGCACCCTGGACAAGGACGACAACCCGCTGAAGAACGCCCCGCACACCGCAGCGGAAATCGTTGGCGAGTGGACGCATCCGTACAGCCGTGAGCAAGCGGTTTACCCGGTAGCGTCGTTGATCGAAGGCAAGTACTGGCCGCCGGTCGGTCGCGTCGACAACGTGTTTGGCGATCGCAACCTGGTTTGCGCCTGCCCGTCGATCGAAAGCTACGCTTAAACGAATGAGGGGGTGGGTTTACTCGCCCCCACTGTCAAGAACACCGCCTTCCCCTTGTGGGAGCGGGCTTGCTCGCGAAGGCGGTGTGTCAGGCGCCGGATGTGCTGCCTGTTACGCCGCCTTCGCGAGCAAGCCCGCTCCCACAGGGTCCAGTCTCATCACAAGATTTGCGTCGATATCCAATAACAAGAAACCGGAGAACAACCATGTCGTTAAGCGTGTTCGACCTGTTCAAGATTGGCATCGGCCCCTCCAGTTCCCACACCGTCGGCCCGATGCGCGCGGCTGTGCGGTTTGTCGAAGGCTTGCGTCGCGAGAACCTGCTGACCTCAACCGCCTGCGTCAAAGTCGAGCTGTACGGCTCGCTCGGCGCCACCGGCAAGGGCCACGGCAGTGACAAGGCCGTGCTGCTGGGCCTGGAAGGCGAACACCCGGATACCGTAGACACGGAAACCGTCGCTGCGCGCCTGCAAGAGATTCGCAGCAACGCACGCTTGAACCTGCTCGGTGAACACAGCATTGCGTTCAACGAGAAAGAACACTTGGCGATGATTCGCAAACCCCTGCCTTATCACCCTAACGGCATGATTTTCCGCGCGTTCGACGCCGCAGGCCTGCAAATCCGCAGCCGCGAGTATTACTCAGTGGGCGGTGGTTTTGTCGTCGATGAAGACGCCGCCGGCGCCGACCGTATCGTCGAAGACGCCACGCCCCTGACCTTCCCGTTCAAGAGCGCCAAGGATCTTCTCGGTCATTGCGTCAAATACGGACTGTCGATCAGCCAGGTGATGCTGACCAACGAAAGCGCCTGGCGCCCGGAAGCGCAAACCCGTGCCGGCCTGCTGAACATCTGGCAAGTCATGCAAGACTGCGTTGCGGCCGGATGCCGTAACGAAGGCATCCTGCCCGGTGGCCTGAAGGTCAAGCGCCGGGCCGCCGCGCTGCACCGACAATTGTGCAAGAACCCGGAATCGTCCTTGCGCGATCCGCTGTCGGTGCTGGACTGGGTCAACCTCTACGCCCTGGCGGTCAACGAAGAAAACGCCAATGGCGGGCGCGTGGTCACGGCACCGACCAACGGCGCGGCCGGGATCATTCCGGCGGTACTGCATTACTACATGCGCTTCATCCCCGGCGCGACTGACGACGGCGTGGTGCGGTTCCTGCTGACCGCTGCGGCCATCGGCATTCTGTACAAGGAAAACGCCTCGATCTCCGGCGCCGAAGTCGGCTGTCAGGGTGAAGTCGGCGTTGCCTGTTCCATGGCCGCCGGTGCCTTGTGCGAGGTGCTCGGCGGCACCGTGCAACAAGTGGAGAACGCCGCGGAAATCGGCATGGAACACAACCTCGGCCTGACTTGCGACCCGATCGGCGGACTGGTGCAGGTGCCCTGCATCGAGCGCAACGCCATGGGTTCGGTCAAGGCCATCAATGCCGTGCGCATGGCCTTGCGCGGCGACGGGCAACACTTCGTCTCCCTCGACAAGGTCATTCGCACCATGCGCCAGACCGGCGCCGACATGAAAAGCAAATACAAGGAAACCGCCCGTGGCGGTTTGGCGGTCAACATTATCGAGTGCTGATGTGCTCACCACGTCTGCACACTTTTTCAGGAGCTGAATATGTCCACCGAACAACTGTTGAAAACCCCGCTGCACGCTCTGCACATCGAACTCGGTGCGCGCATGGTGCCGTTCGCCGGCTATGACATGCCCGTGCAATACCCGTTGGGCGTGATGAAGGAACACCAGCACACCCGTGATCAAGCCGGGCTGTTCGATGTCTCGCACATGGGCCAGATCCGCCTGACCGGTGCCAACGCTGCCAAGGCCCTGGAGACCCTGGTGCCGGTGGACATCATCGACCTGCCGGTGGGCATGCAGCGCTACGCCATGTTCACCAACCAGACCGGTGGCATCCTTGACGACCTGATGGTCGCCAACCTGGGCAACGACGAGCTGTTCCTGGTGGTCAACGCCGCTTGTAAGGATCAGGACCTGGCGCACCTGCGCCAACACATCGGCGAGCAGTGCACCATTGAGCCGCTGTTCGAAGAACGTGCGCTGCTCGCCCTGCAAGGTCCGGCGGCGGTCACCGTGCTGGCGCGTCTGGCACCAGAAGCTGCAAAAATGACCTTCATGCAGTTCGCCCGGGTGAAACTGCTGGGTGTGGACTGCTTCGTCAGCCGCTCGGGTTATACCGGTGAAGACGGTTTCGAAATCTCCGTGCCGGCCGCCAATGCTGAAGCGCTGGCTCGCGCGCTGCTGGCTGAACCGGAAGTGGCTGCCATTGGCCTGGGCGCACGCGACTCCCTGCGTCTGGAAGCGGGCCTGTGCCTGTACGGCCACGACATGAACACCGAAACGTCGCCAATCGAAGCCAGCCTGCTGTGGGCGATCTCCAAACCTCGCCGTGCCGATGGCGCGCGGGCCGGTGGCTTCCCTGGCGCCGAAAACGTGTTCGCTCAGCAACAATCAGGTGTCAGCCGCAAGCGTGTCGGCCTGTTACCGCAGGAGCGCACCCCGGTGCGTGAGGGCGCCGAGATCGTCAATGAAGCGGGCGAGATCATCGGCAGCGTCTGCAGCGGTGGTTTCGGACCGACCTTGGGCGCGCCGCTGGCCATGGGTTACGTCGACAGCGCCTACACTGCGCTGGACACTCCCGTGTGGGCGATCGTACGTGGGAAAAAGGTGCCTTTGGTTGTAAGCAAAATGCCATTTGTTCCACAACGCTACTACCGTGGCTGATTAATTGTTCCTATAAGTAACGCGATTGCGTTAACAGCGCACTAATGTGTAACGCAATCGCCATAAAATAGTGCATGGTTTTAGCTCTAAGCTTCGATTATGAACTTTGCTTATAACGATCGAAAACAATTGAACAACGTTAGTGAATAAGGCTCCACTAGTGAACTGACTAAATGCCATCAACCTGAGCAAATACGGGCCCTCGCGGGGGCTTGTTTTTACTCCCGTAGTTGGCGTAGAGTTTGTTCACTGTGTTTGCATGGGTCGCTTGGAATCGTGACCTGGGCAGTAGCCTACAAGTTAGCTACATCCCGTTCGACGTCTTCTTACTCTCCTGCAACCAGCCCCAGTACTCTTTCATGAGAAAGAGACTGTCATCAATTTTTGCGTCAAAGGAAATAAGAAATGTCCCAACGTCAGAGCGGTACCGTCAAGTGGTTTAACGACGAGAAAGGTTTTGGTTTTATCACTCCTGAAAGCGGTCCGGATCTGTTCGTCCACTTCCGCGCCATCCAGGGCAACGGCTTCAAGAGCCTGAAAGAAGGCCAGAAAGTGACTTTCATCGCTGTGCAGGGCCAGAAAGGCATGCAGGCTGACGAAGTACAAGCAGAAGCCTAATCTTCTGTAACGAAAAAGCCCCTGATGCTGACATCAGGGGCTTTTTTGTGCGCGTAAATCCGTAAAATGGCTTCTTTTTTCGCCGAGAGCCCGCCATGTCGAAACACCTGCTTACTCCCCAGGGCGACTTTCCCGCCGCTGGCCTGGGTCGTCGTCTGGCTGCGATGTTCTATGACTTCCTGTTGTGCACGGCCCTGTTGATCGTTACCAGCGGCGTTTACAAGATGGTGCAGATGGCGATCATCGGCGAAGAGCGGATGCGTACCCTGACCGAAGCTGGCGCGCTGGACGGTGACCCGTTGCTCTCGACGATCCTGCTGTTCGCGCTGTTCGGTTTCTTCGCCAAGTTCTGGACGTATACCGGCCAGACGCTGGGCATGCAGGTCTGGTGCATCCGCGTACAGAATGCCGATGGCTCATCCATCAGCCTGTGGCAGGCGCTGCTGCGCTTTGTGGTGTCGATCGCGTCGTTGCTGTGCGTGGGCCTGGGATTCTTCTGGCCGCTGCTCGACAAGCAAAAACGCAGCTGGCATGACATGTACTCCAATACCCAGCTGGTGCGCATTCCCAAGAAGACCAAGTAATTTCCAGCAAGCACAAACCAATGTGGGAGCGGGCTTGCTCGCGAAGGGGGCGTGTCAGACAACATCAAAGTCGTCTGATACGCCCCCTTCGCGGGCAAGCCCGCTCCCACAGTTTTATGCGACCTGCCTGATAGATCTCAGGCGTTCCCCGCCAGTTTCATCCGCGCAGCCTGAGTGAAATCAAGCATGCGTTTCAACGGCCGAATCGCCTGCGGAATCAGCGCCGGATCAACAAAGATCTCATTCGCCCCTTCCTTCAAGCTCTTCAGCGTGCGCTCAAGGGTGTTCATCGCCATCCACGGGCAATGCGCGCAACTGCGGCACGCCGCGCCGTTACCCGCCGTTGGAGCTTCGATAAACACCTTGTCCGGGCAAAGCTGCTGCATCTTGTAGAAGATGCCGCGATCAGTGGCGACGATCAGCGTCTTGTTCGGCAGGCTCTGTGCCGCTGCAATCAGCTGACTGGTGGAGCCGACGGCATCCGCCAGCTCGATCACCGAAGTGGGCGACTCCGGGTGCACCAGAATGGCAGCATCGGGGTACAGCGCCTTCATGTCTTCGAGCTGCTTGGATTTGAACTCTTCGTGGACGATGCAGGCACCGTCCCACAGCAGCATGTCGGCACCGGTCTTGCGCTGGATGTAAGTACCCAGGTGCTTGTCCGGGCCCCAGATGATGGTTTCGCCGTTATCCATCAGGCTCTCGACGATCTCCAGCGCACAGCTTGAAGTCACCACCCAGTCCGCCCGCGCCTTGACCGCCGCCGAAGTGTTGGCGTAGACCACCACCGTACGTTCCGGGTGCTGATCGCAGAACGCCGAAAACTCGTCCACAGGGCAGCCCAGGTCCAGCGAGCAGGTCGCCTCCAGGGTCGGCATCAGGATGCGTTTTTCAGGGTTGAGGATCTTGGCCGTCTCGCCCATGAATTTCACACCGGCGACGACCACGGTCTTGGCCGGGTGAGCATTACCGAAGCGAGCCATTTCCAGCGAGTCGGAAACGCAACCACCGGTTTCTTCGGCCAGAGCCTGAATCACCGGATCGCAATAGAAGTGTGCGACCAGCACCGCGTCCTGAGCCTTGAGCTCGGCAGCGATGGCGGCGCGGTAGTAAGCCTCTTCGTCAGCGGTCAGCGGCTTGGGCTGCTTGGCGTCGAGGTGGGCTTGAACCAGAAGGCGTTCGGAAATCTGCGTCATGTTCGCAAGACCTGCAGGCGCTTAAGCGCGAAAGTCGAGTATACACCCCGGCTCCAGACCCTTGAGGGTACCGCCGGGAGAGTGAGTAATCATCAGAGCTTTGAAGATGCGCAAGGCTACAGAATAACCGCAGGATGCAAAAGATGATTCTGGCCTGAGCGGCGCAGCGCTGGCCGGGAGCGGCGAAAGCGCAAATCGCAGGCAAAAAAAAACCCGGAAATCCTCACTTTCGTGGGCCTTCCGGATTTTCTAAACCGCCAAATATGGTGGGTCGTGTGGGATTCGAACCTACGACCAATTGGTTAAAAGCCAACTGCTCTACCAACTGAGCTAACGACCCGCTGTGTGGTGGCGCGTATAATACTGATTTTTAAGGACTATTCAACACCTATTTTAAAATAATTCAAAAATAAGGGGTTGGATCGCTGATTCCGGCCGCTACGAAGCCTTCAGCGCGCAGGCGGCAGCTGTCGCATTTGCCGCAAGCGCGGCCATTGTCGTCAGCCTGATAGCAGGAAACGGTGAGGCTGTAATCCACACCCAGCTTCACGCCAGCCTGAACAATTTGCGCCTTGCTGAGGTTTTGCAGCGGTGCCTGAATGCGGAAGCCATTGCCTTCTACACCGGCCTTGGTCGCCAGATTGGCCATTCGCTCGAACGACTCGATGAACTCGGGACGACAGTCCGGGTAACCGGAGTAATCCACCGCATTGACACCAATGAAGATGTCCCGTGCGCCGAGCACTTCAGCCCAGCCCAGGGCCAGGGACAGGAACACCGTGTTACGCGCTGGCACGTAAGTCACCGGAATGCCCTCGCCCAACTCTTCCGGAATGTCGATGCTGCTGTCAGTCAGCGCTGAGCCACCCATGCCGTTCAGGTTGAGACCGATCACCTTGTGCTCGACCACACCGAGATCCCGCGCAACGCGCTCGGCGGCGTACAACTCAGCGTGAGAGCGCTGACCGTAGTCGAAGCTCATGGTGTAGCAGCTATAGCCTTCGGCACGCGCCATCGCGACGACCGTTGCCGAGTCCAGGCCACCGGACAGCAAGATGACCGCACGCTTTTCAGTAGTGTTCAGTTGCTCAGTCATATCAGCGCCCCGGCTCGTCATTCCAAAGATATTTATGCAACTGCAATTGCAGACGCACTGGCAGGTTGTCCGCTACCACCCAGTCCGCCAGGTCCCGAGCATTCAGGTCATGATGGCTTGGCGAGAACAGGACTTCGCCGGCACGCTGGTCGAGACCGTACTGGATCAGCTTGGACACCGACCAGTCGTAGTCTTCACGCGAGCAGATGACAAACTTCACCTGATCGTTAGGCGTGAGCAGTTCGATGTTCTCGTAACGGTTGCGGTGTGCTTCCTTCGAACCCGGGGTTTTCAGGTCGACAACGCGACTGACCCGGGAATCTACCGCCGAGATATCGATAGAGCCACTGGTTTCCAGTGACACTTCGTAACCGGCGTCGCACAAACGCTTGAGCAATGGGATGGCATTGGGTTGCGCCAGTGGCTCGCCACCGGTGACGCAGACATAACGCGGGCGGAAACCGGCAACCTGCTCGAGGATATCGTCGAGGGTGCGCAGAGTCCCACCTGTAAAGGCATAGGCGCTGTCGCAGTATTGGCAACGCAATGGGCAACCGGTCAGGCGCACAAAAACCGTGGGCAGGCCGGCAGTCCGCGTTTCACCCTGCAACGAGTAGAAAACTTCGGTGATTCTCAATGTGTCTTGCATAGTCGCCACGGGCGTAACAGCTAAACAGGCTGTCCGCCTCCGTCAGGCACTTCAAGAGACCCCGCCAACGCGCAGGCCGCAAAAAGCGTGTTTCATAAAAAGGGCGTGAATTCTAACGAAAAAACCCGCGACAAGCGCGGGTTTCTTCAAAACGGCTCAAGCAGCCCTTACATTTTCTGCAGATCACGCTGGGCCAACTGAGCGGCCGAAGTGCCCGGATACTGGGACACGACCTGCTGCAGAATGCCTTTGACCTTGTCGGTATGACCCAGGCGGCGCTCTACATCAGCGAGCTTGTACAGCGAATCAGGCACTTTGGCGTGTTTTGGATACAGCTGCGAAACCTTGGCAAACGCCTGACCTGCACCTTGCAGATCGCCTTTGGCCAGGTTCACTTCGCCCAACCAGTACTGGGCATTGCCCGCGTATTGGCTGTTCGGGTATTTGCGCAGGAAAGCGGCAAAAGCCTGGCTGGCCTTGTCGAAATCCTTGGCCTTGATCAGGTCGAAGGCAGCATCGTAATAGAGCTTTTCCTTCGCCGGATCCGCCGGTTCGCCACCCGCGGCAGGTGCTTGAGCGGCAGCTGCGCCTGCCCCTGCACCAGCTGCTGCACCGGGTGCGTTCAAATCGCCACCGGTGGAAGAATTTTCAGGAGTCGCGGCTGGTGCAACGCCGGTTCCTATGCGCCGATCAAGATCCTGATATCGCTCCAGGCTTTCTTGCTTCATGCGCGATACATCATTTTGCAGTTCTTCAATCACACCCTGCTGGCGCGAAATCTGATCCTGCATTTGTTGCAGTTGGTTGAACAGCTGGCCCTGTGCCGAGACAGGGGTCGAAACCCCTCCCCCGGCATAGGCGCCGTTCGTACCGTAACCTGCAGGCGGATAACTGCTCCCGCTATTGTTATAGCCGGAGTTGTCCTCGACTACAGGAACCGCAGCCCACACCGCAAGCGGTGCGAGGCTGAGAGCCAGAACAGTTACAGCACGACGGCACGTTCGCATATCGAATTACTTACGCAGTTCGACGCGACGGTTTTGAGCCCAGGACTGCTCGTCGTTGCCGGTAGCAACTGGACGCTCTTCGCCGTAGGAAACCAGTTCCAGCTGAGCTGGGGAAACGCCTTGCAGTACCAGGTAGCGCTGAACGGCTTTCGCACGACGCTCGCCCAGTGCCATGTTGTACTCACGAGTACCACGTTCGTCGGTGTTGCCTTCCAGAACAACGCGAGCGCCGTTTGCTTTCAGGTCTTTGGCGTGAACGTCCAGAGCGCGCATGGCTTCTGGCTTCAGGTCCGAACTGTCGTATTCGAAGTAGAAAGTGGTGATAGCGCGCAGAGCAGCTTCTTCGCTCAGGGAGCCGTCAACTGCACCAGTGTTTGCGCCGTAACCAGCGTTTGGATCTACTGCGCCTTCACCGGCATTGTCGCCGCCTTTGGACGAGCAACCTACAGCTACAGCCATGGCGAGAGCCAGCGCAGCAAATTTACCAAACTTCAGCATTTCCATCGTGAAACTCCTAATGAACCCCAGTGTGTTAAGTAAAACGTATAGCGCCGCGTCAGTTCAGGTAAGGGGACCAGGACGGTTCTCTGACTTCGCCTTGTGCGGTAGGAAGCGGGAGCCTCACGCGTCCATTTATGGACACGAGCATCAAGACTCCCCGGCCCTGCTGGCGGGTGGCGTAGATTACCATGGTGCCGTTGGGCGCGACAGTAGGCGACTCGTCCAGAGTGCTATCAGTGAGGATTTTTACACTACCGCGCTGCAAATCCTGGGCCGCCACCTTGAAATTGGTGAAACCATCTTGCCGGTGAATCATTACAAGAGTTTTTTCGTCAGCCGAAAGCTTCGGGTTGGCGTTGTAGTTGCCGACGAAAGTCACACGCTCGGCACCGCCACCACCGGCGCTGGTTTTGTAGATCTGTGGCTTGCCGCCACGGTCTGAGGTGAAGTAGATGGTCGAACCATCCTTGCCCCAGAACGGTTCGGTGTTGATGCCCGGGCCGTTGGTGACACGAGTGATCTGGCGCGAACCCAGGTTCATCACGTAGATGTCCGGGTTGCCGTCCTTGGACAGCACGAACGCCAGGCGATTGCCATCCGGCGACCAGGCAGGTGCACCATTGAGGCCTTCGAAGTTGGTGATCTGCTCGCGGCGACCGGTATCGATGTTCTGCATGAAGATACGCGGGCGTTTCTGCTCGAACGAGACATAGGCGATGCGCTTGCCATCGGGAGCGAAACGCGGCGAGAGAATTGGCTCGCGCGATTGCAGCAGGGTCACGGCGCGGGCACCGTCATAGTCCGAGCGCTGCAAGGTGTAGCGAGTGTTTTTCTCGGAAAAACGCTCGGCCGTCACGTACAGCAGACGAGTCGAGAACGCCCCCTTGATACCGGTGAGCTTTTCGAACGACTGGTCGGAGATGTAGTGCGACATGTCGCGCAGTTGATCGACACCGCCCGAGACGCTACCGGTCAGCACTTGCTGCTCGGTCGCGACGTTGAACAGCGCGTATTGCACCTGCAGGCGACCGCCGGCTGGAACAATGCTGCCGACCATGACGTACTGGGCACCCAGTGCCTTGAAGTCACGGAAGATGATTTCGCTGGCCTGGCTCGGCTGGCTGATCATGTTCTGTTTTGGAATCGGCGAGTAATAACCCGAGTTGCGCAGGTCGTTACCGATGATTTCCGCCATGTCGTCCGGCAGCACGCTGCCGCCCTGGAAACCGAACGGCACGACCGCGATCGGGGTAGCCCGATCACTGCCGCTGGTGACCAGAATGTTTTTCTCATCTGCCATCGCCATCCCTGCCATGCAGCAGATAGCGACTAGCATTCCTCGTAGAAGGTTTCTCACGGAGCTAAATCCTCAGGCGTGAATGTCATCTTGAATGAACGATACTGAGCGAAATCACTCGGCTTCATTCCCTGCATTTCTGTCAAACGTCCAATATTCTTCACCGCTGCTACAGCCGAAGCGTCAAACGGACCGTCGCCACTGGACTTGGCCACGCTGACCGACGTCACCGTACCATCAGGCAACATGCCAATCTGCAATACGACCGTCATGCCTTTGCGGGCCGAAGGTGGACGAGCCCAGCCTTCCGCTGCACGCATACGAATCAGGTCGTCGAAATCACCGGCGACTTCGTCACCCCGCTCATCGGCCAGGGCCTGCTGACGCTGCGGCGTGTCGGAAAGCAAATCTGCCAGGGCCTGGGCCTTTTTGTCTTCGGCGGATTTACGTGCCGCTTCCTGCGATTTCTTCTTCGCAGCATCGGCAGCAGCTTTCTTCTTCGCGTCTTCGGCGACTTTCTTCTTCGCCTCTTCAGCTTCAGCTTTCTTCTTGGCGTCTTCCGCGGCTTTCTTCTTCGCGTCTTCGACGATCTTTTTCTTCGCTTCTTCAGCGGCCGCTTTCTTGGCCTCTTCTTCCGCAGCCTTCTTGGCTTCTTCTTCCGATTTCTTCTTGGCTATATCAGCCAATTGTTTCTCTTCTGCCTTCTTGGCTTCGGCGGTCTTCTTCGCTTCGTCGGCTTTCTTGGCTTCATCAGCCTTTTTCGCCTCGTCCGCTTTCTTCGACTCGTCGGCCTTCTTGGCTTCCTCGGCCTTTTGAGCCGCCTCTTCTTTCTTTTGTTCCGCAGCCTTCACCGCTTCCTGCTCAACCTTTTTCTGCTCCAGCTGCTCGACTTCGGTCTGGCGCGCGGCGGATTTCTTCGCCTCACCCGCAATCTTCTGATTGGTCTGGGTGGTTGCCTGACTTTTCGATTTCAGCTGGTACAAGGTCGCCTGGACAATCGGTTTGGCCGGCGGCAGCTCAGGGGTAAAGGCAAAACTGACGAACAGCATGCCGAACACCAGCACGTGCAAGCCAATCGCCCAGACACTAGGCCAGAAGTAGCTTTCCGAGGCGGAGGGCTCTCGCTGTTGCTGCATCAGGGCGCCTCGGTAATCAAGCCGACATTACCGACACCGGCTTTCTGCAATCCGCCCATGGCGCCCATGACAGAGCCATAATCGACACTCTTGTCGCCGCGAATGAAGACCTGGGTACGCTTGCCGCCTTCGTTGCCGACGCGAATGATCTTGGTCACGGCGTCAGTCATCTGCGGCAGGGTCATGGCACGATCCTGCTGCTTTTCGGTGTCGACTTCGCTGCCAAGGTTCCAGTAGTAGGTCTTGTCAGACTTGATCGAAATGGTCAGGACCTGGGTGTTGTTGTCCTGCGGCAAGGCTTCGCTGGAAACCTTGGGCAGATCAACTTTCACGCCCTGATTGAGCATCGGCGCGGTCACCATGAAGATGACCAGCAGCACCAGCATCACGTCGATGTAAGGCACCACGTTCATCTCGGCAACCGGCTTGCGCTTGTGTCGAGCTCGAGCGATTAAAGCCATTGGAAATTACCTGCTTATTCTTCGCTGGTGTGCACTTTGCGGTGCAGGATCGCCTGGAATTCATCGGCGAAGGTGTAGTAACGGCTCAGCAGGGTTTCGCTGCGAGCAGAGAAGCGGTTGTAAGCGATAACGGCAGGAATCGCGGCGAACAGACCGATCGCGGTGGCAATCAGGGCTTCGGCGATACCCGGGGCCACAGTGGCCAGGGTCGCTTGCTGGGCGGTCGCCAGACCACGGAAGGAGTTCATGATGCCCCACACGGTGCCGAACAGACCGATGTACGGGCTGACGGAACCGACGGTGGCCAGAAATGGCAGGCTCTGCTCGAGCTTTTCTTCTTCGCGGGAAATGGCTACGCGCATGGCACGAGCCACGCCTTCCATGACAGCTTCCGGATCGACGCCTGGCTGCTGACGCAGACGGGAGAACTCCTTGAAGCCGGCGCGGAAGATCTGCTCGACACCCGAATCAGGGTCCGGGTTGCTGCCGGCCTGGCGGTACAGTTTGGACAGGTCGATACCCGACCAGAAACGCTCTTCAAAGCTTTCCAGGGCACGTCGACCGGCGCGTATCAGATTGCTGCGCTGAAAGATCATGATCCATGAGGTCACCGATGCGGCTACCAGGGTCAGCATTACCAGTTGCACCACAATACTGGCATTGCTGACCAGGCTCCACATGGAGGAATGGTCGACGACGTTAGCTTCCACGCTTTATCTCCTGCTTTGAGTGTGTACCCGCGCCGCTCACGTCGGCAAAGGCCGCTCGTAGAGCTTCGGGAATGGCCCGGGGTTTTAAACTTTCAGTGCGCACACAGGCCACCAGAAACTGCCCTTCACAGAGCAGCACATTATCCGTAGCCCGCCTGACCTGCTGCTTGAAGCGCAGGCTGGCACGGTTCAATTCGATTACTTCAGCGCTTACCAGCAGTTCGTCATCCAGTCGCGCCGGCGCGTGGTAGCGCGCTTCGCTGGAGTGCACGACGAACAACAGGTCCTCCCCGGCAAGCTGCGATTGGGCAAAGCCCAGTTCTCGTAGCCGCTCGGTTCGAGCCCGTTCCATAAACTTGAGGTAATTGACGTAATACACGATGCCGCCCGCATCGGTGTCCTCGTAATAAACGCGACAACGATGTGCGAAAAGGTCAAGCCCGTTTTGCGCGCGCATACTCTAGTGCTTACTCCTCAGGTTGCCAATCCGGACAGGCAACTGTTTTTCAATGTTCTGCGGCTTTCTCGCGAAAGTACGGTCCTGGGACCCTACATTGCCCGAAAAAATCAGCGCGCAAAGTTAATTAATCATCCGCGGCATCAAGAAACTCGTCTACCACGGGCATTTCGCCCAATCGTGACGGAATATTTAAGCCGAAATGCAGATAGGCATGCCGCGTCACTACTCGACCCCGAGGCGTGCGCATGATGTAGCCCTGCTGAATCAGGTAAGGCTCCAGCACGTCTTCGATGGTGTGACGCTCTTCACTGATGGCGGCAGCCAGGCTATCGACTCCGACAGGACCACCGTCGAACTTCTCGATCATGGTCAACAACAGACGCCGGTCCTGGTGATCGAAACCACGCTCGTCGACATCCAGCAGGTTCAGCGCCAGATCGGCAATCGGCTTGGTGATGTGGCCCTTGGCACGAACCTCGGCAAAATCGCGGACCCGGCGCAACAAACGGTTGGCGATCCGCGGCGTACCACGGGCCCGCCGGGCGATTTCGAAGGCGCCCTCAGGATCCAGCGGCAAACCGAGGATGCTTGCCGAACGGCTGACAATGGTCGACAGATCGGCGTTGCTGTAGAACTCCAGACGCTGAACAATGCCGAATCGGTCCCGCAACGGATTGGTCAGCATGCCCGCACGCGTGGTCGCGCCGACCAGGGTGAATGGCGGCAGATCAAGCTTGATGGAACGCGCCGCCGGGCCTTCACCGATCATGATGTCGAGCTGGAAATCTTCCATGGCCGGGTATAGCACTTCTTCGACAATCGGCGACAGCCGATGGATTTCGTCGATGAACAGCACGTCATGAGGCTCGAGATTGGTCAGCAGCGCCGCCAGATCGCCCGGGCGCTCCAGCACCGGCCCTGAGGTACTCTTGATCGACACGCCCATTTCCTGGGCGATGATGTTGGCCAGGGTGGTCTTGCCCAGACCCGGCGGGCCGAAAATCAGCGTGTGGTCCAGGGACTCGTTACGCCCACGTGCAGCCTGGATGAACAACTCCATCTGCTCGCGAACGGTCGGCTGGCCAATGTATTCGGCCAGGCTGACAGGACGAATCGCCCGGTCCTGGACTTCCTCGCGATCACGCGGGCCCGGTGTGGCGGCGATCAGACGATCTGCTTCAATCACTTAGATCATTCCCTTCAAGGCTCGGCGAATCATGTCTTCACTGCTCAAACCTTTCTCCTTGATCGCAGAAACCGCCTTGCTGGCTTCCTGCGGCTTGTAACCCAGGGAGATCAGCGCGCTGACTGCATCGTTTTCCGCGGTGTTCACCGGGGCAGGACCATCCGGCTGGTTCGGCACCAGGGCGAACATGGCCGGCACGGTTTCCCAGGCCTTGAAGCGATCCTTGAGCTCAACCAACAGGCGTTCGGCGGTTTTCTTGCCCACACCCGGTACCTTGGTCAGCGCCGAAGTGTCCTGGGACTGCACGCAGCGCACCAGTTCATCGACCTCCAGACTGGACATCAAGGCCAGGGCCAGTTTCGGCCCTACGCCATTGAGGCGGATCAACTCGCGAAAGAAGTCTCGCTCACGCTTGCCGACAAAACCATAGAGTAATTGCGCATCTTCGCGTACGACCAAGTGGGTGTGCAGGGTCAGCGGTTCACCGACCGACGGCAGTCGATATAGCGTCGTCATGGGCACTTCAAGTTCATAGCCCAGACCGTTCACATCCAGAATCAGATGCGGAGGCTGCTTTTCAGCCAGGGTGCCGCGCAAACGTCCAATCACGTTACAAATCCTTGAGCGTTGGCCAGCTCTGGGCCAGCGACTGAAAGAGCGAGGAAATGACGCCGACAGATCAGGCGCAAATCCCTCGCTCGATAAAAATGATTGCTGATGCTATCAGAGACGCAGGCGCCCGCCACGACTGCGTGCAGCTCCCAGGCCATGAGGTAGCAGGCTGGAGCGGGTGTGAGCGTGGCAAATGGCAATGGCCAGGGCGTCGGAAGCATCGATTTGCGGCTTGCTGGTGAGCTTCAGCATGTGCATGACCATCATCTGCACCTGCTCCTTGTTGGCCGCACCAGTACCAACGACCGCCTGTTTGACCTGGGTTGCAGTGTACTCGGCGATCTCCAGGCTTTCCTCCGCACCCGCCACGATGGCCGCGCCACGGGCCTGCCCCAGCTTCAGGGCGGAATCGGCATTGCGCGCCATGAACACCTTTTCGATGCCCATGGTCACGGGGTGGTATGTCTGAATGATCTCGCGCACTCCGCGATAGACAATTTGCAGACGCTCGTGCAGTTCGCCGGCGCCAGTGCGGATGCAGCCCGAAGCCACGTATTCGCAGCCACGGCCGGTGTCACGCACCACACCATACCCGGTGATGCGCGAACCGGGGTCGATACCAAGAATTAAAGTCATAACGCCTGCGGGTTAAGTAAAACCACGATACTTAATACACGAATAATAGATGTGGGAGCGAGCCTGATTATTGAGGGGCTTTGTGTAGTGAGAGGCTGTAGATAGGGGCTGTGGTGAGGGGCTTGTGTGGCGAGGGGGCTTGCCCCCGTTGGGTCGCGCAGCGGCCCCAAAAACCTGGGCCTGCTACGCAGTCCAACGGGGGCAAGCCCCCTCGCCACAAAAGCCCCCTCACCTCATGAGCTACCTCACCTCATGAGTCCCCTCACTTTAAGGGGCCCCTCACCTCATGAGCTACCTCACCCCGCAGGTTCGCTTCCTCGCCGGACTTCGTTAGCATTAGCCGAGCTGTGCGGCTACCGATTCCGGGATATCCGCATTGGAGTAGACGTTTTGCACGTCATCCAGATCCTCGAGCATGTCGATCAGCTTGAGGACTTTCTCGGCACCTTCCAGATCCAGTTCGGCACTGGTGGTCGGCAGCATGACGATTTCGGCGTCATCACCTTTGAACCCGGCCGCTTCCAGCGCGTTACGCACGGAATAGAACCCGGCAAACGAGGTGAACACGTCAATCGAGCCGTCTTCGTTGGTGACCACGTCATCGGCATCGGCTTCCATGGCCGCTTCCATCAGCGCATCTTCATCCACGCCGGCGGCGAAGGAAATCTGCCCCTTGCGCTCGAACAGGTAGGCCACCGAGCCATCGGTACCGAGGTTGCCGCCGCATTTGCTGAATGCGTGGCGAACGGCTGCCGCTGTACGGTTGCGGTTGTCAGTCATGCACTCGACCATTACCGCCACGCCGCCCGGGCCGTAACCTTCGTAGGTCAGTTCGACCATATCATCGGTATCGGCTGCGCCGGCACCGCGGGCCACCGCGCGATCGATGATATCGCGACTCATGTTCGCACCCAGGGCCTTGTCCAGGGCCAGGCGCAAACGTGGGTTGGAACCTGGATCACCACCGCCCTGACGGGCAGCGACGGTCAGCTCACGAATCCACTTGGTGAAAATCTTGCCCTTCTTGGCATCCTGACGTTCTTTGCGGTGCTTGATGTTCGCCCACTTGGAATGACCTGCCATAACTCGCTCCGTATTCTCTTTGAAACATTGCCCGCCGCGCCATGACGCGCCAGCCGGCAAACAAAAATCCCGGTCTGTTTTCGACCATTACAGATAGAAAAAAGGCGCATCCGAAGATGCGCCTTCAGGTCAGCCTTACTCAGCCTTAGGCGTTTCGCGCAGACGAATGTGCAGCTCGCGCAGTGCCTTGGCATCCACCACACCCGGTGCTTGCGTCATTACGTCCGCAGCACTCTGGGTTTTCGGGAAGGCGATCACTTCACGGATCGACTGGGCGCCGGTCATCAGCATCACCAGGCGGTCCAGACCGAAGGCCAGACCACCGTGTGGCGGCGCGCCGTACTTGAGGGCGTCAAGCAGGAAGCCGAATTTCTCTTCCTGTTCGTCTTCATTGATACCCAGCAGACGGAACACCGACTGTTGCATTTCCTTGCGGTGGATACGGATCGAACCGCCACCCAGCTCGGTGCCGTTCAGAACCATGTCGTAGGCACGGGACAGAGCGCCAGCCGGGTTGGCTTCGAGCTCTTGCGGGGTGCACTTGGGCGCGGTGAACGGGTGGTGCAAGGCGCTGAAGCTGCCGTCGTCGTTTTCTTCGAACATCGGGAAGTCGACGACCCACATTGGCGCCCACTTGCAGGTCAGCAGGTCGAGGTCATGGCCGAGCTTGATGCGCAGCGCGCCCAGGGCTTCGCTGACGATCTTGGCTTTGTCGGCACCGAAGAACACGATGTCGCCATCGACCGCACCGACGCGATCGAGGATCACATTCAGGTTGGCCTCAGGGATGTTCTTCACGATTGGCGATTGCAGGCCTTCAACACCGGCGGCGCGCTCGTTGACCTTGATGTAAGCCAGGCCCTTGGCACCGTAGATGCCGACGAACTTGGTGTAATCGTCGATCTGCTTGCGTGGCATGCTCGCCCCGCCTGGAACGCGCAAGGCGGCGATACGGCATTTAGGGTCGTTGGCCGGGCCGCTGAACACTTTGAAATCAACTTCTTTCAGTTGATCGGCAACGTCCACCAGTTCCAGCGGGTTACGCAGGTCCGGCTTGTCGGAACCATAACGACGCATGGCCTCTTCGAAGGTCATGTGCGGGAATTCGCCGAATTCCAGACCCAGCACTTCCTTGAACAGGTTGCGGATCATTTCTTCGGTCAGGCCCATGATCTCTTTTTCATCGAGGAAGCTGGTCTCGATGTCGATCTGGGTGAATTCCGGCTGGCGGTCGGCACGCAGGTCTTCGTCACGGAAGCACTTGGCGATCTGGTAGTAACGATCGAAGCCGGCGACCATCAGCAGTTGCTTGAACAGCTGCGGCGATTGCGGCAAGGCGAAGAAGCTACCGGCGTGGGTACGGCTCGGTACCAGATAGTCACGCGCACCTTCAGGGGTGGCGCGGGTCAGGATTGGCGTTTCGACGTCCAGGAAGCCGTTCTCGTCAAGGAAACGACGGATGCTGGTGGTCATGCGCGAACGCAGACGCAGCTTCTCGGCCATTTCCGGACGACGCAGGTCGAGGAAGCGATAGCGCAGGCGGGTTTCTTCGCCGACGTCGGAGAACTCGTTCAGCGGGAACGGCGGGGTTTCCGACTCGTTCAACACTTCCAGCTCGTAGCCGAGCACTTCGATCATGCCCGACGCCATGTTGGCGTTGGTGGCACCCGCCGGACGCAGGCGGACCTTGCCGGTGATCTTCACGACGTACTCGCTGCGCACGCGGTCGGCGGCGGCGAAGGTTTCAGCGCGGTCCGGATCGAACACTACCTGCGCCAGACCATCACGATCACGGATATCGAGGAAAATCACCCCACCGTGGTCACGGCGACGGTGGACCCATCCGCAAAGGGTAATTTCCTGGCCGTCCAGGCTTTCGTTCAGTTGGCCGCAATAATGGCTGCGCATCATGGTAGTGGTTTCACTTCTCGTAATTCGAAATTCGGTGGAGATCCTGCAGCAGCCTCGCCTTTGATCAAGACGCCGGGTGATGCAAAAGCTCACGTGTCGTTCAACTCAGGTTCCAGACCTTAGTCAGCTTTATCGCCGCCGGCCAGGTTCTTCTTGGAACCGGTCTTGAAATCGGTTTCGTACCAGCCGCTGCCGCTCAGGCGAAAGCCCGGCATGGACAGCATCTTTTTCAGCTCTGGCGCCTGGCAGGCAGGGCAGTCGACCAGCGGTGCGTCGCTGATCTTTTGAATGGCTTCCAACTGATGACCACAGGAAGCACATTGATAATCGTACATCGGCATGGAGGTTGTCTCGGCGATCAGATTGCTACCGCACACGCAGGGTTTCGCGGCAAAGAGCGGGATTATATCCATTAAATGCTGCCTGTGCAGCCGTAAGACTGCACAGACCGACACTCTGCCGCTTTAACTACGCCGCTAGGCCATTGCCATGCATCGCCCTTCCCTGAGGCTGTGTACAACACAGACAACCCGCACCAGACCGCTGAAGTTCTTCACCCCGCCATGACGCAAGTGAACTTCGCGGTCCACGTGGGACAACAGGGTACTGATGGTGCAACGATTGAGCCGGGCCATTTCCGCCAGAATATCCCAGTAAACCTGCTCAAGACGCAAACAGGTCGCGAAGCCATTCAAACGTACCGATCGGGACAGGGGCCGGACCAGCCCCATATCGAACTCACGGACAAACGGATCAATCCTTATATCCTCGTCCTTTCTGCCATAAACCATATCGCTGACACTCCTTTGCCATCACTGCATCTTTACAAGAGCAACTGTCTGTCGACCTATAAAAACGCAGGGACAAAGGTATATCCAGATGACTTTATGACCCTCCACGTAGGAGAAGCCGACAACAAGAGAGCGATCATGGAGCACGTCCTACTCCCGGACATTTCCCACACAACGCGGCGCTCATTCCTTCAACTAGCAAGGTATTGGCAGGGTAGGAAGGCAGTTCAGCCGTGGGTTCGTCACTGACCTTGTCGAGCAACGGAAAGAGTCCCCCGCCGTACGAGTTACAGCCTACTGGCCCTCGACCAGTTGCCGGATCATGTCCTCGGCGGCGGACACGCCCACTTCTTCCTTTATAGAGCAGAGCCGCGCATAAACAGAGTAGGCACCGGGAGCAGGAAACCCGAGGGCGCGAATGCGCTCGGCAATCGAATCGACCGCCAAGGCCAATTCGTTGTATTGCTCTTCGAACACCAAAGATGACCGGCAAGCTGCGACAAATCGCCCCCCATACACCGCCGGACGCCTTGATTTGAGTAGCTTGCAGCTTTGCTGTTAAATAGGCAGCGTGTCGTCAGTGCCTATTTTTTCGGGCGTGGCGCATAGGCTGATACCGGGTACGTGTCCAACGCCTCTTATTGTTCTGAAGCGAACCGTGCGCCATCAGCTCTTCCTTGTGAGCTGTCTTAACGTGAGTTAATCAAAATGTTGAAAATCGTCCACCTGCTGATAGGTGCAGCGGCCTTGCTGCTGTCCTTTATCCCGAGCCTGCAATCCGAAGGCTTGCCTTACCTGCAACAACCCGATGCTCTGTACCTGGCCTTTTTTGGCTTGCTCAACCTCACTCTTGCTCCGGTTATCCCTTACTGGAACAAAGGTCCGCGCCATCAACTGCAAAATCTGGTCAGCGCCCTGCTGATTCTCGCCGTGGTCCTGCAAACCCTGACATTGATCGCGCCAATGCCAGAAATCGCCGGTCAACCTGCCGTCCTGTTCAGTCTGGTCGCAGCCCTGATCGCCGTAACCCTGCACCTGGCCATCAGTTTCTACAAATCGTCACCGGCAGCCGCGTCATCCAGCTACGACATGAGCAACCGTGATACCGGCACCGTCAAGTGGTTCAACACCTCCAAAGGCTTCGGCTTTATTTCCCGCGATTCCGGCGACGATATCTTCGTGCACTTCCGGGCCATTCGTGGTGAAGGCCACCGCGTCCTGGTCGAAGGCCAGCGCGTGGAGTTCTCGGTCATGAATCGAGACAAGGGCCTGCAAGCCGAGGACGTGATCGCCGCTCTGCCGCGACGCTGATCCAGGGCTGAAAAAAACCGCGAACAGCCAGGCTGTTCGCGGTTTTTTATTACCCGGGTTTCAGTAATGCGGTGGAGGCGCCTCTTGCTCGAACGAGTCGAACTGCCCGACCATTTCCTCTTGCCGCTTGAGCAGCGCGGCCATCTGCAGTTGCAGGCGCTCGACCACCCGTTGTTGCGCCACCAGTACATCATTCAATGCCTGGATGGTGTCATCCTGAAAAGCCAGGCGGCTTTCCAGATCGGTAACGCGTTCTTCCAGGCTCATGGTTCAAACCTCCAGAAACGTAAAGTCATTGGTCAACACCAGACGCAGACGTTCGCGAATAGCCGCAATTTGCTCGCCAGCGTAGGGCTTGGCCGGGTGTTTGCCCCAAACCGGAGCCGGCCAGGCTGCATCCCCTTGAGTGCGTACGATGACGTGCATGTGTAACTGACTGACCATATTGCCCAGGGTCGCAACGTTCATCTTGTCCGCGTCGAACAAGCCTTTGAGTATTTGCGCCAGAGCGCTGGTTTCCTGCCAAAGCAGCTGCTGGTCTGCGACATCCAACTGAAATATTTCGCTGATAGCCTCACGACGAGGCACCAGGATGAACCAGGGATAGTTCGAGTCATTGGACAGCAGCAGCCGGCACAAGGGGAAATCCCCGATCGGCAATGTGTCTTGTTGAAGTCGTGGATCTAGGGCGAACACTGTGCGCACTCCGGTCGGATCATCATTTTCAGCTTAGCGCCCCTCCCGAAGGATCGCGCACCAAGCGACTGGACGGCAGCATACCTGCGAACGCAGCCGGCTTCACGACGAACCCTGCAAAGGTCTAACCGGAACCCACAACCGCGCCCCGACTTGAAACACTTTTTGCCAGGACGCACCACATCAGAACCATCTTGTGAAAAAAAGTGTGCAAATGACTGAACAATAAGGAAGTGTTCGCTTCACACCCATGGGAATTCTGGGTAAATTCACCACGAGCGTTGAAATTTTTTGCACCAAAATCGCACAGACGGTCTACGCTGGATGCTTCGACATCCGCCGAATACCCACTGGCGGTGTGAACCGGTAACATTTTTGCGTGCCAGGTTCCGACCCGACTGCGCAACATGATGCAAAGTTCGACGTCAAGCCATAACGACGCCCCCTTGATCCCCCCGGTTTCATGAGGTCTTTACGGCATTTGGCGGAGCATCAGAAAAAATTTGCAACAGATTCATGATTTGTGCACGTTTGTTGCATTCACACCCACATCGCCTGCGATGCATCCGCTGGAAGTGGATTCATTGAAGGCAAATAACACAGTGGCAGGGTAGCCCAAGGGAGATTCAGCGTTTCACCAGGGACTCTTTTTGGCACTCAGATTCAGAAAAAAAGTATTGACGTTGTCAACCCGGATGCGTTGGGGTTGTAGATTTGCGACATCTACCAAGCTCTTTGCGACAGGGTCGTAAAGAAGCCGAAAGGATGGATGCGCAAGTATCGCCAACATTGTCGGCGTGATATAAGTTTGCGCCGACACAAAAAGAAAGAGCCGCCCAGATAATAAAACAGGTGGGACGGCAGTACTCTTCTAAAACCAAAGGAGCAAATCACGATGCGCGTGATGAAGTGGAGCATGATCGCACTGGCAGTTGCAGCAGCAGCCAGTACTCAGTTGGCTACGGCCGCACCTTTCGTAAGTGACCAGGCTGAAGCCAAAGGTTTTGTTGAAGACAGCACGCTGAACTTGCTGGTTCGCAACTACTACTTCAACCGTGATAACAAAGATGGCGGCAACGACCAGAAAGACTGGACCCAGGGCATCTGGGGCAACTACAGCTCCGGTTACACCCAAGGCCTGATCGGCGTTGGCGTTGATGCCTACGGTTACCTGGCAATCAAACTGGACGGTGGCGACGGCACCGGTGGCACCGGCAACATGAGCCGTGGCGCTGATGGCGAAGTCAACGACAGCCAGGGCAAAGCCGGCGGCGCCATTAAAGCCCGCATCTCCAAAACCGAGCTGAAATTCGGCGACATGCAGCCAAGCACTTCCCCAGTGTTCGCTGTAGGCGGCTCCCGTATCCTGCCGCAAACTGCCACTGGTATCCAACTGCAGAGCAGCGAGATCAAAGACCTCGACCTCGAAGCCGGTCACTTCTACTCGGGTAGCAGCCAGGACAAAAACGCCCGTGACGGCGACCTGTGGGCTACTTACGCCGGCGTTGCCGCCAACAAGATCGACTACTTCGGTGGCAAGTACGGTTTCACCGACAACCTGTCTGCATCGCTGTACGGCGCCAAGCTGGAAGACATCTGGAACCAGTACTACGCCAACCTGAACTACACCATCCCATTCACCGACAGTGAGTCGTTGAACCTGGACGGTAACATCTACAACACCAAAGACACTGGTGATGCCAAAGCCGGCGAAATCAGCAACACCACGTTCTCCCTGGCTGCTGCTTTCTCGTTCCTGAAAGCACACACCATTACCCTGGGCTTCCAGAAGGTCAACGGCGACACTCCGTTCGACTACATCGGTGTAGGCAAGAACAACCGCGGCGGCGACTCGATCTTCCTCGCCAACTCCATCCAGTACTCTGACTTCAACGCACCAAACGAGAAGTCTGCCCAGGTTCGTTACGACCTGAAAATGGCTGAGTACGGCGTTCCAGGTCTGAGCTTCATGACCCGTTACGTGAAAGGTTGGGACATCGACGGCACCAAAGCCCCAGTAGGCGGCGCTTACGAAGGCATATATGGCGCTGACGGCAAGCACAACGAAACCAACTTCGAAGCCAAGTACGTTGTTCAGACTGGCCCGGCAAAAGACCTGTCCTTCCGTATTCGTCAGGCATGGCACTTCGCTAACGCCGACGAAGGCGAAGGCGACGTGAAAGAGTTCCGTTTCATCGTCGACTACCCGCTGTCGGTTTTGTAATCGCATCCAGTTAGTTTGCGGTAACAAACAAAAAGGCCCATCTTCGGATGGGCCTTTTTTTATTGCTTTGCCTGACCACAAAGTCAGGCAGTGACGACCACCCGCATTACTGCACGGCAGATTCCTGAACCACACGAATAACGCGCTGTGGAAATGGAATATCGATGCCAGCATCTCTGAGGCGATCACGGGATTGCTCATTGAACATGAACAACACATCCCAGTAATCGGCAGTTTTGACCCAAACACGCAGCGATACAGTGATCGAGCTGTCACCCAGGGTCGAAATCACCGCCTGAGGTTCCGGATCAGTCAGCACACGTGGGTCCTTGGCCAGATCCAGCAACACTTGACGGGCCTTTTGCAGGTCCGCTTCGTAATCGACACCCACATCAAATACGACTTTGCGGGTCGGTTGACGATTAGTGTTGGTAATGATGCCATTCGACAGATTGCCGTTGGGCACGATGATGGTCTTGTTGTCGCCGGTGCGCAGTACCGTGTGGAAAATCTGGATGCTGTCGACGGTGCCTGCAACACCTTGGGCCTCGATCCAGTCACCGATACGAAACGGACGGAACAACAGAATCAGCACGCCACCGGCGAAGTTCGCCAGGCTGCCCTGCAGCGCCAGACCAATGGCCAGGCCCGCGGCACCGATTGCCGCCACGAACGATGTGGTTTCCACACCGATCATCGACGCCACGCTGACGATCAGCAAAACCTTGAGAATGATGTTGGCCAGGCTGCTGATAAAACCCTGCAACGCCAGATCGGCGTTGCGTAGCGCCAACAGGCCACCGAGTTTTTGCGTGACCTTGTTGATCAGCCACCAGCCAATGGCCAGGGTGAGCACGGCCAGCAGCACACGACTGCTGTACTCCATGATCATCGGGATCCAGGTCTGGGACACCTTGACCAGATTGTCTACTTCGGCATTTAAGTCCATCTGCTTACTCCTGTTTCCGGCTACTGTTTGCGGCTAACCGGCACGCGAAAAATAAAGCGGCAGAAAGATCGAACCGCTACGGGCTCAATCGTTTCTGCCATTGCTTGGGCCTCCGACGCCAAAAACGCCGAGAGGTTCCCACCCCGAAGATCAGTCGCGGAAGTTGTTGAACTGCAGCGGCATCCCAAACTCCTTGGCACGCAGCGCTGCAATGGCCTCCTGCAGATCGTCACGCTTCTTGCCGGTAATGCGCACTTGCTCACCCTGAATGGCGGCCTGGACCTTGAGCTTGGCGTCTTTGACGTGAGCGACGATTTTCTTCGCCATCTCCTTGTCGATGCCTTCCTTGAGGACGGCTTCCTGCTTCATCAGCTTGCCCGAGGCAAAAGCATCCTTGACCTCAAGGCACTGCACATCGATCTTGCGCTTGACCAGCGCCAGCTTGAGGATCTCAATCATCGCCTCAAGCTGGAAATCCGCTTCAGCGGTGAGGTTGACGGTCAGGTCTTTTTCCTTGAACTCGAAGCTGCCCTTGCCTTTCAGGTCATAACGACGATCGAGTTCCTTGACGGCGTTCTCGACCGCGTTGGTGACTTCGTGTTTGTCCAGTTCGGATACCACGTCGAACGACGGCATGTAATCTCTCCAAATATTAAGGCGCGTCGGTGGAACACGCCTGGCTTGCGGTTAAAATCCGCGCTGATTATAACGGGTCTTTCCCATCATTCGCTGCGAGCCTCGGATGCGCGCCTTAAACAGAGCAAAAAGCTGATGTCCACTACCTGGCATGTCCTGGGCGCCGGCAGCCTCGGCACTTTATGGGCGACTCGTCTGGCCCGGGCCGCAGCCCCGGTCCGCCTTATACTGCGCGACGCCGCGCGGTTGCGGGCCTATGAGGCGGCCGGCGGGCTGACGCTGGTAGAAAACGGTGAAGCCCGACGCTACGCCGTGCCCGCCGAGACACCCGACAGCAGCGAACCGATCCACCGCCTGCTGGTGGCCTGTAAAGCCTACGATGCGCAAAGCGCGGTGGCCCGTCTGGCTCAACGCCTGGCACCCGGCGCCGAGTTGATCCTGTTGCAAAACGGTCTTGGCAGTCAGGACGCCGTGGCGGCGCAGGTCCCACAGGCGCGCTGTGTTTACGCGTCGAGTACCGAAGGCGCATTTCGCGACGGCGATTGGCGAGTGGTGTTCGCCGGGCACGGCTTTACCTGGTTGGGAGACGTCAGCCATCCAGTGGCGCCCATCTGGCTGGACGATCTGAACGCCGCCGGCATCCCGCACGAGTGGAGCACCGAAATTCTCACGCGACTGTGGAGAAAGCTCGCCCTCAACTGCGCGATCAATCCACTGACAGTGCTTCACGATTGTCGCAATGGCGGTTTGCAAGATCATCACTGTGAGGTCGCCACCCTGTGCGGCGAACTGACAGAGTTGCTTGAGCGTTGCGGCCAGCCGGCCGCGGCAGAGAATCTGCAACAGGAAGTTGAACGGGTGATACAGGCAACCGCCGCCAATTTCTCATCGATGCACCAGGACGTGGCGAGTCAGCGCCGTACCGAGATCAACTACCTGCTGGGCTACGCCTGCAAAGTTGCAACCCGTCACCAGTTGAATCTGCCCCACCTCAATGGGCTTGAAGCAAGGTTGATCGATCATCTGCACCGCCTTGGATTGCCCAGCGACTGAGCAGCGGCTACGCTGGCCACTTGTTCCTTTGCAGCGATCAACCTGATGCCATTGCGCCAGCGCCTCGAAAACCTGCCTGTCGGTCAGAAACTGCTGGCCGCCCTGCTGGTGCTATTGACCACTGTTCTGCTGGTCGCCAACCTGACGTTTATCAGCGCCGCCTACTACATCTCCCAGGAGAGCATGGCGCCCCAGGCCCTGCAGACCATCGGCCGACTGGTTTCCAACCCGAGCCTGGCATCAGAGGCTGTAGAGTCACCGCAAAGCGCCGAACGCCTGCTCAATGAACTCAATAGCTATTCTCCGCTACGCGCGGCAGCGATATACGACGGCAAAGGTGAACGCCTTGCGCAGCTGCAGCACGGCGACAAACTCGAACTGCCGAAACATTTCCGGCACATCGAAGCCTGGCAGACCACCGAGTTTCGCAGCAATCAAGTCATCACCCTGCCCCGCCCCGGCGCCGCGCCCGGCCACCTGTTGCTGGTGGCCAGCAGTGAGCTGCCGATGGCGTTCTACACCGGAACCCTGACCGCCAGCCTCGGCATCCTGATCTTCAGTGTGCTGTTGTGGCTGGTGATTGCCCGCCAGATCAAGCGTCTGATTACCCGGCCGATCCATCAACTCGAAGAGTTGTCCCGACAGGTGACCCGCGAAGAGAACTACGCCCTGCGCGCGTCCCGTGGCAACCACGACGAAATCGGCAGCCTCGCCGAAGCCTTCAACACCATGCTCTCGCGAATCGAGGCAAGGGAGCAGCAGCTCAAACGGGCCCGGGACGACTCACAGCAAGCCTATGACCAGGCCCAGGGGCTCGCCGAGGAAACCCGCCATACCAACCGCAAGCTGGAACTCGAAGTCCAGGTGCGCAGCAAGATCGAGAAGAAGCTCACCGGTTTCCAGAACTACCTCAATAGCATCATCGACTCCATGCCGTCGGCGCTGATTGCCCTCGACGAGCAGCTCTACGTGACCCAATGGAACCAGGAGGCCAGCGCCCTGTCCGGGACCCGCCTGGATGAAGCCTTGAATCAGCCGATCTACCTCGCTTTCGAACCGCTCAAGCCGTTTTTACCCCAGCTCAAGCAAACCGTCGAACAACATACAGTGGCGAAAATCGAACGTGTTACCTGGGTCAAGGACGACGAGCCCCGCCACTACGCGCTGACGTTCTACCCGTTAATGGGCGGCGCCGGGCGTGGCGTGGTCATCCGGATCGACGACATTACCCAGCGCCTGTCGCTGGAAGAAATGATGGTGCAGTCGGAGAAAATGCTATCGGTGGGCGGCCTGGCCGCCGGCATGGCCCACGAAATCAACAACCCCTTGGGGGCGATCCTGCACAACGTACAGAACATCCGTCGCCGCCTGTCACCGGAACTGCCGAAGAATCTCGAAATGGCCGAGCAGGCAGGCATCGATCTGGCGACGGTCAACCAGTATCTGCAAGTGCGCGAAGTGCCACAGTTGCTCGACGGCATCCAGCAGGCCGGGGCCCGGGCGGCAAAGATCGTCACCCACATGCTCAGCTTCAGCCGTCGCAGCACCCGGCAAATGGCCCCCTGTGATCTGCCGGCGCTGATCGACCAGGCCGTTGAAATCGCCGGTAACGACTTCGACCTGGCCATCGGTTTTGACTTCAAGGGCCAGGCAATCATTCGTCAGTTCGATCCCGCGCTGGGCCCGGTGCCCGGCACCGCCAACGAACTGGAGCAAGTGCTGCTCAATCTACTGAAAAACGCAGCCCAGGCCATCCACCAGCGTGAAGACGACAGTGAGCCGGGGCGGATCATTCTGCGCACACGGCTCAACCCGCCCTGGGCGGAAATCCAGGTCGAGGACAACGGCATCGGCATGACCGAAAACGTACGTAAACGCACCTTCGAGCCTTTCTTCACCACCAAGGAAATCGGCCAGGGCACTGGCCTTGGCCTGTCGGTGTCATACTTCATCATCACCAACAACCACAAGGGCCAGATGGAAGTGCAATCGTCCGTGGGCCAGGGCACTTGTTTCACCTTGCGCCTGCCCTTGGCGAGCGGCACCGCGCTTGTCTCCCAGGAAATCAAACAGCTTTCGAGGTAACCATGGGCTTTCGCCTGTCGAAGATTTACACCCGCACCGGCGACAAAGGCGAGACCGGCCTGGGCGACGGCCGTCGCGTGCCCAAGGACCACCCTCGGATCGAGGCCATTGGCGAAGTCGATTCGCTGAACAGTCAGGTTGGCGTACTGCTTGCCGGGTTGGCGGCGCAAAGTGCCGAGTATCCAGGCTTGAATGAAGTGATCGAGGTGCTGGCACCGTGTCAGCATCGATTGTTCGACCTCGGTGGTGAACTGGCGATGCCGGTGTATCAGGCGCTCAATGGGCTGGAAATCGAACGGCTGGAAGCGGCGATCGATGTGTGGAACGAAGAGTTGGGGCCGCTGGAGAATTTCATTCTGCCAGGAGGCTCTGCGCTGATTGCCCAGGCCCATGTCTGCCGTAGCCTGGCGCGCAGTGCCGAGCGGCGGTGTCAGCAGTTGAATACGATCGAGCCGCTGACCGGGGTTGGCTTGGCGTATATCAATCGGTTGTCGGATCTGTTGTTTGTGGTGGCGCGGTTGATTGCCAAGCGTCAGGGGATTGCCGAAATTCTCTGGCAAGCGGCGGCAAAGCCTGGAGTTTAGTCGGCGCCTGTCAGGCCGTCTTCGCGAGCAAGCCCGCTCCCACAGTGGATCGCGTTTCTACTATAAGAATTCGATCTAATGTGGGAGCGGGCTTGCTCGCGAAGAGGCCGGCTGCATGGGCACAGAATCAGCTTTCAGGCCAAAACGCCCGAATCCCCGCCACACCTTGTGCACCTGCTTGCCAAGCCTTCTGTTGCTCCGCCGGGCCAACACCGCCCAACAGAAACACCGGCTTGCTGAAGCCATCGATCAAACCCGAAGCCCGCTCCCACCCCAACGGCTCAGCCCCCGGATGAGTCAAGGTCGGCTGTACCGGCGACAATGTCACGAAGTCCACGCCCATCTGCTCCGCCAGTGCCAGCTCTTCGGCGTCATGGCATGAAGCCGCCAGCCAGCGCGATGCGGGCAACGGCCGGCCGGCAGCGGCGTACTTGCGCAGCTGAGCAGAAGTAATGTGCCAACCGGCAGCCGGAAAGTCCCCCAGCCATTCGAACGGCCCCTTGATCATCAACTGCGCCTTGCCGGCACACAGGCCCACGGCATCCACCGCCAGGTCGCGATACTTGGGGTCGTAGCCGTTCGGTGCCCGCAGCTGAATCAGCTTGATGCCGCTGGCAATGGCTTTCTGGATACCGCGCAGCAAGGCCGGGGTTTCCAGATCCTCGGGAGTGATCAGGTACTGTGCCGGTAACCGCGCTGCGGCGACAATTGGCTGATTCGCTGCCGGGAACTCATAGCTCGACAGGTCGCGAGGCGCAACCCAGGCCAGCGGCTGCCCTTCGGCGCCGTGGGGTTCGCCGGTGAACGCCGAGACTTCCCAGACATCAAGCAACACCTGCTTGTCCGGGTAATCATGGCGGACCTTGATCAGCGGACGCGCCGCACCGACCACAATTCCCAGTTCTTCATGGAGCTCACGGGCCAGCGCGGTTTCTACCGATTCATCGGCCTCGACCTTGCCGCCCGGAAACTCCCACAGACCACCCTGGTGCTGAGTATCGGCACGGCGGGCAATCAGGATCTGGCCACTGCTGTCACGGATGACGGCGGCGGCGACGTGTACAGGTTTCACTGTTGCATCTCCTCCAGTCCTGCCTTCTGCCAGGCCTTGAAGGCCGGCCATTGGTAGAGGGTTTCGACATAAGCTTCGTCGGCAGCCGGCAGCGATACCTGATAGGTACGCAGGCGCACGGCGATCGGGGCGAAGAACGCATCGGCCAGGCTCACGCGACCAAACAGGTACGGCCCGGCTTCGGTGGCAACGGCACGGCATTCAGCCCATAACGCCAACATACGCTCGATATCGGCGCTCACTTCAGGCGGCACCGGGTTCAGCGGTGCGTCGTGGCTCAGATCGAACGGCATATGGTTGCGCATGGCGAAAAAGCCGCTGTGCATTTGCGCACAGGCGGATCGGGCCTGAGCACGGGCGACGATGTCGGTCGGCCAGAGTTGTTCGCCAGGAAACTGCTCCGCCAGGTATTCGGCAATCGCCAATGAGTCGGCGATGGTGACGCGAGCCGTTTGCAGCAGCGGTACCTTGCCGGTCGGCGAATGCTTGAGCAAGCGCTCACGGGTGTCGGGTTGGTTCAGCTTGATCAGCTCTTCGGTGTAGGGGGCGCCAGTCAGATCCAGGGCCAGGGCGCCGCGCAGGGACCAGGAGGAAAGCAGTTTGTCGCCGATGATCAGGTGCAGGCTCATGTTCGGGACCTTTTGATGAAAGGAACGATTCAGTCCAGGTAGAGACTGGCCGTCCGCCTTCGCGAGCAAGCCCGCTCCCACAGTAGATTTTCACTGAACACTGTATTTGTGTACGGCTGGGTCCAATGTGGGAGCGGGCTTGCTCGCGAACGGGCCGACTCGGTCTCTAGCCGGATTAAGTACGGTATTCGGCGTTGATCTTCACGTACTCATGGGACAGGTCGGTGGTCCAGATGGTTTCGCTGCAGTCCCCGCGACCCAGCTCGATGCGGATGGTGATCTCTTCCTGCTGCATCACCGCCGCGCCCTGGGCTTCGGTATAGGTCGCAGCACGCGCGCCACGGCTGGCGATGCACACCTCACCGAGGAACACATCGATCTTGCTCACGTCCAGGTCCGGTACGCCGGCACGGCCGACGGCGGCGAGGATACGGCCCCAGTTCGGGTCGGAGGCGAACAACGCAGTCTTGATCAGCGGCGAGTGGGCCACGGTGTAACCAACGTCCAGGCATTCCTGATGATTGCCGCCGCCGTTGACTTCAACGGTGACAAATTTAGTCGCGCCTTCGCCGTCACGAACGATGGCCTGGGCCACGTCCATGCACACTTCGAACACCGCCTGCTTCAACTTGGCGAACAGCTCACCTTCGGCGCGGGTGATTTCCGGCAGCGCCGCCTGACCGGTGGCGATCAGCATGCAGCAGTCGTTGGTCGAGGTGTCGCCATCGATGGTGATGCGGTTGAACGACTTGTTGGCGCCGTCCAGCATCAGGTTTTGCAGCACATCGCGCGAAACTTTGGCGTCGGTGGCGATGTAGCCAAGCATGGTCGCCATGTTCGGACGAATCATCCCGGCGCCTTTGCTGATGCCGGTGACGGTGATGGTCACGCCGTCATGCTGGAACTGGCGGCTGGCCCCCTTGGGCAGGGTATCGGTGGTCATGATGCCGGTGGCGGCAGCTTCCCAGTTATTGATCGACAGGTCGTCGAGGGCGGCCTGCAGCGCGCCTTCGATTTTCTCGACCGGCAGTGGCTCGCCGATCACACCCGTGGAGTACGGCAGCACCAGGCTGGCATCGACACCGGTCAGCTCGGCCAGCTTCGCGCAAGTGCGCTCGGCAGCCGCCAGGCCTGGCTCGCCGGTACCGGCGTTGGCATTGCCGGTGTTGGTCAGCAGATAACGGACAGGGCCTTGCACACGCTGCTTGGCCAGGATCACCGGAGCTGCGCAAAAGGCGTTCAGGGTGAACACGCCGGCAACGGTCGAGCCTTCGGCACAGCGCATGACCACAACATCCTTGCGTCCCGGACGCTTGATGCCGGCCGAGGCAATACCGAGTTCAAAACCGGCAACCGGGTGCAACGTTGGCAAAGGACCAAGACCAACAGCCATGAATGCGCTCCTCAATGAGTAAAGTCAGCACCGCTTCAGGAAAACGGTGATTGAAATGGTAAAACGCCGCGACGGCATAAGCCGGTCGCGGCGCGGGTATTTCAGCGATTGAAACGGGTTTACTGGATCTGCCCGTGGCAATGCTTGTATTTCTTGCCCGAACCGCAGTAGCACAATTCGTTACGCCCCAGCTTCTGCTCGTTGCGTACCGGTGCGGCGGCGAGGGCCACATCGACCTCTTCGCCCAACACTTCCGGCTGCTCCAGGCCTGGCGCTTCTTCATGCAGGAACTGCATGCGTGCCGCCAGTGCTTCGGCTTCCTGACGCAGGCGCGCCTCTTCTTCGACCGGATCTTCGCGACGAACCTGCACGTGCGACAGCACACGAATCGAGTCGCGCTTGATCGAATCCAGCAGCTCGGAGAACAGCGTGAACGACTCGCGCTTGTATTCCTGCTTCGGGTTCTTCTGGGCATAACCACGCAGGTGGATGCCGTGACGCAGGTGGTCCATGGTCGACAGGTGGTCTTTCCACAGGTCGTCCAGTACGCGCAGAACGATTTGCTTCTCGAAGGTGCGCAGCGCCTCGGCGCCCGCCTGGTCTTCTTTCTCGTTGTACGCGGCGATCAGTTCCTGCATCAGCTTCTCGCGCAGGGTTTCTTCGTACAGGTGATCGTCTTCGTCAAGCCACTGCTGGATCGGCAATGCCACGCCGAAATCGCTCTGCAATGCAGCTTCCAGACCGGCCACGTCCCACTGCTCAGGCAGCGATTGCGGCGGAATGTGTGCGCTGACGGTAGCGTTGAGCACGTCTTGACGGAAGTCAGCGATGGTTTCACCGATGTTGTCCGCGGCCAGCAACGTGTTACGCATGTGATAGATCACTTTACGCTGTTCGTTGTTGACGTCGTCGAACTCGAGCAGTTGCTTACGAATGTCGAAGTTGCGGCCTTCAACCTTGCGCTGGGCCTTTTCGATGGCGTTGGTCACCATGCGGTGCTCGATCGCCTCGCCTGGCTGCATGCCCAGGGCCTTCATGAAGTTCTTCACCCGGTCAGAGGCGAAGATGCGCATCAGGCTGTCTTCCAGCGACAGGTAGAAGCGGCTGGAACCGGCGTCGCCCTGACGGCCGGCACGACCACGCAGCTGGTTGTCGATACGACGCGATTCGTGACGTTCGGAGGCGATCACCTGCAAACCACCCGACTCGAGCACTTGCTGGTGACGCTTCTGCCAGTCGGCCTTGATCTGGGCGATCTGCTCAGGGGTCGGATCTTCGAGGGAGGCAACCTCCACTTCCCAGTTGCCGCCCAACAGGATGTCAGTACCACGACCGGCCATGTTGGTGGCGATGGTCAGTGCACCCGGGCGACCGGCCTGGGCGATGATCTCGGCTTCCTTTTCGTGGAACTTGGCGTTCAGAACCTTGTGTTCGATGCCTTCCTTCACGAGCAGGCTGGACATGTGCTCGGAGGTTTCGATGGTCGCAGTACCCACCAGCACCGGACGACCGGCCGCCATGCTTTCCTTGATGTCGGCGACGATTGCCGCGTATTTCTCTTCGGCGGTCAGGAACACCAGGTCGTTGTAGTCCTTACGGGCCAACGGCTTGTTCGGCGGAATGACCATGACCTGCAGGCCGTAGATCTGATGGAACTCGAACGCTTCGGTGTCTGCGGTACCGGTCATGCCGGACAGCTTGTTGTACAGACGGAAGTAGTTCTGGAAGGTGGTCGACGCCAGGGTCTGGCTTTCGGCCTGGATGTTCAGGTTTTCCTTGGCTTCGATGGCCTGGTGCAGGCCTTCGGACAAGCGACGGCCCGGCATGGTGCGACCGGTGTGCTCGTCGACCAGGACAACCTGGCCATCCTGCACGATGTATTCGACGTTGCGGTGGAACAGTTTGTGCGCGCGCAGACCGGCATAAACGTGGGTCAGCAGACCCAGGTTGTGTGCCGAGTACAGGCTTTCGCCTTCAGCCAGCAGGCCGAGGGAGGTCAGCGATTCTTCTACGAATTGATGGCCTGCTTCGTTGAGTTCGACCTGACGGGTCTTCTCATCAACAGTGTAGTGGCCAGCCTTGGTGACTTCGCCTTCAACTTCTTCGACGTGCAATTCCAGGCGCGGGATCAGTTTGTTGATCTCGATGTACAGCTTGGAACTGTCCTCTGCCTGACCGGAAATGATCAGCGGGGTACGGGCTTCGTCGATGAGGATGGAGTCGACTTCGTCGATCACGGCAAAATTGAGTTCGCGCTGGAATTTTTCTTCCATGCTGAACGCCATGTTGTCGCGCAGGTAATCGAAACCGAATTCGTTGTTGGTGCCGTAGGTGATGTCGGCAGCGTAGGCAGCACGCTTCTCTTCCGGCGGCTGGAACGGCGTGACCACGCCGACCGTCAGGCCGAGGAATTCGTAGAGCGGGCGCATCCAGTTGGCGTCACGACGGGCCAGGTAGTCGTTCACCGTCACAACGTGCACGCCCTTGCCGGACAGCGCGTTGAGGTAAACGCCCAGTGTTGCCACCAGGGTCTTGCCTTCACCGGTACGCATTTCCGCGATCATGCCTTCATGCAAGGTCATGCCGCCGATCAGCTGGACGTCGAAGTGACGCATGCCCATGACGCGCTTGCCGGCTTCGCGGGCGACCGCAAAGGCTTCTGGCAGCAGCTTGTCGAGGGTTTCCCCTTTGGCGAAGCGGGCCTTGAACTCATCTGTCTTGGCACGCAATTGATCGTCCGAAAGGGCCACCATTTGCTCTTCGAAGGCATTGACGAATTGCACCGTCTTGAGCATGCGTTTGACTTCACGCTCGTTCTTGCTTCCAAAAAGTTTCTTTAACAAAGGCGCAAACATATCGGCAGGATCTTCCACACTAAAGGGATGGAGGGCGGCCCCGTGAGTCGCCCGTGCAGCCCTCATGGCCGCATGCGAACGAGCATTCTACCCGGAAACGGTGGTGAGGAAAGTGGCGTTATTCCACGATGCTGGCACAGCGCTGTGACGGGGCTCACTTAAAATAGGGGCGTTTTGCTGAACTTCAACCCACTCATGGCAGAAGTTACTTGTTGATTTAATGGGTAAAGCGCGCGCAAAGCAATGGGTCAGGTGCATTCCCTGCTTTCTGCTACCATGGCGCCTCTGTTACTTCAGGTGTCTGATCATGGCATTTCGCCCTCTTACGGCCAGAGCACCCGCCGTTCTGCTTCGCGAAGCCAAGCCGCTCAAAGCCATTCTCGGTCACGCACAACGCCTGGGGCATTTACAACGCCTGCTGGAAAGCCAGTTGCAGCCTGCTGCCCGTGAGCATTGTCATGTCGCGTCCTGGCGCGAAGGCAGTTTGTTGCTGATTGTCACCGACGGTCATTGGGCCACCCGCCTGCGTTACCAGCAAAAACGCCTGCAACGGCAACTGCAGATGTTCGACGAGTTCGCCAATCTGACGCGCATCCTGTTCAAGGTGCAGCCGCCTACCGTTCAGCGAGGCGCGACCGGGCATACGATGGATTTGTCCGTTGATGCGGCCGCGACCATTCAGGCCACGGCCGATGGCATCAGCGACCCCAATCTACGGGCGGCGCTGGAGCGCTTGGCGGCGCATGCCAGACCCAGGACCTGATACAAATCCAATGTGGGAGCGGGCTTGCTCGCGAAGGCAGTGGGTCAGCCGACATCAATGTTGAATGACACACCGCCTTCGCGAGCAAGCCCGCTCCCACAGTTAGATTTTTTCCACTCGCTACCTGCGTTTTTTGCTGCCTAGCAACGACCCCATCAAGCCTCGCACCAGCTGTCGGCCAAGCGAATTGGCCGCCTGTTGCATCGCCGATTTCAGCGCCTTCCCTGCCGCCGTACCGAGAAACTCCCCGGCCTGTTCGGTGAAGCTCGGCTCTGCAGCCGCCGGTTTTTCGGGCGCGGCTTGGGCCTCAGGCGCCAGCCCCTTGCGCCCGATCAGCACTTCATAGGCTGACTCGCGATCGATCGGCTTGTCATAACGCCCCTGCAATGGCGAACCGGCGATCAGCGCGGTGCGTTCTGCGGCGCTCAGCGGCCCGATGCGCGATTGCGGCGGTGCCACCAGCACCTGCTGGACCATTGCCGGTGTGCCTTTTTCCTGCAGAGTGCCGACCAGGGCTTCACCAATCCCCAGCTCGGTGAGGACCGACAGGCTGTCGAACGCCGGGTTCGGCCGGAAACCATCAGCCACCGCGCGCAGGGATTTCTGTTCCTTGGCGGTGAACGCGCGCAACCCGTGCTGGATACGCAAGCCCAACTGCGCCAGCACATCATCCGGCAAGTCACCCGGGGACTGGGTCACGAAATACACGCCCACACCTTTGGAACGAATCAAGCGCACGACCTGTTCCAGGCGATCACGCAACGCCTGGGGCGTGCCGTTGAACAGCAGGTGCGCTTCGTCGAAAAACAGCGCCAGCAACGGTTTGTCGGCATCACCGCGCTCCGGCAGTTGCTCGAACAGTTCGGCCAGCAGCCACAACAGAAAGGTCGCGTAGACCTTTGGCGCCTCGTGCACCAGGCGGCTGGCATCCAACAGGTGAATTCGCCCGCGACCGTCGGCGGTTGGCTGCAGAATGTCTTCGAGCTGCAACGCCGGTTCGCCAAACAAGGCTTCGGCGCCCTGTTGCTCCAGGGTCGCCAGGCGCCGCAGCAGCGCCTGGCTGGAGCCTGTTGTCATCAGCGCGGCGTCGTCACCCAGCAACAGCGGGTTGTCGCGCAGGTGATTGAGCAACGCCTTCAGATCCTTGAGATCCAGCAGCAACAAGCCTTCGCGGTCGGCGACTTTGAATGCGGCATACAACGCCGACTGCTGGCTGTCCGTCAGCTCCAGCAGACTTCCCAGCAGTAGCGGCCCCAT
Source organism: Pseudomonas sp. GW821-FHT09H03 (assembly GCF_059415945.1). Classification (NCBI taxonomy): domain Bacteria; kingdom Pseudomonadati; phylum Pseudomonadota; class Gammaproteobacteria; order Pseudomonadales; family Pseudomonadaceae; genus Pseudomonas; species Pseudomonas sp. GW821-FHT09H03. The sequence continues at coordinate 288,519 of NZ_JBWKOF010000003.1, read as the reverse complement.
TTCACTCAGGGTGGTGCGCAATGGATGACCTGACTGACCGTGAACATCCCATAAGGTCACCGGGTATGCCTGAGGCTTGTGGTTCAGCCAGGGCATCCCGGCGATGCGCTCGGCAATTTTGCCCTGGGGGGTGCCGGCAGCGCCCAGACCGCAAAGGTCACCCTTGATGTCGGCGGCGAATACCGCCACTCCGGCATCGCTGAAGGCTTCGGCCAAGCGTTGCAACGTGACGGTTTTGCCGGTGCCGGTGGCACCCGCGATCAAACCGTGGCGGTTCGCCAGGCGCATTGCCTGGGCAATCGGCTGACCGGCGAGGTCGGCACCGATAACGAGTTGCAATGAATCAGGCATTTGGTCACCCATGGTTAATCTTTAATCCTGCACGGCCGATAGAGGTAACGACAGACCAGTCTGAAAATCGAGTAGGACATTTCCCCTAAGGAAAGACGGAAATATCAGCTTGTTTCAACACTGCCCAATCCGCGCGCTTTTATAAAAAGCACGCACTGGACATTAAGACCTTAGCGGAACCTCAAGCCATGAACAAAAATCTGCGCTTCAGCCATAAGATCCTGCTAGCCGCGGCTCTTATCGTGATTGCCGCCTTCGCCTCATTTACGCTGTACAACGACTATTTGCAGCGCAATGCCATTCGCCAGGACCTGGATAATTATCTCAACGAGATGGGCGATGTGACCGCCAACAATATCCAGACCTGGTTGACCGGCCGCATTCTGCTGATCGACAACCTCTCGCAAAATATTGCGATCAATCCAGAGCAGGCCAACGTATCGGCGCTGCTGGAACAGAAAGCCCTGACGTCGACGTTCATGGCGACCTATCTGGGTGACGCCACCGGGCACTTCACCATTCGTCCGGATGCGAAGATGCCTGATGGCTTCGATCCGCGGGTTCGCCCCTGGTACAAAGGTGCAGAAAGCAGCAGCACGCCTACCCTGACCGAACCCTACATCGACGCGGCGACCGGGCAGCTGATCATTTCCATGGCCACGGCCTCGAGGAAAGCCGGACAAAGTGTCGGAGTGGTGGGCGGTGACCTGAGCTTGCAAACCTTGATCGACACCCTCAGCGCCCGTGACTTCGACGGCATGGGTTATGCGTTTCTGGTCAGTGCCGACGGCAAGATCCTGGTTCACCCGGACAAAGCGCTGGTCATGAAATCCCTGAGCGAGGCCTATCCGAAAGATACCCCGCGCATCGGCAGCGGCTTTGCCGAGGTAGAGGTCGACGGCAAGACACGCATTGTCTCCTTCACCCCGATCAAAGGTCTGCCTTCGGTCAACTGGTACATCGGTCTGTCGGTCGACAAGGAAAAAGCCTTCTCGATGCTCAGCGAATTCCGTACTTCGGCGGTCGTTGCCACCGTTATCGCAGTGGCCATCATCATTGCCCTGCTGGGCATGTTGATCCGCATCCTGATCCAGCCGCTGCACGTGATGACCCGCGCCATGGCCGACATTGCCGACGGCGAAGGCGACCTGACCAAACGCCTGACCATCGAGAACAACGATGAATTCGGCAGCCTCGCCACCGCATTCAACCGTTTCGTGGAGCGTATCCACACCTCGATCCGCGAAGTGTCCTCGGCGACCGGGCAAGTGAACGAAGTGGCGTTGCGCGTAGTGGCCGCTTCCAACTCGTCGATGTTCAACTCAGACCAGCAAGCCTCGCGCACCAGCAGCGTGGCGGCAGCGATCAACCAGCTCGGCGCCGCCACCCAGGAAATCGCGCGCAACGCCGCGCAGGCATCGACACAGGCCAGCGACGCCCGCAGCCTGGCTGAAGACGGCCAGCAAGTCGTGGACCGCAGCATTGTCGCGATGAATCAGCTGTCGAGCATGCTCAGTGCCTCAAGTACCAACATCGAGTCGCTGAACAACAAAACCGTGAACATCGGGCAAATCCTCGAAGTCATCACCAGCATTTCCCAGCAAACCAACTTGCTGGCACTCAACGCCGCGATCGAAGCCGCCCGTGCCGGTGAGGCGGGTCGTGGTTTCGCCGTGGTGGCGGACGAAGTTCGCAACCTCGCGCACCGTACCCAGGAATCGGCGCAACAGGTGCAGACCATGATCGAGGAGCTGCAAGTCGGCGCCCGGGAATCGGTCAGCACCATGAGCGACAGCCAGCGCCACAGTCAGGACAGCGTAGAAATCGCCAACCTGGCGGGCGAGCGCCTCAACAGCGTGACACTGCGCATCGGTGAAATCGACGGCATGAACCAATCGGTGGCCACTGCGACCGAGGAGCAGACGGCGGTGGTCGAGTCGATCAACGTCGATATCACCGAGATCAATACGCTGAACCAGGAAGGTGTGGAAAACCTGCAGTCGACGTTGCGGGCGTGCTCGGATCTGGAGCAGCAGGCCGCGCGGTTGAAGCAACTGGTGGGTAGTTTCCGGATTTAAGGCGCTTTTGCGGGCCTCTTCGCGGGCAAGCCCGCTCCCACAGGGATCCTCATCGGGCACAGGTTTTGTGTACGACGCAGATAATCTGTGGGAGCGGGCTTGCTCGCGAAGAGGCCATCAAGAACTCTATATACAGCCCGGCTGCCCCCCACCCGCAAAACCCCAACCGAACATCTATTCTTCATAAAGGTCAACCAAGGGAGTACCAGGACCGGACCGGAGGGATGTTCACCGTGCATATCGCTGACATAACCATGTTCTACGCCCCTGCCAGTGGGGGCGTGCGAACTTATCTGGATGCCAAGCACCGTCGCCTCGGCATCAGGCCAGGCATTCGCCACAGCTTGCTGATTCCCGGATCATCCTTGAGTGAACAGGATGGCATCTACAAGGTTCCGGCCCCCGCCCTGCCCTTCGGCAAAGGCTATCGCTTCCCTCTTCGCCTCGCGCCCTGGCGTAATGTCTTGCAGGATTTGCAACCTGACCTGATCGAAGTCGGTGACCCCTACCTCACCGCCTGGGCGGCGCTTGATGCGCGTCGGCAACTTGATGTCCCGGTCATCGGTTTTTATCACTCAGACCTGCCGCTGCTGGTGAGCAATCGCATGGGCAACTGGGTGACGACCAACGTCGAAGCCTATGTCAGCAAGCTCTATGGCAACTTTGACCGGGTATTGGCGCCAAGCCGGATCATGGCCGACAAGCTGGTCGGGCTGGGGGTGAAGAACGTTTTCGTGCAACCGCTGGGAGTCGACCTGCAAACCTTCCATCCCAGTGCCAGGGACCCGGAACTGCGGGCCGAACTGGGCATTGATGAAAATACTCATTTGCTGATCTTCGCGGGGCGTGGCTCGAAGGAAAAAAACCTGCCGGTGCTGCTGGACTGCATGAAACGCCTGGGCCGGCGCTATCACTTGCTGCTGGTCGGTTCGTCGACGCCCGCCGCGGTGCCGGGTAATGTCACGGTAATCGATGGGTTTCGTCCAGCCGCCCAGGTCGCGCGGCTGATGGCCAGTGCCGATGCGCTGTTGCATGCCGGAGATCAGGAAACCTTTGGCTTGGTGATCCTCGAAGCCATGGCCAGCGGCATTCCGGTGGTAGCGGTGGCGGCCGGTGCCTTTCAGGAGATTGTCACCGAAGAATGCGGCCTGCTCTGCGCGCCCAACGATCCCGCAGCAATGGCCAATGCAGTGCGTGAATTATTCAATGGCGCCAGCGCGGTACTGGGTCGACAGGCTCGCAGCCATGTCGAACGGCATTACGCCTGGGACGCCGTGGTCGATAGTCTGTTGGGGCACTACCACGCCGTACTGGGCAGTCACTGGCCGCTGACGGCCAATGGTTGAGCCCATGAACAATCGCGGCCTGTTACTTGTGCTGCATGACGTCGCGCCGCCGACCTGGAGTGATTACCAGCCGTTCGTCGAAGCCGTCGATGCCTTGGGCGACATACCGATGACCTGGCTGGTGGTACCGGACTTCCACCGTCACAGCGATCTGGACACCCATCCGCAAATGCGCCGCCTGCTCGGAACACGGATCGCGCGGGGCGACGAGTTGGCCCTGCATGGCTATTTCCATTGTGATGACGGTCCAAGGGCAAGCAATCCCCGCGACTGGTTCATGCGCCGGATCTACACCCACGAAGGCGAGTTTTACAGCTTGTCCCGGGAAGCAGCCCTCAGCCGACTCCACGCCGGTGTCGAACTGTTCCAACGCTACGGCTGGCCGCTACAGGGTTTCGTCGCGCCTGCCTGGCTGATGAGCGAAGGCACTCGGGACGCGCTGCGCCAGCTCCCGTTGAGTTACACCAGCGATGCGCAGCATTTATATCGCCTGCCAGAATTCACGGCGATTGATGCCCCGGGGCTGGTGTGGAGTGCCCGCAGTGCCTGGCGGCGGGGAATATCGAAGATTGTCAGCGATCGCCGTGAGCAGCGCTGGCAGGATGCCCCCGTGATTCGCCTTGGTCTGCACCCGGTGGACATGCGACATGAGTTCTCCCGCACTTACTGGCTGCAAACTCTCAAGCGCCTGCTCGAGGACGGACGTGTGCCATTGACCAAGGCGCAGTGGTTGGCGCAGCACAGCCACTGTATAGGCCGCGCCGCATGAGTCGGGTGATTGTGCTGGTTGTCGGCCTGCTCGCTGCGGTGCTGATTCCGTTGTTGCTGGGCGGTAACGAGACGTGGTCGAGACTGCAGGGCTTCCCGCTGAACTGGCTGCTGATCATGTTCGCCATGATCCTGCTGTGCTGGATTATCAATACTCTGCGTTTGCGCCTGTTACTCGCCGACCAGCGCGACAAGCTGGGTCCATTGAAAAGCCTTGGCGTGGTGATGGCTGCCGAATTCGCCTACTGCGCCACTCCTGGCGGCAGCGGCGGACCGCTGACCATCATGGGCTTGCTCGCCCGTCACGGCGTGCGCCCGGCCAGGAGCAGCGCGGTGTTTGCCATGGACCAGCTCAGTGACCTGTTGTTTTTCCTCTGCGCACTGAGCGGCATCCTGATTTACGCACTGTTCCAGCACCTCAGCGAACGCATGGAGTGGCTGCTGATGGTGAGCGCCATTTCGATGTTCGGCGGGTTGTTCAGTTGCGTGATGCTGGCCCGCTATCATCGGCTGCTGATTCGTCATAGCGGTCGTTTGCTGGCGCGTCTGAAGGTTAAAAGTAGCACCCGAATGCGCTGGGCACGAAAGCTCCTGCATTTTCTGGCGGCTTTTACCGACACCCTCAGGTTACCTTTTCAGACGTTGATCATGGTGTTCGCCCTGACCTGCCTGCACTGGGGGTTGCGCTACAGCGTGCTGTACCTGGCGCTACGGGGCCTGGGAGCGGATTTGCAGTGGGCCTGGAGTTTTCTGATCCAGATGCTTTCGCTGAGCGCCGGGCAATTCAGCCTGTTGCCCGGTGGTGCCGGGGCGGCGGAATTGACCTCGGCGGCGTTGCTGGCGCCCATGGTGGGGAAATCGACAGCGGCTGCGGCGATTCTGATTTGGCGCGCGGTGACGTATTACTTTTACTTGCTGGTGGGTGGCCCGGTTTTTTTGCTGATGGTCGGGCGGCCATTGCTGAAGAAGTTGATGAGGTTCAAGGAGGCGTAAGTTTGTCCTCAGACTCTTGTTGCAGTTGCTCCCACAACTGGGCAGCCCCAGGAAAATCGGTTCCGTCTTCAGCACTCAGATCATCAGGGTCGTAGCGACTCAAACAGCCTTCGCCCAATGTGGCTGGTGCTTTGGAAGTGGCTTTGTCCAACGGATCAGCCATGTTCATATCCTCAGTGCAGAAACGGCGAAGGGCCTGAAGCGATTGAACGCCCAGGCCCTTCGAATTTCAACCCTGTCGTTGGGCTGTCAGAACACCACGGTCTTGTTGCCGTGCACCAGCACCCGGTCTTCCAGGTGATAACGCAGGCCCCGGGCCAGAACCATCTTCTCGACGTCACGACCGAAACGTACCATGTCTTCGATGCTGTCGCCGTGATTGACGCGTACCACGTCCTGCTCGATGATCGGACCGGCGTCCAGCTCTTCGGTCACATAATGGCAGGTAGCACCGATCAGTTTCACACCACGCATGGAAGCCTGATGGTAGGGCTTGGCGCCAACGAATGATGGCAGGAAGCTGTGGTGGATGTTGATGACCTTGTGCGCATACTCGCTGCACAAGTCCGGCGGCAGGATCTGCATGTAGCGGGCCAGCACTACCACTTCGGCATCGTGCTGCTTGACCAGGCGCGACACTTCAGCGAACGCCGGTTGCTTGTCCTGTGGATTGACCGGAACGTGGTAATACGGAATACCGTGCCACTCGACCATGCTGCGCAGGTCATCATGGTTGGAAATCACGCAGGAAATTTCGCAGTCCAGTTCATCGCTATGCCAGCGGTGCAGCAAGTCTGCCAGGCAGTGCGACTCGCGACTGGCCATCAGTACGACACGTTTCTTTTGTTCGGTATCGGTGATGCGCCAGTCCATCGAAAATTCTTCGGCGATCGGGGCAAAAGCTTCGCGCAACGCTTCAATACCGAATGGCAGAGAGTCGGCACGAATTTCGTGACGCATGAAGAACCAACCACTGAGATTGTCCGAGTGATGGCTCGCTTCGGTGATCCAGCCATTATGTGACGCCAGAAAGTTACTGACTTTGGCAACGATGCCGACGCGGTCCGGGCAAGAAATCACCAGGCGAAAAGTGCGCATGAGGGGGAAACTCCAGAACTTCGCAAAGGCCGCCATTCTAGCGATTACGCAGCAAAACTGCAGTATTGATGATGCCCAGGCCGGGCAGAACGCACGCAAGCTCCGGTGATCGGCATCGCGCCTGCCCGCGCGGATGCTCTTGATTGTCCATTGCGGTTGTTGTTTGTAAACATTCGTAAAGGATCGGGTCACACTTTTAAAATGCTCAGGCAATGCGCTCGCTTGCAGTGCAACTAAAATAAATAAAACCGGGGTTAATTGTTTACTTGATGAAACACCCTGACTATTATTGCCGCACTGTCACCTGCCATCCAGCGTCCTACATAAGGTAGTCACCATGTCCTTGATCAACGAATATCGCGCCACCGAAGAAGCTATCAAAGAGCTGCAAGCCCGTTTGAAGAACCTGTCCCAAGACGACAAACTGCAAACCGAGCTGGAATTCGAAGGCAAACTGCGCACCCTGATGGGTGAATACTCCAAGTCCCTGCGCGACATCATCGCGCTGCTGGATCCAGAGTCCAAAACCAAAGCACCACGCGGCGGCGCAGTAAAAACTACTGGCACCAAGCGTGCTCGCAAAGTTAAACAATACAAAAACCCGCACAATGGCGAAGTCATCGAGACCAAAGGTGGCAACCACAAAACTCTGAAAGAGTGGAAAGCCAAGTGGGGCGGTGATGTGGTTGAAGGCTGGGCTACCCTGCTGGGCTAAGCCGCAAAGCTTGTCGCAGACGGATCCGTGACGATAAAAGAACGCCAGCAAATGCTGGCGTTTTTTTATGCGCGAAATCCAACCTGCGGCTGTTCGATCTCAAAGATTCAAACGTTGGCGCAATTGCTGGACATACCCCTGCCACTCGCTCAGTACCTCTCGCTGAGGCGCAGTAGCAGTAAGGTTCAACTGGCTTTGGGCCGCGAGAAAACTTTCCAGGGTATTTGGCGCTCCCCATTCAGGATCCGACAGACGCTTCTGACAGAACATTCTCCAGCGTTCCAGCTCTTCGCTACTCAATAAGTCTGGAAAGTTACGTGCGCGATATCGAAACAATAATTCAGGCAAACGTTCATCATCGAACGGCCACTGATCCTGACCTAATTGTGCCGGGTCCACGGTTCTGACTTGTTCACATAAACGCCGATCCCGATCGCCAATAAAACCGTCATATAACTGTTGCTCGGGGTCCTGGCTTTGAGAAAAATCCTCCCGCGCATAAATCGCCGAAACTTTATCCTGCCAAACTTTCTGCGCGTCGTTTAGCCGCAGCACACGCTGTTGATACAAAGCCATATCCAGCCCGAGACGATGTTGATCCTCAGGGCGAAGCACCGCCAATGGCGCCACCACCGGGCATTTGTTGATGTGGATAAGTTTCAGCGGTACCGGCAATTCGCCTTCCGCCAGATCTTCACGGCGGGTGTAAAGGCGCTGGCGCAAGGTTTCGGCATCAAGATCGAACAGGCCCTGGGGGTCCAGGTGCAAGTCACAGACTATCAAGGCATTCTTGTTGCGCGGGTGCCAGGCCAGCGGCAGCACCACGCCGACGTAATGACGTGCCGCAGAGAAGCGCCCGGAAATATGCACCATCGGCTGCAGCAGGCGAATCTGCTCCATCACCTTGTGCTTACTGCGCAGCTGGAACAACCAGTCGTATAGTTTTGGCTGTTTTTCCCGGATCAGCCGAGCCAGGGCGATTGTGGCGCGAACGTCGGACAGCGCTTCGTGGGCATTGCCATGGTCAATACCGTTGGCAGCAGTCAAACGTTCGAGCTTGAGCGTTACCCGCCCTTCTTCATCCGTCGGCCAATGGATGCCATCAGGGCGCAAGCCATAGGCTGCGCGCACTACATCGATCAGGTCCCAGCGACTATTGCCGCCCTGCCATTCGCGCGCATAGGGATCAAAAAAGTTTCGGTACAAGCTATAGCGAGTCATCTCGTCGTCGAAACGCAAGGTGTTGTACCCTGCGCCACAGGTGCCCGGTGCAGCCAGCTGGGCATGTACCCGGGTCATGAAATCCGCTTCGCTCAAACCGTGTTCGGCCAGTATTGCCGGGGTAATCCCGGTAATCGCGCAGGCCGCTGGATGCGGCAGGATGTCGTCACTGGGTCGACAGTAAAGATTGACCGGTTCGTCTACCTCATTTAAATCAAAATCCGTGCGCAACCCGGCCATTTGCAAAGGTCGGTCGCAACGGGGATTGATGCCAGTGGTTTCGTAGTCGTACCAGAAGATGGAGGTCACGGGCGCTTCCTGAACTGAAGATCGGCAAAGTCTAGGCGTTCACATCCCGCCCCGGCCAGCAATCTTGTCATTGGAGCACCTTGTACGCACTCTTATGCAATACATAGTTATGTCGTGTTCCCCGGCGAGGCTGCCAGCATCGAACAGGGATATCCCGACCAGGTCCTGTCATGGCGTGCCAATACGCAGGCGCTGCGCTCACAGTGCCTTCAGACAGACGCCGGTAACGGTTGAAAGCTGAAGTATTGCCTCAGCGCCTCGACCAGTTGCCCATACTCCGGCGGCGCCTGTTGAACGCTGAATCCGGCGTCGTAGTGCTGAGGGGTTGCGTCTTCATGACACCACAGGCAGCGCGCCCGCAGATCGATGACTGGCGTGCAGTCCTTGCTGGCAGGAAGCTTGAGGCGCAAATCGAAATCGGCGCCGATCATCATCGGCAATTGGCTGATCAGCATCAGCCCGTCTTTGGAAACGTTGCCCAGGAAACCTATGGGTTTGCCAGTGACGCTGTTGAACACTTTGAGATAATACGGCAGCTGATGCCGCTCAATCCGGCGATGGGTGAACATGTGAGATTCGCCATGCAAGGCTCTTAAGCAGAGCCGCACTACTGCTTCGGAACGGGTCTGGATTATCGATGCCCGCTCTCCCCGTTCCCGGTGCATCAGTCATTACGATGCTGTGGATTACTTGTGCCGGTCACAGGTGATGCCCGGTCTGGAGCCTGGGCTCTCAAACCGGTTTCTTCGACTATAGCTCACCAGCGCCGGGGAGCCAGCCATTGGCTGCTCACCACCATCAGAACTGCGTCGGACGTACCGCGGCGGCACTGCGCAGCGGGTAGTGGCCCAGGCTCTGCAAGGTTTCCAGGCGGGCACGGGCGCGGTAGGCGTATTCGCTTTGTGGATAAGTAGCGATGATGAATTGATAGGTCTGTGCCGCATCGATGAACATCATCGTTCGCTCCAGGCACAGGCCGCGCAACATCGATACCTCCGGCCACACATAAGGCCGCGCCCGGCTGGCCCGCTCGACCTTGGACAGCTCCCGCGTCACCTGCTCGCAATTGCCCCGGTCATAGGCGCTGTAGGCATTATTGAGATGATGGTTCATCGACCAACGGGTGCAGCCCGTCACACTGAGGGCAAGGGCAGCAATGAGCATGAATCGCATGGGGGATCTCCTGTCTTGAACGCTGTATCGACCTGCGCACGGAAATCTTCAGGCTGAGGCGAGCAAAGTTGCCGGGTTCAATAAAGAAGGCAATCATCAGGTTCTACTCAAAAACCAGGTTCTTCCAAAAAACCAGGTGCCTCAAAAAAAGTAGTGCAAACGAACAATGACTACACCTCGAGAGCATAGTAGCCTCACTCAGCGCTTGAACTCAGGAGTCTTTGCATGTCCGTCCGTCGTACCAAAATCGTCGCCACCCTTGGCCCGGCCAGTAACTCACCGGAAGTTCTCGAACAGCTGATTCTGGCTGGCCTGGACGTCGCCCGCCTGAACTTCTCCCACGGCACCCCCGACGAGCATAAGGCTCGCGCGAAGCTGGTCCGTGACCTCGCCGCCAAGCACGGTCGTTTCGTCGCCCTGCTGGGTGACCTGCAAGGCCCGAAAATCCGTATCGCCAAATTCGCCAACAAGAAGATCGAGCTGAAGATCGGTGATCAATTCACCTTCTCCACCAGCCATCCGCTGACCGAAGGCAACCAGCAAGTGGTCGGCATCGACTACCCGGATCTGGTCAAGGACTGCGGCGTGGGCGACGAACTGCTGCTCGACGACGGTCGCGTCGTGATGCGCGTCGATACCGCTACCGCCACCGAACTGCACTGCACCGTGACCATCGGCGGCCCGCTGTCGGACCACAAAGGCATCAACCGTCGCGGTGGCGGCCTGACAGCACCGGCCCTGACCGAGAAAGACAAGGCCGACATCAAGCTCGCTGCGCAAATGGAAGTCGACTACCTCGCGGTGTCCTTCCCACGTGACGCCGCCGACATGGAATACGCCCGTCAACTGCGCGACGAAGCTGGCGGTACTGCCTGGCTGGTGGCGAAGATCGAACGCGCTGAAGCCGTGGCCGACGACGAAACCCTCGACGGCCTGATCAAAGCCTCCGACGCGGTGATGGTTGCCCGTGGCGACCTGGGTGTGGAAATCGGCGACGCCGAGCTGGTGGGCATCCAGAAGAAAATCATTCTGCACGCACGCCGCCACAACAAGGCAGTGATCGTCGCGACCCAGATGATGGAGTCGATGATCCAGAACCCGATGCCGACCCGCGCCGAAGTCTCCGACGTGGCCAACGCCGTGCTCGACTACACCGACGCCGTGATGCTGTCGGCCGAAAGTGCTGCCGGTCTGTATCCCCTGGAAGCCGTCCAGGCCATGGCGCGTATCTGCGTAGGCGCTGAAAAGCACCCGACCAGCAAGACCTCCAGCCACCGCATCGGCAAGGTCTTCGAAAGCTGCGACCAGAGCATCGCCCTGGCGGCCATGTACACCGCCAACCACTTCCCGGGCGTGAAGGCGATCATTGCCTTGACCGAAAGTGGCTACACGCCATTGATCATGTCGCGCATCCGCTCTTCGGTGCCAATCTACGCCTTCACCCCACACCGCGAAGCCCAGGCTCGCGCGGCGATGTTCCGTGGCGTGTACACCATTCCGTTCGATCCGGCTTCGCTGGCGCCTAATGAAGTCAGCCAGAAGGCGATCGACGAGCTGGTCAAGCGCGGCGTCGTGGAAAAAGGCGACTGGGTCATCCTGACCAAGGGCGACAGCTACCACACCACCGGCGGCACCAACGGGATGAAAATCCTGCACGTTGGCGATCCTCAGGTCTGAGTGACCGGTTGCTGAAAAAACAAAGCCCCGCCATGTGAATGGCGGGGCTTTTTGCTGATCGTTCCCACTGCGTGGGAATGATCGCATCAAGTCCTCAATGCCGTTTGATAAAACCGGTCAACGCCGCCAACGCTTCCGGGGACTTCAGCCGCTGGGTGAACAACGCGCCCTCTTCCTCTATCACCTTGCGCAGCAACTCCCGATCTGGAGCTTTCATCAGTTGCTTGCTGATGCGCACCGCCTCGGGTGGCAGCGACTCGAAGCGCAATGCCATCTCCCGCGCCTTGGCCAGCACCTCCTCGCCACTGCCCAACGCTTCTGACGCAATGCCCCACGCGGCCGCCTGCTCACCATTAAAACCCTCACCCAGCAGCAACAACTGCGCCGCCTTGGCCTGGCCGAGCAGGCGCGGCAGAATCAGGCTGGAGCCGAATTCCGGGCAGAGGCCCAGATTCACGAATGGCATGCGCAACCGTGCATCACGGCTGACGTAGACCAGATCGCAATGCAGCAACATCGTCGTGCCAATGCCCACCGCCGCGCCGGCCACGGCAGCGACCACCGGCTTGCGGCATTCAAGCAGGTTGAGCATGAAATGAAACACGGGGCTGTCGAGATTACCCGGTGGTTGCTGGATGAAGTCGGCGATGTCGTTGCCGGCGGTGAAACACTCGGTGGAGCCGGTGATCAGTACGGCCCTGACATCGGGGTCGTTATCGGCATGTTTGAGAGCCTCGGCCAGGTGGCTGTACATGGCGCGGGTCAGGGCGTTTTTCTTGTCGGGGCGATTCAGGCGCAGGGTCAGCAGGCCGCGTTCGCGTTCAATCTGGATGGCATCGGTCATGGAAGGTCTCGCGTCTGAAAATTCAGCGCTCAACCGCGAGGCAGGAATACGTCGGCCAGCAGTTGATTGCGCGGCAGTCCCGCCAGATACAAGCGCCGGGCAAAGGCGTCGACACTGTCGGGGGACCCGCAGAGTAAGGCTTGGGTTTGTCGGGAAACAAGGCGCAGTTGCGCCAAAGCCGCGGGCAACCCGGCCGGGGTCCACAGTTCGATGTTGAGGTTCGGCCGACTGGCAGCCATGGCTTGCAGGGGTTTGGCCAGATAATGCTCGTTGGCATCATGGGCCAGATGAATGACACGGATAGCGCCCTGGTGCTCCTGTCGCAGGGCCTCACGCAAGACGCCGAACAACGGCCCCAGGCCTGTCCCGGATGCCAGTAACCACAACGGCCGCAAGTGCCAGTCGGGATCGTAATGCAATGCCCCGCCGCGCAACTCGCCAAGTCGCAGTGGGTCGCCGATTTTCAACTGACGCGCAGCGTCACTGAATTCCCCGGGTTGGCGGCAGTCGAGGTGGAACTCCAGGAAACGGTCCTCTTCCGGCAGGCTAGCCAGGGAATACGGCCGCGCAACGTGACCGGCCCACAACACCAGATGCTGGCCGGCGCTATAGCGCAACGGGCGTTGAGGCGACAGGCGCAGGCGCAATACGCTGGAGCTCAACCAATCGACCGCAGCGACCTCGGCCGGGCGGCCATCCTGTTGCGGGTCAAAGGTGTGTACTTGCAGGTCTTCGATCACCTGGCACTGGCAGGCCAGGCGCCAGCCCTGCTGACGCTGCTCGGTGCTCAAGGCATCGGGGCGATTATCGCCTGGCAAACCCTGCACGCATTGCACCAGACACGCATGGCAGCTACCGGCGCGACAGCTGTATGGCACCGTCACGCCGTTACGATTCAGCGCGTCGAGCAAATTGCTGCCCTCCTCCACCGACCATTGCCGCTCACCGACCCGCAGCTCAGGCATCGGCGTTCTCCCACGCCGCCGCGCAGCGGTTACGACCGTCACGCTTGGCGCGATAGAGCGCCTGATCGGCGCGCTGCAAGGCCTCGTCCAGGTCATCGCCCAGTTCCAGCAAAGTCATGCCCGCGCTAAGACTGAGGCTTTGTACATTCAACCCCACCATCTCGACATCGGTGAAGGCGATACGCAGGCGCTCACAACAAGCGGTCAGGCGATCAGTATCACAATCGGGCAGCAACACCACGAACTCTTCGCCACCGTAACGGGCCAGCACATCGCCCTCACGCAGGCAGGCGGAAGCCACTCCAGCGAAGGCTTGCAGCACCTGATCACCCGCGGCGTGGCCATGCACATCGTTGATACGCTTGAAATGGTCGAGGTCGATCAGCGCCAGGCCATGGGCGACACCGGCGTCCATGGCGTTCAGCTCGCGGGAAGCCAGACGCAGGAAGTGCCGGCGATTGAATAACCCGGTCAGTTCATCGGTGGCTACCAGATCTTCGAGCTGACGCATCATGCCGCGCAATGTGTCCTGATGCGCCTGCAGGGCAAAACGCCGCTGACGCATACGTTGCCGCGAGGCCTGGACATGACTGGCATAGAGCACCAGCCACACCAGCACAATGAACAGCACACACACCTGCAATACGGCCAGCGCCGGGTCGGCCAGTTCAAAGTGGTAGCCCTCCCACAGCGTGATCGCACTGAAGCTTGAAAACACCAGCAATGCACAGCGAATGAAGGCCTTGCGGGAGAGGTGGAACAGGCCGAACATCAGAATCAGCAGGTAAAACACCAGGAAGGCGCCGCGCGCCTCATCCAGATGGGCAATCAACCAGGTTTGCCAGCCCAGGCCCAGCAATACTTGCAGTTCGGTCAGGCTAGGGTCGGAAAGCTGCAGATTACGCCCGCTGTAAAACACCGCGAACAGTACAAGCTGGCTGAAGACTACCAATGCGCTGCCGATGGCGACGCTGGCCAATGGCGCATCGTAGTGGCCGGTGAAAAATGCCAGCCACAGCAATAGTAAAGCCAGGGCATAGGTACCGGCGGCGAGGGCAAAGCGTTTGAGTAAAACTCGTTGAATGGCGTTATGGGTCAATCGTTGACTCACCGTGCGAAGGAATGCTGTTTTGAGTGTCCTACTCTACAGGCCGGGTATTACTTTAGTGGCGCTCCGGATAAATGACCATTCATTTAAGGGCCGATAATCTGACGTCAAAACCATGACCCAGAAAACAGCACACATTCACGGCTCCTTTGCTGCCGCTTGTTACCTGCCAACATCTTGCGCCCTTATGCGACCAACGATTGACTGGTGGCGCGTGTGCAGGCCTGCGAGGCGCGCTATACTGCCGCGCCTTTTTAGCGTCGCGCCAGCAGCCCCGGCGTGCCTTGAAAGGTGCTTGCAACCGACCGATACACCCAAGCTGCAAGCACCTTATTGAATGTTCCCGTCTTTTAGAGGAGCGCGACTCATGACCGTGATCAAGCAAGACGACCTGATTCAGAGCGTTGCCGACGCCCTGCAGTTCATTTCCTATTACCACCCCGTTGATTTCATCCAGGCGATGCACGAGGCCTACCTGCGCGAAGAATCGCCGGCAGCCCGCGACTCGATCGCGCAGATCCTGATCAACTCGCGCATGTGTGCCACCGGCCACCGCCCGATCTGCCAGGACACCGGCATCGTGACCGTGTTTGTCCGCGTGGGCATGGACGTGCGCTGGGATGGCGCCACCATGGGCCTGGACGACATGATCAACGAAGGCGTGCGTCGCGCCTACAACCTGCCGGAAAACGTCCTGCGTGCTTCGATCCTCGCCGACCCGGCGGGCGCTCGTAAAAACACCAAGGACAACACCCCTGCCGTTATCCACTACTCCATCGTTCCGGGTAACACCGTGGAAGTGGACGTGGCGGCCAAGGGCGGCGGTTCCGAGAACAAGTCGAAAATGGCCATGCTCAACCCGTCCGACTCGATCGTCGACTGGGTGCTCAAGACCGTTCCGACCATGGGCGCCGGCTGGTGCCCACCGGGCATGCTCGGCATCGGCATCGGCGGCACCGCCGAGAAAGCCGCCGTCATGGCCAAGGAAGTGTTGATGGAATCCATCGACATTCACGAGTTGAAGGCTCGCGGCCCACAGAACCGCCTCGAAGAGATGCGTCTGGAGCTGTTCGAGAAGGTCAACCAGCTGGGCATCGGCGCCCAGGGCCTCGGTGGCCTGACCACCGTGCTCGACGTGAAGATCATGGATTACCCGACCCACGCCGCTTCGTTGCCGGTGTGCATGATCCCGAACTGCGCCGCTACCCGTCACGCGCACTTCGTGCTCGACGGTTCCGGCCCGGCCTCGCTGGAAGCGCCACCGCTGGACGCCTACCCGGAAATCGTCTGGGAAGCAGGCCCGTCGGCCCGTCGCGTCAACCTCGACACCCTGACGCCAGAAGAAGTACAGAGCTGGAAGCCGGGCGAAACCGTCCTGCTCAACGGCAAGATGCTCACCGGTCGCGACGCTGCGCACAAGCGCATGGTCGAGATGCTGAACAAGGGCGAAACCCTGCCGGTGGACCTGAAAGGTCGCTTCATCTACTACGTCGGCCCGGTTGATCCGGTACGCGAAGAAGTGGTTGGCCCGGCTGGCCCGACTACTGCCACGCGGATGGACAAGTTCACCCGTCAGATCCTCGAGCAGACTGGTTTGCTGGGCATGATCGGCAAATCCGAGCGCGGCCCGACCGCAATCGAAGCGATCAAGGACCACAAAGCCGTTTACCTGATGGCAGTCGGCGGTGCGGCTTACCTGGTGGCGCAAGCCATCAAGAAATCCCGCGTTGTAGCTTTCGCCGAACTGGGCATGGAAGCGATCTACGAGTTCGACGTCAAGGACATGCCGGTCACTGTTGCTGTCGACAGCAATGGCGAGTCGGTACACATCACCGGTCCTGCCATCTGGCAGAAAAAGATCAGTGAAAGCCTGGCGGTAGAAGTGCAGTAAGCGCTTCCAGCAACCCGAAAAGGCGACAGGGGGATTACCCTGTCGCCTTTTTTATTGCCTCATTTTGCATGAGCCGCTTTTGTGGGATGACGGCGCGGGCCCATGGTATGGTGCGCCCCCTCCGTACACATATTTGATGCCCAACATGTTTGAGTCATCTCGCCCTTTGCGCATGGCGCTCTATACCGTGTTGATTATCGCGGGCGCTGCCCTCGCAGCCACCCTGGCCGTTCGTCAAACCGTGCGCCAGTCACTGGTCGATGACGCAGCCCGGGCCAATCAGCAACTGGGGCTGTACGCAACGTCCCTGCATACCCTGATCGAACGCTACCGAGCCCTGCCAGCGGTGCTGGCACTCGACCCGCAATTGCGCCAGGCGCTCAAAGGCCCGGTAAGTGCCGAACAACAGGTCCTGCTCAATCGCAAACTGGAAAGCATCAACGGTGCGGCCGAATCGTCCACGCTGGAACTGCTCGACCGCACAGGCCTGGCCGTGGCAGCCAGCAACTGGCGCCTGCCCAGCAGTTACGTCGGTCACAATTACGGATTTCGCCCCTACTTCAACCAGACCCGCACCCAGGGCACAGGACGCTTTTACGCCGTGGGCGTTACCAGCGGCATACCGGGCTACTTCCTGTCCAGCGCCGTCAGCAACGACGACGGCCAGTTCCTCGGGGCGATGGTGGTGAAACTGGAATTTCCCGAGCTCGAAAGGGAATGGCGCCAGGGCAGCGACACGCTATTGGTCAGCGACGCCCGCGGCATCGTCTTCATCGCTAATCAGCCGGGCTGGCGCTACCGCCTGTTGAAACCACTGAGCGACAGCGATCACGCTGAACTCAAGGCTACCCGCCAATACGACAAGCAACCGCTGTCGCCGCTGGACTATCAATCGTTGCGACGCTTCGACGACAACAGTGCGCTGGTGCGGGTCGATGGGCCGGACGGCAAGGCGGACTATCTGTGGGAGTCCCTGCCGCTGAGCGCCGAAGGCTGGACGCTGCACCTGCTGCGTCGGCCGCAGATAGCCTTCGAGGACAGTCGCAACGCCGCGCTCGCAGCGGCAGGTCTGTGGCTGACTTTGGTGTTTCTGTTGCTGTTTCTCAATCAGCGCTGGCGTCTGGCCAAACTGCGCCAGCGCAGTCGCGAAGAACTCGAACGACTGGTGCAGGAGCGCACTCGCGACCTGCGCACGGCTCAGGAAGGTCTGGTGCAATCAGCCAAACTTGCCGCACTTGGCCAGATGTCCGCCGCCCTGGCCCACGAGATCAACCAGCCCCTGACTACTCAGCGTATGCAACTGGCGACCTTGCGCCTGCTGCTCGACCATGGCCGGGTCGACGAAGCGTACAAGGCACTCAAGCCACTGGACGAGATGCTGACACGCATGGCCGCCCTCACCGGCCACTTGAAAACCTTTGCCCGCAAAAGCCCCAGTGGCTTGCGCGAGCGCCTGGACCTGGCCTCGGTGGTGGACCAATCGTTGCAACTGCTCGACACCCGGCTACGCGACGAACAGGTCAGCACCGTTCTGCACCTGACGCGTCCGGCCTGGGTGCGTGGCGATGCGATTCGCCTCGAACAGGTACTGATCAACCTGCTGCGAAACGCGCTGGATGCGATGCAGGATAAACCCTGCAAGCGTCTGGAAATCCGTCTCGAAGCCGAGGAAAAATTGTGGCGCCTGAGCGTCATCGACAATGGCGATGGCATTGCGCAGGAAAACCTGTCCAAGGTATTCGACCCGTTCTTCACCACCAAACCGGTGGGTGATGGCCTGGGCATCGGGCTGGCCGTTTCCTTCGCTATCGTTCACGAATCAGGTGGCCGCCTCAGCGCAGAAAATCACACCAACGGCGCCGTGTTTTCGCTGACCTTGCCCATCGACCTGGAGGCCCATGGCTCATGCTCAACTCAGTAATGGTGGTCGACGACGAAAGCAGCATCCGCAGCGCCGTCGAACAATGGCTGAGCCTGTCGGGTTTCGAAGTGCAGCTGTTCAGCCGCGCTGATGAATGTCTGGCGCAACTGCCCAGGCATTACGCCGGGGTCATTCTCAGCGATGTGCGCATGCCCGGCATGACCGGCCTGGAACTGCTGGCCGAGGTGCAGCGCCGCGATGCCGACTTGCCGGTGATCCTGCTCACGGGCCATGGCGATGTGCCAATGGCCGTCGATGCGATGCGCGATGGCGCCTACGATTTTCTTGAAAAACCTTTCAGCCCCGAGACCCTGCTCGGCAGCCTGCGCCGCGCTCTGGACAAGCGCCGACTGGTACTGGAAAACCGAGCCTTGCATGAACAGGCAGACAACCGCGCCAAACTCGACGCCACGTTACTTGGGGTGTCCCGCAGCTTGCAGACCTTGCGCCGGCAAGTGCTGGACCTGGCGGCGCTGCCGGTCAACGTGCTGATCCGAGGCGAAACCGGCAGCGGCAAGGAACTGGTCGCCCGTTGCCTGCACGACTTCGGCCCGCGGGCGGGCAAACCCTTTGTTGCATTGAATTGCGCGGCCATCCCCGAGCAACTGTTTGAAGCCGAGTTGTTCGGCCACGAAAGTGGCGCGTTCACCGGCGCCCAAGGCAAACGCATCGGCAAGCTCGAATACGCGGACGGCGGCACGCTGTTTCTCGATGAAATCGAAAGCATGCCCCTGGCGCAGCAGGTGAAACTGCTGCGTGTGCTTCAGGAGCAAAAGCTTGAGCGACTGGGTTCGAACCAGAGTATCCGCGTGGATTTGCGCATTATCGCCGCGACCAAACCAGATCTGCTCGACGAAGCACGTGCCGGGCGTTTTCGCGAAGACCTGGCCTATCGGTTGAATGTTGCCGAGTTGCGCTTGCCGCCGTTACGCGACCGTCGCGAAGACATTCCGTTGTTGTACGAATCCTTCGCCCGCAGCGCCGCCGAGCGCCTGGGGCGCACATTCGTGCCACTGGGCGGCCCGCAACTGAGCCACTTGCTGAGCCACGACTGGCCGGGCAATGTGCGCGAACTGGCGAACGCCGCCGAGCGACAGGTATTGGGGCTGGGTGAACCGGAGCCGCTCGGTATCGACCCCGGTCAGTCACTGGCAGCGCAGCAGGAAGCGTTTGAAGCGCAATGCCTGCGCGCGGCGTTGACCCGGCACAAGGGTGACGTCAAGGCGGTACTGGAAGAGTTGCAACTGCCTCGCCGTACTTTCAATGAAAAGATGCAGCGGCATGGACTCACTAGAGAGATGTTCTTGTAGCGTCAGGACCGACCTCTTCGCGGGCAAGCCCGCTCCCACAGGTTTTGCGGGCGATCACATCATTTGTGGACACACGGGACACTGTGGGAGCGGGCTTGCCCGCGATGAAGCCGGTACAAACAATAAAGATCCGGAAGTCGTATGAGCAATATTCCGCTCGCACTCAACTGCCAATAAGCGGATTTCCGCTCACCTACACGACAACCCCCCTGTAAACCGGCCTTCTCTCTGTTGGCACAGCTCCTGCTATAGCCCCTGCAGGCTGCGTTTACGCGCGCTCCACAAAAAATAATTAAACGAAGGATCCTTCAATGGATAACTCCAATACCCTGCCCCGTGGGTCGGCTGCCGCGCCGACAAAAGAACGAACCACCTCCAGCCGCATCAAGTCGATTTTCAGCGGTTCCGTCGGCAACATGGTCGAGTGGTATGACTGGTACGTCTACGCCGCTTTCTCCCTCTACTTCGCCAAGACCTTCTTCCCCAAAGGCGATACCACCGCACAACTGCTGAACACCGCCGCGATCTTCGCGGTTGGCTTCCTGATGCGCCCGATCGGGGGCTGGCTGATGGGCCTGTACGCCGACAAAGTCGGGCGTAAAAAGGCCCTGATGGCCTCGGTGTACCTGATGTGCTTCGGCTCGCTGCTGATCGCCCTGAGCCCAGGCTACGAAGTCATCGGCATCGGCGCACCGATCCTGCTGGTGTTCGCCCGCTTGCTGCAAGGCCTGTCGGTCGGTGGCGAGTACGGCACCTCCGCCACTTACCTCAGCGAGATGGCGACCAAGGAACGCCGTGGCTTCTTCTCCAGCTTCCAGTACGTGACCCTGATTTCCGGCCAGCTCATAGCACTGGGCGTACTGATCGTCCTGCAGAACCTGCTGACCACCGAGGAGCTGTACGCCTGGGGTTGGCGCATTCCGTTCGCCATCGGTGCACTTTGTGCCGTGGTAGCGTTGTACCTGCGTCGCGGCATGGAAGAAACCGAGTCGTTCACCAAGAAGGAAAAGGCCAAGGAAAGCGCGATGCGCACCTTGATGCGCCATCCGAAAGAACTGATGACCGTGGTCGGCCTGACCATGGGTGGTACCCTGGCGTTCTACACCTACACCACCTACATGCAGAAATACCTGGTGAACACCGTCGGCATGAGCATTTCCGACTCCACCACAATTTCCGCCGCCACGCTGTTCCTGTTCATGTGCCTGCAACCGATCATTGGCGGGCTGTCGGATAAAATCGGTCGCCGGCCGATCCTGATTGCCTTCGGTGTTCTGGGGACGCTGTTCACCGTGCCGATCCTCACCACCCTGCACACCATCACGACCTGGTGGGGTGCGTTCTTCCTGATCATGGCAGCGCTGATCATCGTCAGTGGCTACACCTCGATCAACGCGGTGGTCAAGGCCGAACTGTTCCCCACCGAAATCCGCGCCCTGGGCGTCGGCCTGCCGTATGCATTGACCGTATCGATCTTCGGCGGCACCGCTGAATACATCGCGCTGTGGTTCAAGAGCATCGGCATGGAAACCGGTTACTACTGGTATGTCACCGCATGTATTGCCGTGTCGTTGCTGGTGTACATCACCATGAAAGACACTCGCAAGCATTCGCGGATTACCACTGACTGACAAATATAAAAAGCGCGCAATGGTGCAAGACCTTTGCGCGCGAGTTGTCAGATAGCCCTGAAAGGATCGCAGGCTGATGCTCTTACATAGGTTCGGCATACCTGTGCTGGAGCTGCCGCAGGTTGCGATCTTTTCGAATCAAACTGGAATCAGGACAACTGGGCCGCCTCTCGCTTGCCAAATTTATTCTGCGCATACGAAGCCCCGGCAATCATCACTACCAGAATCACCGCCAATACGAGCGACGAACCAATGGTTCCGAAGTCCAGGCCACCCTTTTCGTAGGGCTTGGTCAAGAAATCACCCAGCGTGGCCCCGAAAGGTCGAGTCAACACGAACGCCACCCAAAACAGCACCACCGGCGAAATTTTCGTCAAATACTTCAGCAACACCACTACCGCTATCGTCGATCCGATCAACAACGCACCACCGGCAAACCCAAGTCCAGAATCGTCGGCCAGGTAATCGCCAAGTGCAGTGCCCAGGGTGTTGGAAAACAGAATCGCCATCCAGTAGAACATCTCGCCACGGAACGTCTGCACCTTGGTCACGTTCAATGAGTCGCCGCTCAGGCGCCAGGCCGCGAAGATCCCCAGCAGTATCGCAATCAGGATCATTGATCCGGTGGCATAACCGAGCTCAAGGGTACGGTCCATGAAGTCTGACATCGTGGTACCTGCCGTACTGGTCGACAGAATGACCAGCCAGTACAGCGCTGGTTTATAGGTTTTCGACATCAGTTGCGTGATCAACGTCAGCACGAACACACTGATCAAAATCAGCGAACTGAGGGCATAACCGACGTTGAGGGTCATCGACAGCAGATCCCCCGCTGTTTCCCCCAAGGTCGTCGCGCAAATTTTCATCACCCAGAACGCCAGGGTGATTTGAGGAAGTTTATTCATCGAGGGTGGAGCTCCATTAGTCTGTCGGCGGTTCTTGAACTTTTGCCATGGGCACACTGCAAGCCAGACAGTGAAAAATGGGTAAGGACTTTATGAAAAATCTGTCACATGAATAAAAAAATGGATCAATCACGATTTTATACGCGCACTCCATTGTGCCGATTCAATCGTTGATCCCGGTGCTACCGGGCTGGAAATATGTCGTGAGTCCTTGCACCATGGACACCTAACGCACGTTCCAGAGAATTCCATGCCTGACGACATCCATTTCTACGAACCCGCCAACGGCCATGGCCTGCCCCACGACCCGTTCAACGCCATCGTCGGACCGCGCCCCATTGGCTGGATTTCATCCCAGGATGCCCAGGGCCACTTGAACCTGGCGCCTTACAGCTTCTTCAACGCCTTCAACTACATCCCGCCGATCATTGGTTTTTCCAGTGTCGGGCGCAAAGACAGCCTGAATAACATCGAGCAGACCGGAGAGTTCGCCTGGAATCTGGCAACCCGGCCACTGGCCGAGCAGATGAACCAGAGCTGTGCTCCGGTCGGACCTGAGGTCAATGAGTTCGAGCTGGCCGGCCTGACCACCGTCGCCTCGAAAGTCATTTCGGTGCCACGGATCGCCGAAAGCCCGGTGTCGTTCGAGTGCAAGGTCACGCAGATCATTCAGTTGCAGCGCGCGGACGGGAACGTAGTGCCGAGCTGGCTGATTCTTGGCGAAGTGGTCGCCGTGCATATCGCCAAGTGGCTGCTCAAGGATGGGGTGTACGACACCGCCGCGGCAGAGCCGATTCTGCGCGGCGGTGGGCCGGCCGACTACTTCCAGCTGGGGCCTGAGGCGTTGTTCAAGATGCATCGCCCGACGCGGTAAGAACTACCAGAGCAGGTCGGTGTTTTCCTTGACGTCCTTGAGGCGGGTCAGCTCTTTGGCGGCTGCTTCGTCGGCCTCATGGGCGGTCCTGAAGGTCTGGCTTTGCAGAACCTTGTGAAAACGCGGGGCGCCGGAACCACCCAGCGCTTTGACGGCGATAGCGGCGTGGTAACCACCCTCGCCCGGTACTACAGCGGAAACGGCTTCGAAGTGTTCAAAGGCTTTGCGTGCCATATCGCGGATCCTGCCTGGTTGAGAATGCTGCCATTAAACCTTCAACCGGCCAGTTTGTGTACCGACCCCGCGCACGGGTGCAGGGCCTGCGCCGCCGACACATCCTTGAAGGTATGAAAATCCAGGCTGTTGACCACCAGGTCCTGCACCAATTCGGTAAAAACTTCCATCGCCGGCGTACTGAAATAGGCGGTCATGGCGTGCTGATTGCTCCAGAAGCCGGACACCAGCCACAGGTCCGCATCGCACTGCGAGTGCTGCAAGGCAAAGCCAAGGCATCCCGGGGCTGCCCGGGAGGGTTCGATCAGGGCACTGAGGCGCACACCGAGCTCCACCGAGCGCCCGGCGTGCGCACGAACGAAGGCCATATGACTGACGGGGATCTGCTTTGACATGTTCAACCCTCCCGGGGAGTCGCGTGGCAGCCTGGGGACGAGCTGCGACAGGATCAAAGGTTAAGGGCCGCCGCACAGGTGCCGTTAGTCGATTCCTGCCGGTGCGTTGCACAATCCTGCGAAACTGCTTCGGCCACCTGCGCAACGGGAAGCACCCGGTCACGATTCTGTCATACGAGTTTCAAGCAAGTTTCCCTGTGGGCATGCGCTCATGTCCGGGGCAAAAAACACCCCCATGCAGAATCAGGCAATCATTTGGCAGGATGTGTCTACCACTGCCGCTTGCACAAACTTATGCTCTTGTCCCAACACCTGTGCCTTGCCGAGGATGCCGCGCATGTCGTCACTCGAACACCTTAACCCCCCGCTGGACGCAGACAGGGAAAAGCAGCGTGCGGAACTGGCGGCAATCATCCGTCGCAACACCGCCGAAGATGGCAGCTACGCCACCGCTGTCGACTCGCTGTTCATGTCCCGCCACAGCCAATCCCATGAGTTCGCCCCGGTGCTCGCGCAACCGGCGCTGTGCATCATGGCCCAGGGGCGCAAGGAAGTTCAGCTGGCCAACGAATACTTCAATTACGACCCGCTGAATTACCTGGTGGTCTCGGTTTCCATGCCGCTGAGCGGGCGGGTGGTGGACGTCTCGACCGAGGAGCCGATCCTGGCGCTGCGCCTGGACATTGACCCGGCGCAGATCAGCGCGCTGATCGCCGACGCCGGCCCCATTGGCGTTCCCACCCGGCCCACCGGCCGCGGGCTGTATGTCGAACCGCTCGACTCCGCCATGCTCGATGCGGTGCTGCGCCTGGCGCGGTTGCTGGACACACCGAAAGACATCGCCATGCTCTCGCCGTTGATCCGTCGGGAAATTCTCTATCGGCTGTTGCGCAGCCAACAGGGACATCGGCTGTACGAAATCGCCATCGCCAACAGTCAGAGCCACCGCATCAGCCAGGCGATCAAATGGCTCAACGGCAACTACGAACAGCCGTTGCGCATCGATGATCTGGCGAAAGAAGTGAACCTGAGCGTGTCGACCCTGCATCACCGCTTCAAGGCGATGACGGCGATGAGCCCGCTGCAGTATCAGAAGCAACTGCGCTTGCAGGAGGCGCGGCGCTTGATGCTGGCGGAGGGGTTGGAGGCCTCGGCGGCGGGGTATCGGGTCGGGTATGAAAGCCCGTCGCAATTCAGCCGGGAGTACAGCCGGTTGTTCGGGGCACCGCCTTTGCGCGATCTGGCGCGGTTGCGGTTGAGTGTCTAACGGCTACCCTCACCCCGGCCCTCTCCCAAGGGGAGAGGGGGCCGACCGAGATGTCTGGCGCTATACGTCGACCTGAAGGATCGAGTCGATTATGGATTCGGCATGACACGGTTGGATCGCATCATTTCCTCACCCTCACCCCAGCCCTCCCGAAACCTCGGACCGCCCGAGCTGTCTGACGCTATCCATCGACCTTAAAGATCGAGTCGATTATGGATTCGGCATGACACGGTTGGATCGCATCATTTCCACACCCTCACCCCAGCCCTCCCGAAACCTCGGACCGCCCGAGCTGTCTGACGCTATCCATCGACCTTAAAGATCGAGT
>NZ_JBWKOF010000003.1:129369-263017 GCF_059415945.1 Pseudomonas sp. GW821-FHT09H03 | reverse complement strand
CGATTTGGGATTCGGCACAACAGGTTCAGGTCGCCGTATTCCTGGAGAAACCCACGGTCAGTCCCCTCTCCCCCGGGAGAGGGTTAGGGTGAGGGGTGGATCTGACTGCCAACTCAATTCAGGCGCCTAGCACCCGACATGCCTCCACCGGCAAAGTCACCGACACCGGATGCCCGATGCTCAAACCAATCCCCTGACACGGCGTGCTCAACGCCGTAAACGACACCCCGGAACACTCCACCGTGGTCTCGATGGTTGCGCCGATATCGCGCACGAACGTCACCTTACCCAACAAGCGGTTGCCGGCTGTTGCCTGAGGCGCCGACAGTTGCAAGTCTTCGGGGCGGATCAGCATCTTCACTTTTTCGCCCACCAGGATGCTGCTGCAGATCGGCACTTGCAACGCATCGCCGCCCGGCAGGCTGACCCTGCCATTGCCCAGCGCCGTGGCCGGAAAGATGTTGCCCGAGCCAATGAAGTCGGCGACGAACTCGTTGGCCGGGTGGCGGTAGATTTCTATCGGAGTACCCACCTGCTGAACCCGGTGCTCACCCAGTACGACGACGATATCGGCCATGGTCATGGCCTCGCGCTGGTCGTGGGTGACCATGATGGTGGTGATGTTCAGGCGCTGTTGCAGCTGGCGGATTTCCACCTGCATCGACTCGCGCAGCTTGGCGTCCAGCGCCGACAGCGGTTCGTCGAGCAGGAGGATTTTCGGGTGGTTGGCGATCGCCCGGGCAATTGCCACACGCTGGCGTTGACCGCCGGACAGCTTGGCCACCGGGCGATCAATCATCTGTTGCAACTGGATCAACTCCAGCAACTCCACCACCCGCGCCTGTTGCTCAGCCTTGCTGACGCCACGCAGTTTCAGCGGATAGGCAATGTTCTCCCCCACGGTCATGTGCGGGAACAGCGCCAGGGATTGAAACACCATGCCGAAATTACGCAGGTGCGCCGGCGTGTTGCCGATGTCCTCGCCGTCCAGGCGAATCTCACCACCAGTCAGGGTTTCAAGCCCGGCGATCATGCGCAGCAAGGTGGTCTTGCCGCAGCCCGAAGGGCCGAGGAAACACACCAGCTTGCCCTCGGGCAAATGCAGGTTCACATCGGTTACCGCGCAGGCCGAGCCGTAATGTTTCTCGACGTTTTCCAGAATCAGACCAGACATAAGAATCACCTCAAGAAATCAGAACGAAACGCCACCTTCACCGACCAGCTTCTCGAGTGCCCAAATCAGGACAAAGTCGATCAACACGATCAGCACGGCAAACGAAAATACGGTGGGGTCGAGCGAAGACACGGTGCGGCTGTACATCCAGATCGGCACGGTCATCACGTCGATGGTGTAGAGGAAATAGGTCACGGTGAATTCATTGAACGAGACGATGAACGCCAGCAGCATGCCCGCCAGAATCCCCGACTTCATCAATGGCACCACCACGTCGACAATCGCCCGCAGCGGCGAAGCACCGAGCATTTGCGCGGCCTCTTCGACTTCGCTGCCGATCGAGAGCATGGCCGCCGTGCAGTTTTTCACCACGAACGGCAACGCCAGGATCACGTGGGCAATCACCAGGCGCGACGTCGTCATCTGGAACGGCAGGCTGTCGAACACCAGCAGCAATGCCAGGCCCAGCACTACCATGGGGAACACCAGCGGCAACGACATCAGCTGCAGGGCCACGGCCTTGCCGCGGAACTCGCAACGGGTCAGCGCGTAAGCCGCCGGCACCGCGATGATCGTCGCGAAGACCATCGTCAGGCACGCCACCATCAAGCTGGTGGTCATGGCTTTGCCCAGGCTCAGCACGTCGCTGGCATCCGGCGAGACGAAGGTGTGCCAGGCCGCCTTGTACCATTGCAGGCTGTAGCTGCTCGGCGGGAAATCGAGGTTCGACGCGCCGCTGAACGACATGACGATCATGGTCAGGATCGGCAGCACCGCCAGCAGCAGGATGAAGCCCGAGAGAATGCCAGCGAACTTGCCGGTGTCCCCTGGCAACAGCGACTGGCGTTTCTTGATCAGCGTACTCATTGCGAAGCCTCCAGCATGCGACGGCGACGGCCGGTGATGAACTCGGACAAGGTCATGATCGCAAGCGTCGTGACGATCAACACCACACCGGCGGCGGATGCGGCTGGCCAGTTCATCAGCGGGGCGATCTGGTCATGCACCATCACCGCCAGCATCGGCACTCGCCGGCCACCGAGCAGCAGAGGCACCACGAAGCTGCTGGCGTTGTAGGCGAACACCAGGGTCGCGCCGGTGATGATCCCCGGCAGACTCATCGGCAACACCACCTGGCGGAACACTTGGAGGCGACTTGCACCCAAGGTAGCAGCGGCTTCTTCGTAGCTGCGGGCGACGCCGCGCATGGCGCTGGCAATCGGCAGCACGGCCAGCGGGAAAGCGGTTTGCACCAGGCCCATCAGCACGCCGTTCTGATTGTAGAGCAGCATGATCGGGCGCTTGATCAGGCCCAGCCCCATCAGAGCCTGATTGAGCATCCCGCCGGGGCCGAGAATCACCAGCCAGCCGTAGCTTTGCAGCAGCAGGTTGACCAGCAATGGCAACAGCACCGCCGCGAGGAAGATCCGCCGCACAAAGGGCGAGGTCAGCCGAGACATGGTGTAGGCCACCGGGATCGCCAGCACCACCGCGATCACTGCGCTGATCAGCGCCAGGCGCAGAGTCAGCATCAGGGATTTGAGGTAGTAGGGTTCGAGCAACTGGGCGTAACTGGCCAGGCTGAACCCGGACCATTCCGCGCCCTTGGTGCCCACGCTCATGCGCAGCACCAAGAGGCTGGCGGCAATCAGCACACCCAGAAACAGCATCGACGGCGAGAGAAAAAACCAGGCGCGCGCCGTCGGCGAAACACCCCGATTCGGGCGCGACTCAGCGGCGCTGACCGAATGGGTCAAAGGTTGGTGTTCCATAGCAAAGGTCTCGTCAATGGAAAGCAGCTGAAGAACACATCCTTCAAAACCACCGTAAACCCTGTGGGAGCGGGCTTGCTCGCGAAAGCGGTGTGTCAGTCACATGGATGTTTGAATGTGCTGACGCATTCGCGAGCAAGCCCGCTCCCACATTGGATTTGTGGTGTTCCAAAGAGCCGGTGTTCGTCACGCGATCAGGAAGAAAAGATTTCCGTGTAACGACGAATCCATTGGTCATGCACACTGGCCAGGAAGGCGTTGTCGTGCATGATCGCCTTCTCGGCAATCTGCTCCGGCGTGAGGATGTACGGGCTCTTGCGCGCTTCGGCGGAGATGATCGCCTTGGCGTTGACCGGACCGTTGTAGATGTCTTCAGCCATCTTGCCCTGTACCAGCGGATCCAGGGAGTGGTTGATGAAGGCATAGGCCATGTCGGTGTCGCCCGGACGATTCTTCGGCATCACCGACAGCATCAGGTCGGTATAGAAACCTTCCTTCATGCCGAACGTGGCACCCAGGCCGTAATTCGGGTCGCGGATCTGTTTCGGGAAGAACGCTGGGGCGTACAGACCGCCCATGTCCAGCGAGCCGGTGCGGAACAGCTCGGCGATCTGGTTCGGGTTCTCGCCCAGGGTTACCACGCGGTCCTTGAGCTCGGCGAGTTTCTTGAAGCCGGGTTCGATGTTGTGCTCGTCACCACCGGCCAGTTTGGCGGCGATGATGATCAGGTCCATGGCCTCGGTCCAGTTCGGCGGCGGCAGGAAAATGTTTGGCGCCGCGTCAGCGTCCCACAGCGAGGCGTAGCTGGTCGGGGCTTCTTTCTGGGTGCGGGTGCTGTAGACCAGGCTGTTGCACCACAGCAGGTAACCGATGCCGTGGCCGTTGGCGCCGGTACGGTATTTCTCCGGTACGTCGACCAGGTTGGGAATGCGGTTGAGGTCAGGTTTTTCCAGCAGATCGGCGGCGGCCAGACCTTCGGCACCAACGCCCGCCAGGGTGATGATGTCGTACTGCGGACGGTCACCTGCGGCCTTGAGCTTGGCGACCATTTCCGAGGTACTGCCGGTGCGGTCAGCGATAACCTTGCAGCCGTACTTGTCTTCGAAGGTCGCGGCGATGTTGCGCAGCGCAGCCAGGCCGGTGTCATCGGACCAGGTCAGCAGGCGCAAGGTCTTGCCTTGAAAGCGGGTGTCGCTGGCGTTGGCCTTGACGAACGGCAGGCTCATGGCGGCCGCGGCAACCGAGGCAACGCCCACGGTCTTGATGAATTGACGTCTGTTCAGATCGTGCTCGCCCATTACGGACTCCCTTTGTTTTTGTAGGTATGAGGTTGGTCGCAATCATTGCGTCTGTGCCGCCATATCAGCTTCAACCCCCGAATCTACGGGTTTGAGCTGACTCGACGGCTTCATCCTGAGGTCGTGCAAAACACCTGACTATCGATAAAAACTCATTGAAGCCATGACGCCTACGCATGGCTTCCTGTAGGAGCGAGCATGCTCGCGATGGGCGCAAGGGCACCGCGTTCATTCAAGGACCCCACGTTATCGTTGACGTCCATCGCGAGCATGCTCGCTCCTACAAAGGGGGTGTCAAACAGCGCGGATCACGTGTTTGATTTCCTGGAAAGCCTGCAAGCCCCATGGCCCCAATTCACGGCCGATGCTGCTCTGCTTGTAGCCGCCCCAGGCGGTCTGCGGGAAGATCACTTGCGGTGCGTTGATCCATACCAGCCCTGCCTGCAAAGCGTTGGCGACGCGATCCGCCGCTTCGGCATTGCGTGTGACCACGCTGGCGACCAGACCGAACTGGCTGTCGTTGGCCAGAACAATCGCCTCGGCCTCGCTGGCAAAACTGCGCACGCAAATCACCGGGCCGAAAATCTCTTCACACCACAGCGCGCTGTCCAGAGGCACATCCGTGAATACCGTCGGCTGCAAAAAATATCCGCGCGGCAGATCGGCCGGACGATTACCGCCGCAAACCAGTTTGGCGCCAGCACTCAGGCCACGATCGATGTGACCGAGCACACGCTGGTATTGCGCCTGATTGACCAGCGCCCCCATTTCCACATCCGGATCGAACGGGGCCGCCACGCGAATCGCTTCGGCGCGAGTCCTCAAGCGAGCGATGAAATCATCGAACAACTCATCGGCAACCAGCACGCGACTGGTGGCCGAACACATCTGCCCGGCGTTGAAGAAACCACCCCCGCACGCGGTCTCCACCGCCAAATCAATATCGGCATCGGCCAGCACCAGCAGCGAAGACTTGCCGCCCAGCTCCAGGCTCACACCCTTGACGGTTTCCGCCGCCCGCTGCATGACCTGCACGCCGACTGCGTTACTGCCGGTGAACGACACCTTGGCGATGCGCGGGTCCGCCGACAGCGGTGCACCGACCGCCAGGCCAGTGCCGCAGACCAGGTTGAACACGCCTTTGGGCAACCCGGCCTCGGCGATGATCGCCGCCAGCTCCAACTCCGGCAGCGGCGTCACTTCCGAAGGTTTGAGCACCACGCAACAGCCGGCGGCCAGGGCCGGGGCGAGTTTCCACGCGGTGGTGACCATCGGGAAGTTCCACGGCACGATCAGGCCGACCACACCGCACGGCTCGCGGCGCAGGCGCGCGCTGAAATCGTCGCTCGGCAGTTCTACGGCACTGTCCTGTTGTGCATCCAGCCCTTCGGCGAGAGTGGCGTAGTACTCGAACGTGGCGATCACATCGTCGACATCGATCGCCGCCTCGAACAGCGGTTTGCCGTTGTTGCTCGACTGCAAATGCATCAGCTGTTCACGACCGGCCTGCACGCCCGCAGCGACTTTGCGCAGGATCGCGCCACGCTCGGCCCCGCTGGTTTTCGACCAGGCGGCGAAAGCGCTGCTCGCCGCGCTCACGGCCTGATCGACGGCGCGCTCATCGCCGCCGTTGACGGTGGTCAGCAGGGCTTCGGTCGCCGGGTTGATCACGCGCAGATGTTCGTTGCCGGCCGACCATTGGCCGTCGATATACAGACCGTCCAGAGTGGTTGGAAAACTCATTTCGATACCGCCTGCATCCACTGGGCCTGATCGATTTCAATCAGGGTCGGACCCTGCCGATCGGCGGCCACACGCAAGGCAGCGCGCAGTTGCTCGACACCGTCGACGGCCTCGGCAGCGCAGCCCAGGCCCTTGGCCACAGCGATGAAGTCCGGGGTATAGATGTCGACACCTACCGGTTCAATGGCACGGTTGACCATGTA
Source organism: Pseudomonas sp. GW821-FHT09H03 (assembly GCF_059415945.1). NCBI lineage: Bacteria > Pseudomonadati > Pseudomonadota > Gammaproteobacteria > Pseudomonadales > Pseudomonadaceae > Pseudomonas > Pseudomonas sp. GW821-FHT09H03. The sequence continues at coordinate 256,827 of NZ_JBWKOF010000003.1, read as the reverse complement.
CTTCTTGATCTCTTCGTAGCCCTGGTTATTCCACAGCAGCACGATCACCGGGGTGCGCGCTTCAACGGCACTGGCCAGTTCCGGCAGGGTGAATTGCAGGCCGCCGTCGCCGATCAGGCATACCACTGGTGGACGGGCGCCGTTGCGGGCACTGCCGCCGAGCCAGGCGCCGATGGCCGCCGGCAAGGCATACCCGAGGGTGCCGTAGCCGGTGGAGGAGTTGAACCAGCGGCGCGGGCGCTCCGGGTTGAAGGTCAGGTTGCCGGTGTACACAGGTTGCGTCGAATCGCCGACGAATACTGCATCCGGCAGTTCATGCAGGACGGTTTCGAGGAAACGGGTCTGGGCCAGGGTTGGTGCATCCCATGTGCCCGCCAGCTCCTCTCGCAATCGCGCGGCACGCACCTGCCCCCAATCGTTGCGGCGCTCGGCCAGGGATTTGTGCGACAAGGCGCTGAGCAAGGCGCGGGCGGCGTTGCGTGAGTCGGACACCAGCGCCACGTGCGGCGGATAGTTGCGCACGGTCTGGTCCGGGTCGATATCTACCCGCAGCAGTTGGCCAGGAATCTCGAAACCACCGGCGAAGGTCACGTCGTAGTCGGTCTCGGCCAGTTCGGTGCCGATGGCCAAAACAACATCGGCCTCGGCGACCAGCGCGCGGGTAGCGACCAGGCTCTGGGTCGAACCGATCAGCAACGGGTGAGCGGATTCAAGCATGCCTTTGGCATTGATGGTCAGCGCCACCGGTGCGTCCAGCAGTTCGGCCAATTCGGTCAGTTCGGCGGCCGCATTGATCGCACCGCCACCGGCGAGAATCAGCGGACGCTTGGCACCAGCCAGCAATTGAGTCATGCGCGAAACAGCGCTCGGCGAAGCACCGGCACTGTCGATGTTGACCGGGATGCTGGCCAGCAGGTCGTCGGCCTCTTCGACCAGCGCGTCCAATGGAATTTCGATGTGCACCGGGCGCGGACGACCGGCCTGGAACAGCGCAAAGGCTCGGGCCAGCACACCCGGCAACTCCGAGGCCGACATCAGGGTATGGGAAAATGCGGCGACACCGGCGACCAGTGCGCCCTGGTTCGGCAGCTCATGCAGCTTGCCGCGACCACCGCCCAGCTGGCTGCGCGATTGCACACTGGAGATCACCAGCATCGGAATCGAATCGGCGTAAGCCTGCCCCATCGCCGTGGTGATGTTGGTCATGCCTGGGCCGGTGATGATGAAGCAGACACCCGGTTTGCCGCTGGTGCGAGCATAGCCATCGGCCATGAAACCGGCACCCTGCTCATGGCGCGGAGTCACGTGGTTGATACTCGAACGAGCCAGCCCGCGATACAGCTCCACGGTGTGAACCCCGGGAATGCCGAACACCTGCTCGACCCCGTAGTTTTCGAGTAACTTGACCAATACTTCGCCGCACGTCGCCATGTGAATTGCCCTTCTTGTTCGTTTGAGACGCCGGGCTGTGGGAGCGGGCTTGCTCGCGAAAGCGTTGTGTCATACAACATTGATGTCGATTGACACTCCCTCTTCGCGAGCAAGCCCGCTCCCACATGACCCGGGGATGGCCTCATTGGAACGGGCGACACGTAGGCGCAACAATGGATAAAAAGTCATACTAGCCATGTCCTCACGTCATACCTTGGATACCCATGAAACGACTGCCTCCCCTGCCGGCGCTGCACACTTTTCTGATTACCGCGCAGTGCTGCAACTTCACCCGGGCCGCTGAACAACTGCACATCACCCAAGGTGCGGTGAGCCGACAGATCGCCGGGCTGGAAGATCATCTGGGCTATGAGCTGTTCATCCGCCAGGCCAGGGGCCTTGAACTGACGACCGAGGGACGGGAATGGCTGCCACGGGTGCAGCAGATTTTCGGTTTGATCGACGAGGCCGTGGAGCAGATCGGCGAGACTCGCGAAACCCTGCAACTCAAGGCGCCGACCTGTGTCATGCGCTGGTTGCTACCTCGCTTGCTGCAATGGCAGAAAGAGCGCCCGGATGTGCCGGTGGAACTGACCACCACGGTCAAGCACGGGGTGGATTTTCATCGCGAGCAGTTTGATGCGGCGGTGATGTACGGCGCACCGCCAGACGATGCACTGGCGTCTTGTCACCTGTTCGACGAACAACTGACGCCGGTCTGTTCCCGTCCCATGCTCGAAGGTCCCTTGGCGTTGCAGGCACCGACCGATTTGCAACAGCACCTGTTGTTGCACCCGACCCGCGACGAACGGGACTGGAAGGCCTGGTTGAAGGCAGCAGATGTGCATTTGACCAATGTCAGCAAGGGCCAGCATTTCGAAACACTGGACCTGGCGATGTCGATGGCGTCCCAGGGGACGGGTGTGGCGATTGGCGACTGGTCGTTGATCGGCGATGACCTGAATGCCGGGCGGCTGGTCATGCCCTTTGAGCTGAAGGTGAAAACCGGTTTGGCGTACTACATCGTGTTCCCCGACAAACCCGCACCTTCGCCGAAATTGCGTGAACTGATGGGGTGGCTGGTGGCGCAGGCGCAGGCGCGTTGAAGCAGCCCTGATCGTTCTCACGGGCGTGGGAACGATCATCTCAAGCCTCGGTCATTCGCCCCACTTCATCTCACCTTTGGCGACTTTGGCGCTCAGCTCCAGAGAACTTTCTTCAGCGAGGCTCGGGTAGCGTTTTTTCATGGCGCCGATCAGCGCGGCAGAGTCTTTCGCCTTGGCAGTTTCCTCGTCGAACGCCTTGATGTAGTCGGCGGTGAACTGCACTGCCGCCAGTGAGCGCGCGCTCTCACCCAGGTAATGACCCGGCACCACGGTTTTCGGTTTCAGGGTTTCGATCGAATGCAGCGTAGTCAGCCAATCGGCATGGGACTGCGCAGTTTGGGTGTCGGCCATCCAGACGTGGATGTTTTGCGCCACCACAACACCACCCACCACGGCCTTGATCGACGGAATCCACACGAAGCTGCGATCCGGCTGCGGGCCGTCAAGACCGACTACCTGCAGCTTCTGCCCTTCGAGAATCAGGCTGTCGCCCTCGAGCACATCCGGCACGATGGTTTTGGCCGGTACGTCCGCGCCCATCTTCGGGCCCCAGAACGCCAGTTTGCCCTCGACTGTGTGCTTGATGTGCTCGACGGTCGGTTGCGAGGCCAGCACCCTGGCCTTGGGGAATGCGGCGGTCAGGGTATCGAGGCCAAAGTAGTAGTCCGGATCGCCGTGGCTGATGTAGATAGTGGACAGTAGCTTGCCGCTGGCGCGGATTTTTTCCACCACTTTTTCAGCTTGGGATTTGCCGAATTGCGCATCGATCAGAATCGCCTCTTTGTCGCCGCTGACCAGTACAGAGGTCACCGGGAAGATCGCTTGTTCGCCGGGATTGTAGACGTCCAGGGTCAATGTCGACGCTGCGGCATGGGCACCGAAGCCAAGTGCGGCGCTGGCCAGTAAAACGCGTTTGAGAGTGGTGAATCCGATCATCTGTTGCTCCGTTGTCCGAATGGCAATGCAACAGAGCTTAATTGCGTACTTCAGTACAAAAAATGCGATCCTTTGACATAGTTTGTTTCTAAAATCGGGCAAATCATGGATCGTCTACAAGCAATGCGGGTGTTCGTCACGGTGGTCGATCTTGGTAGCCAGTCCGCTGCCGCCGATCATCTGGAGCTGTCACGGCCGGTGGTGTCGCGGTACCTGGCCGAACTGGAAGACTGGATCGGCGCGCGTCTGATGCATCGCACCACGCGCAAATTAAGCCTGACCGCTGCCGGCAGCGAAATACTGCCGCGCTGTCGGCAGATGCTCGATTTATCCAGCGACATGCAAGCCGCCGTCAGCGAACCGGATGACGCTCCGCGCGGCCTGCTGCGAATCAGCGTCAGCACGTCGTTCGGCCAGGCGCAACTGGCCGATGCCATGGCTGCGTACGTCAAGCGTTACCCCGGCGTCAGCATCGACATGCAGATGCTCGACCGCACGGTGAACCTGGTGGATGAACGTATCGACCTGGCAATTCGCACCAGCAACGACCTGGACCCAAACCTGATCGCTCGCCGGCTGACGGTCTGTCGCTCGGTGGTCTGTGCCACTCCCGCCTACCTGCGCGAACATCCGGCGCCACAACGGGTCGAGGACCTGAGCCTGCATAACTGCCTGACCCATTCCTACTTCGGCAAAAGCCTTTGGCATTTCGAGCAGGACGGCGAGCAGGTATCTGTGCCGGTGCAAGGCAACATCAGCGCCAACGAAGCCAGTACCCTGTTACGCGCCACCCTGGCCGGGGCCGGGGTGGCAATGCTGCCCACGTATCAGGCCGGGGTGCATATCCACAGCGGCGAGCTGATTCGCTTGCTGCCTGCCGTCGAGCCCCGGCAGTTGAACGTGTACGCGGTGTACGCCTCACGCAAGCACATGCCAGCGGCGCTGCGCAGCTTGGTGGATTTTCTGGTGGTGAGATTTGCGCAAGAACCGGAGTGGGATGCCGGGTTTTAAAATCAAAAGATCGCAGCCTGCGGCAACTCCTACACAACTCACCGACCCTGACCTATGCTCAAAGTAATACCCGAGGGTATTCGTTCAGAGGTCAACGCCATGAACATCAAAACAAGAAGATACCTTGCGATTCTCATCACCTGCGCGTTCACGCTCGGGTTGTATGGCGCTGCCGCCTGGCGCGTGGAACAACTGCGCGACCTGCCCCGTGAATACTCGAGCTGTTACTTCGAGCGCTGCGTTCCCCACAACGCGACGCTCAACGCCCTGCGGTAGGACGGGAGTCAGCTGTCCTTGTCCTGTTCGGCCTTCAAGCGGTCGCGGAACGCCTTGGGCGAAATGCCCACTCGACGGCGGAACAGCCGCGTGAAATTGGTCGGATCCGAAAATCCCAACACGTCGGACATTTCATAAATGGTCATGCTGGTATAGGTCAGCAAGCGCTTGGCCTCCAGCAGTTGACGCTCGTGCATGATCTGCAATGCCGGTTGCCCCGCCAGCTCGCGGCAGGTGCCATTGAGATGCGACACTGAAATCCCCAGGCGGTGGGCCAGGTCTTCGACCTTGACGTGTTGGCGATAGGTCTCTTCCACCAGTTGAATAAACCCGTTGAGGTATTCCCGCGCACGCTGTGGTCGCGCAAGTGCGGTACGTCGCTGGATCACCTGACGACTGACCCACACCATGATCACGCTGACCAGCGAATGCATGAGCATTTCCCGCGCCGGCTCATGGCTGGTGTATTCAGTGTGCAATGCGCTGAACAGGCTGTTGAGGTATTCGCCATTCTCGCCCGCCGGGTAGCTTTCGGCCTGGGCCAGGGCATTCACCGATTGCCCCAGCTGCCCTTGCAAATGGGTGATCAGTGGCGTCGCCAGGGTTACCACGAACCCTTCCACGTCCTCGGAAAAACGAAAGCCATGCACCGAAAGCGGTGGCAGGATCTGGATGGCCGGTTCTGTCAGTTGCGATCGTTTGCCTTCGATTTCAAGTTCTGCCTGACCTTTGAATACGAAGAGCAACTGGCATAAATCGGCATGGCGATGGGGTTTGATTTGCCAATGATGTTCGCGGCTGCGTTTGGAAATGGTTTCGCAGTGCAGCAAGTCCGGGGTTGGCCAATCCAGGCTTTCACCGTAGAGCTTGAACACGGGAATCGAAGGCAGGTCAGGCTTGTTCATGACGTCAATCCAGGCCTCGAGTAAATGGCGGGCGATAATCGCACTGATTGGCAGAATGTACAGGTATCCGCTCAGTTTTCACCTTCAATTGACAGACCCGCAAGGGAAAAATGCAAGCGTTCGATCCATAAAAATCATTCACCGGCCCTGGTCGCGTGAAGCTTGCGAGTCATAAAAACAATGAAAACGCTGAAAACCCAGGTTGCCATCATTGGTGCCGGCCCATCAGGCTTGCTGCTCGGCCAGTTGCTGCACAACGCGGGTATCGACAACGTCATTATCGAACGCCAGAGCCCCGACTATGTGCTCGGGCGAATCCGCGCCGGAGTCCTCGAACAGGGCATGGTAGAGCTGTTGCGCCAGGCCGGCGTGGGCCAGCGAATGGACCGCGAAGGGTTGGTCCACGGCGGTTTTGAACTGGCCCTCGACGGCCGTCAGGTACACATCGATCTGAACACCCTGACCGGTGGAAAAACGGTGATGGTCTATGGCCAGACCGAGGTCACCCGCGACCTGATGGCCGCTCGTCGGGAGGCTGGCGCGCAGACAATTTACCAGGCCGGCGATGTCGTTCCCCATGGCATGAAAAGCGCAGAAACCTTTGTCACGTTTGAGAAGGACGGCCAGGCCTGGCGCCTCGACTGCGACTACATCGCCGGTTGCGACGGTTTTCACGGCGTGGCGCGCCAGTCCATACCCGCCGACTGCCTGAAAGTGTTCGAGCGGGTCTATCCGTTCGGCTGGCTGGGAATCCTCGCCGATACCCCGCCGGTCCACGAAGAACTGGTCTACGCCCGCCATGAGCGCGGTTTTGCCCTGTGCAGCATGCGTTCGGCGACGCGCACCCGGTACTACCTGCAAGTGCCGACCAGCGATCACGTCGACAACTGGTCCGACCAACGCTTCTGGGACGAACTCAAGTTACGCCTGCCCCAAGACCTGGCAAACAAGCTGATCACCGGGCCGTCCATCGAAAAAAGCATCGCGCCGTTGCGCAGCTTCGTGGTCGAACCGATGCAGTACGGGCGGCTGTTCCTGGTCGGTGATGCGGCGCACATCGTCCCGCCCACCGGCGCCAAGGGCTTGAACCTGGCGGCCAGCGATGTCAGTACGCTGTTTAATATTCTGCTCAAGGTTTATCGCGAAGACCGCCTCGATTTGTTGGAGAAGTACTCCGAAATCTGCCTGCGCAGGGTATGGAAAGCCGAGCGGTTTTCCTGGTGGATGACTTCGATGCTGCATCGTTTCGATGATCAGGACGCCTTTGACCAGCGCATCGTCGAGTCAGAGCTTGAGTACTTCATCGGCTCCGAGGCCGGCCGAAAAACCATTGCAGAAAATTACGTCGGCCTTCCGTACGAGACTATCGAATAGCTTGCTATCGACTTACACTGGCGAGCATTCCCTGCTCGCCTGGCGGCTTGCAGGTCAATTACTGCCGCAGGTTTTCCCGTGACCAATCTCCACCAGCCTGAAACGCCAAAACCGGCGATCCGCTGCATTCTGGTCGCTTTGATGCTGGCGATCTTTCTCGGGGCACTGGACCAGACCATCGTTGCCGTGTCGATGCCGGCCATTTCTGCGCAGTTCAAGGACGTCAACCTGCTCGCCTGGGTCATCTCCGGTTATATGGTGGCAATGACCGTGGCGGTGCCGATCTACGGAAAACTGGGCGACCTGTACGGCCGGCGCAAACTGATGTTGTTCGGCATGGCTCTGTTCACCCTGGCTTCGGTGTTCTGCGGCATGGCCCAGAGCATGGAACAACTGGTGCTGGCGCGTATTTTCCAGGGCATCGGTGCTGGCGGGATGATTTCGGTGAGCCAGGCGATCATCGGCGACATCGTGCCGCCCCGGGAACGCGGTCGTTACCAGGGCTATTTCAGCAGCATGTACGCGGTGGCCAGCGTGGCGGGGCCGGTGCTCGGCGGCTATATGACCGAATACCTGTCCTGGCGCTGGGTGTTCCTGATCAACCTGCCGCTGGGCCTGGGTGCGTGGCTGGTAGCCAACCGAACACTGGTGGGGCTGTCCATTCCCCAGCGCAAACCGATCATCGATTATCTCGGCACCCTGCTGATGGTCATAGGCTTGACAGCGTTGTTGCTCGGGATCACCCAGGTTGGCCAGGGTCATTCATGGCGCAGCAGCCAAGTACTCTCGCTGCTCGCCTGTGCGCTGCTGGTGCTGGCGCTGTTCGTCGCCCATGAACGGCGGGCGCGGGAACCGTTGTTGCCCATGCATCTGTTTGCCAATCGCAATGCGATCCTGTGCTGGTGCACGATTTTTTTTACCAGCTTCCAGACCATATCCCTGATCGTGCTGATGCCGTTGCGCTTCCAGAGCGTGACCGGCGCCGGGGCCGACAGCGCCGCCCTGCACCTTCTGCCATTGGCCATCGGATTGCCGATAGGCGCTTATTTCGCCGGCCGCCGCACCTCGGTGACCGGTCGTTACAAACCCATGATACTCACCGGTGCAGTGCTGATGCCGATTTCGATCCTGGGCATGGCGTTCACCCCGCCACAGGCGTTGGTATTGAGCAGCCTGTTCATGTTGCTCAGCGGGATCGCCAGTGGCATGCAGTTCCCGACTTCTCTGGTGGGCACGCAGAACTCTGTGGAGCAACGGGATATCGGCGTCGCCACCAGCACCACCAATCTGTTCCGCTCGCTGGGCGGCGCGGTGGGTGTGGCGCTGATGTCGGCACTGCTGCTGGCGTTGCTGCAGGACTCGAGCTTCGCCCACCTGGCTGGCTCCGCGCTGATCGCCGAAGGGCATTCGGGGAACGTCTTGCTGGACGGTTTGAACGCCGCACCGGGGGATGCCCAGGACGCCTTGCGTGCCGAGTTGTTGCTGACATTCCGGCATTTGCTGACGGTCAGTGCAGCGGTGTCGCTGCTGGGGCTGGCGGCGGCGATTGCCATGCCGAATATGTTGTTGCGCGGGCGTGAGGACAAGGCTCGATAGGTAAAGCGCGTCGCCTTTATTCGCGGGCAAGCCCGCTCCCACAGGATTTTCGCAGTCCTTGTGGGAGCGGGCCTGCTCGCGAATGCGTCATGACAAACAGAAAATTATCAAGGGCTGTAATACCCGACTGCGACCAGAAAATGCCCGACCTTCTTCAGGTATGCATGCTTGTTCTCGACCTTGGTGGTCACCGGGTTTTTCCAGCGGTACTCGTATTCGCCATAGTCCTGTTTGGCCATCAGCGCCAGGATCGGCTCGCCCACCGGATTGCCTTCTGGATCCTTGATGCTGCTGAAGTCGGTATTGATCAGCCGCAGGTTAGTGCCATGGGCGACGTAACGCCGGGTATTGAGGTCGACGACAAACACGTACAAATCATCCTGCAGGTAGCCGCCCTTGAGTGAGTTGATCGCCGTCAGGGTGCCCTTCTCGTCCTTGGTCAGATCGATCGCCGCTTTGTTGAGCAGCGCCATGGCTTGCTCCGCGGACGCCCGTGGCAGGTAATAACCGACGGCCAGGATGCGCTGGCCAATGCGCTGGTAGTAGACGCGCTTGCGTTCGACCTTGCCGTCCGACCAGTTCTGCCAGCGATATTCCCCCTGCTGGATACCATTGCCCTCCGGCACTTTCAGGGCGTCCTTGAAGGTTTTCTGCAAGTCCGGGGGCAGGGTTTCCGACACGTCCCGGCCTATCAGTGCTGCAGAAGGTCCGCCGCTGGCGAGCATCACGCCCTTGGTGTCAACCACGAAAACATAACGATCCTTGTCGACAAACTCGCCCTGGCGGCTGAATGCCGCGAAGGCCTTGTCGCCATTCTGGTGATAGTAGGCCAGGGCTTTTTCCAGCAAGGCGATGGCCGCCTGACTGTCTTCCTTCTCTGTCGCGGCGGCCTGCGCCTGGCCCAGCCCCATTAAAAGCATGCCGCACAGCAAGACGAATTTATGCACAAACCCCATTGCCCATCCCTCGTTCTCATTGGTGTTACAAGAGCGTAGACGGCAATGGGGCATGTATGGGTATTGAGTGTTGTCAGCCAATCATTCCCGGCGCATCCGGGAAGACCTGACTACTTACTGCCGGGCGCGCAGTTGCTGCTGAAGATTCTGAATCTGCGCCTGAAGGGTGTTGATGTTGCGGGTTACCTGGCCGCGGAAGGCATCGAATTCGGCGGTATTGGTCGCGCCCTGAGCCGGGGCTGGACGATTGTCCTGTACGCTTTTGAGTACAATGATTTCTTGTTCGAGGCGCTCGATGGCAGCGCTCGGATTGCCCTGTTTCTTCAGTGCGACGATATCGGCCCCCAGGCTTTTCATCTGCGCGTCGAGCTTCTCGCTGTCGGCAGAGGCGCTTTTGAGTGCCGCCAGGTCGCCACTCAATGCTTTGACTTGCGCCTGCAACTGACCGTTGGCACTCTGCTGCTCGGTGTTCTGGGCGCTGATCTGTGCCAGGCGCTTATCGAGATCGGTGGTTTGCGCGCTCATCTGTGCCAGACGCTTGTCCAGCTCCGACGCCTGGCCGGCAACGCCCAGTTGCTGCGCATTCTGATCCTGGAGTTTGCTTTCCAGCTGTCTGATTTGCAGCTTCAGGGCTTCGCTGTCGCTGCTGACACTGGTCTGGCTGGCGACCACCTTGCCGGAAATATCCTGCAAGCGCCCCGCCGCTTCCTCACTGATTCGCGCGAAGCTTTCCTGGGTCGCCACCAGTTGCTGCTCCATCAGTGAGATCTGCTGAAAGCTCCACCAGGCAAGAACGGCAAAAGCAATGAACAAGGCGCCAACCAGCGCCCAGAGCGGGCCGGTGCTCGCCGCCTTGACCTTGACCACCGGGGCCGTGCGCGCATGCACGACCTTGCGCACAGTGGGCACAAACTCATCGTCGTCGAGAACGTCTGCACGCAAGCTTGGTACATCGTCAAAGTCGTCGTGGGCATCGTTACGCATGGACATTCAATCAACCTTTGTGAAACACGTGATGGCTTGATGCGCCGCAGTATAAACCCCACAGCCGCACAGATTGACCCTGAACCCCGGCCATCGGTTCAGAAAGCGGCCGTGACTTGAGTATCAGCGAATGTCCTGAGCCTTCCACCAGCCACAGAACTCATCGAGCGCCGTCCACAGACTGACCTTGGGATCGTAATCCAGATAATGCCGGGCGCGACTGATGTCCAGGGTGAAGTTTTTGTTCATGACCTGCATGCCCAGGCGCGACAAGGTCGGCTCGGGGCGCCCCGGCCATAGCTTGCAGACGCCTTCGTTAAGCGCCGCAACGGAGTAGGCCAAGCCATAGGAACGGTAGCGGGTAACCTGTGGGACTTCCATTGCGCGCATGACGTAATTGACCACGTCCCACAGGGGAACCGGCGTGCCGTTACTGATATTGTAAGCCTTGCCCAAGGCAGAGCCGCTGGCCAGCAAGCTACCGAGCAGGGCTTCGTTGAGGTTTTGCACGCTGGTGAAATCAACCTTGTTCAGGCCATTGCCGATGATCGCAAGGCGCCCTTTGCGCTGCATCTTCAGCAAACGCGGGAAGATACTCATATCGCCAGCACCGGTAACGAAACGCGGGCGCAGGGCCAGGGTTTCGAGACCGAACTCCTGGGCACCGAAGACCTTTTGCTCGGCCAGGTACTTGGTAGCGGCGTAATGATGCTTGAAGCGCTTGGGTACTTGTTCTTCCGTCAGGCCCAGATGATCGCGGCCATCGAAATAGATCGACGGCGATGACAGGTGCACCAACCGTCGAACCCGTTGTTTCAGGCAGGCCTCGACAACGTTCTCGGTGACCTGGACGTTGCCTTGATGGAAGTCCTGATACCGTCCCCACAACCCCACCGCTCCGGCGCAATGCACCACGGACTCGACGTCCGAGCACAGCTCGCGTGCCAGTTCCGGGTCGCTCAGGTCGCCCTGGATGAACTCGGCACCACGACGTACCAGATGCTCCACACTCTCGGCCCGGCGACCGTTGACCCGTACGTCCAGGCCCTGCTCCAGGGCGAAACGCGCAAAGCGTCCGCCAATGAAGCCGCTTGCGCCGGTAACCAGAATCTTCATTTATTGCTCCTAGAAATGCAGTTGCAAGCGTCAAGCTGCAAGCCGCAAGTTAAAACAGTGCACACGCGCTTTACTTGCCGCTCGCAGCTTGACGCTCAAGGCTGCACCCAGGGCACCAGCCATTGCTTCGACGCGAGCACCAATTGATCGGTCAGCAAACCCAGTAACTCACCGCCATTGCGCCAATGATGCCAGTACAAAGGCACATCGATCGGTTTATCTGGCAACAGTTCGCGCAATACCCCGCGCTCCAGTTGCTCGCGCACCTGAAGCTCCGGGACCAGCCCCCAGCCGAGTCCCGCTTCGGTGAGGCGGATAAAACCTTCAGACGACGGGCATAGGTGGTGCTCGAAGCCACCGTTGACTCCCAGGGATGCGAGATAGCGATGCTGCAGGAAATCGTCCGGGCCAAATACCAGCGCCGGGGTTCGAGCCAGCTGATCAGCGCGAACGCCCTCGGGAAAGTGCCGGGCAATGAAGGCCGGGCTGGCCAACGCACGATAACGCATGGCCCCCAGCAACACACTGCGCGCCCCGGACACCGGGCGCTCGCTGGCACAGAGGCAAGCCGCCACTTCTCCGGCACGCATACGTTTGAGGCCGACGGTCTGGTCTTCAACCACCAGATCCATCAACAAGTGTTGTTGCGCGCAGAACTCCCCCACCGCCTGCGCCCACCAGGTGGCCAGGCTGTCGGCATTCAAGGCAATCCGCAGGCGCTCCGGCAAGCCTTCTTCATCCAGTGCCGGTACCAGGCTTTGCAGATCGCGTTCAAGCAAGCGCACCTGTTGCACATGGTTGAGCAGGCGCCGGCCGATCTCCGTCGGCGTGGGCGGAGTAGCCCGCACCAGCACAGGTTGCCCGACCCGGGCTTCGAGCAACTTGATGCGCTGGGAAATCGCCGATTGCGACAGACCCAGCACCTGCGCGGCCCGTTCAAAACCGGCCTGCTCGACCACTGCGGCCAGGGCGGAAAGCAATTTGTAGTCGAACATCAGTTTTCCTAATGAGCGATCAGCATGATTTGTTTTTCTTATACAGGCTTCCAACGGAGAATGACCAGCATGAACTTCTGAACAAGGATTACCCCATGGCTGGCGAAACTTCACTGGCAACGCTGCTGCGCAGCATGAGCCCGCAACTCAACGCTGGCGAATATGTGTTCTGCACCCTGCGCGACGGCCATTTGCCGGCAGGTCTGGAGATTGTCGGCAGCTTTCGCGAGCAGGAAGGTCTGACCGTGATTCTCGAACGTTCCCGCGCCGAACAAGCCGGATTCAGCTTCGACTACGTGGCTGCGTGGATCACCCTGAACGTGCACTCGGCCCTGGGAGCCGTCGGCCTGACTGCCGCGTTTGCCAGCGCACTGGGCAACGCCGGCATCAGCTGCAACGTGATCGCCGGCTATTACCACGACCATTTGTTCGTCGGCCAGGCCGACGCCGACCGTGCCCTTCAGGTGTTGCGGAACCTGGCGGCCAACGCGGAGTAAACGATATGTGGCAAAGCTACGTGAACGGCCTGTTGGTGGCCTTCGGACTGATCATGGCAATCGGTACCCAGAATGCGTTTGTTCTAGCGCAAAGCCTGCGGCGTGAACATCACCTGCCGGTGGCCGCGCTTTGCGTGGCCTGCGATGCATTGCTGGTGGCCGCCGGGGTATTCGGCCTGGCGACGGTGCTGGCACAAAATCCGACGCTGTTGGCCATAGCTCGCTGGGGCGGCGCGGCGTTTCTATTGTGGTACGGCAGCCAGGCGCTGCGCCGGGCTTTTTCCAGCCAGAGCCTGCAACAAGGAGAAAACCAGACCGTGCGCTCGCTGCGGGCGGTGATGCTTAGCGCCCTGGCGGTAACGCTGCTCAACCCGCATGTCTACCTGGACACCGTTTTGCTGATCGGCTCACTCGGCGCCCAACAAACCGAACCCGGCGCCTATGTGGTGGGCGCGGCCAGTGCCTCGCTGCTGTGGTTTTTCACCCTGGCGCTGGGCGCGGCGTGGCTGGCTCCGTGGCTGGCTCGACCGAGTACCTGGCGAATTCTCGACCTGCTGGTGGCGGTGATGATGTTTGCCGTAGCCGTCCAGTTAATTACCGCCGGGTAAATTGTTCCGCACAGCCCTGGAACCTCTATTCCACACAGTTGTTGCGTGGTTATGCCGCCACCCCGGTGCTATGATCCGAATCCCTGCGCCGCAAAGAGTACAAACTCCCCGGCGCTAGTCTGGCCGCCCGTGATCGGCCTTGCGCTCACCGCAACTGACCTGATTAGGAGAATCATCATGGCTTTCGAATTGCCGCCGCTGCCTTACGCACACGACGCCCTGCAGCCGCACATTTCCAAGGAAACCCTGGAATACCACCACGACAAGCACCACAACACCTATGTCGTGAACCTGAACAACCTGGTGCCAGGCACCGAGTTCGAAGGCAAGACCCTGGAAGAAATCGTCAAGACTTCCTCGGGCGGTATCTTCAACAACGCCGCTCAGGTCTGGAACCACACTTTCTACTGGAACTGCCTGGCACCAAATGCTGGCGGCCAACCAACCGGCGCACTGGCTGACGCGATCAACGCTGCTTTCGGTTCGTTCGACAAGTTCAAGGAAGAGTTCAGCAAGACTTCCATCGGCACCTTCGGTTCCGGCTGGGGCTGGCTGGTGAAAAAGGCTGACGGTTCCCTGGCCCTGGCCAGCACCATCGGCGCCGGCAACCCGCTGACCAACGGCGACACTCCGCTGCTGACCTGCGACGTCTGGGAACACGCTTACTACATCGACTACCGCAACGTTCGTCCGAAGTACGTCGAAGCGTTCTGGAACCTGGTCAACTGGAAATTCGTGGCTGAGCAGTTCGAAGGTAAGACCTTCACCGCTTAAGTCCGACGCCAGTCAAAAAACCCGGCTTTTCAGCCGGGTTTTTTATTGCCCGGTTTTTTTGCGGTTTGATGGGGCCTCTTCGCGAGCAAGCCTCACATTTGTCCGGGTACATCCGGGAGGAATTGGTCGACTCGCAGACCGTCATCGCCGGCAGGCCAGCTCCCACGAGAATTGGGGATCGCCGCAAGAGATAGATCAGTTACAAGGCCGCCATGCAAGGTAAATCATGCTCCACATCGCGACCGTCATGCCGCTATCGAACCCAAGCCAATTTCCCACAATGAAACAAGCCGCGCGCCTCTTGCCGCACAGCCACAGACGTCTAACATCAACCAAATGGAAATTTTCTCCACCCAGCCCCTCAAGTTGAAGGACTCGACAACCGACACAGTACTAATAGGCAAATGGCTCAGGGCAACGAAAACTCGGCCAGGCTGCAGGCAAACCCGCCTGTGGCCGATTGTCCCTTTGACTGCCCCTACGGGATTGCCAATACTCAATGCAACTTGATGCTGCCCGCACGGAACAAGGAATAGCCCTTTGAAGCTGGAACTCAAGAACAGCTTGTCGGTGAAGTTGCTCCGGGTTGTGCTCCTGTCGGCATTGATCGTCGGCGTAGTCTTGAGCTGCGCGCAGATTGTTTTCGATGCCTATAAAACACGCCAGGCCGTCGCCGGTGATGCCGAGCGCATCCTCGATATGTTTCGCGACCCCTCGACCCAGGCTGTCTATAGCCTGGACCGGGAAATGGGCATGCAGGTCATCGAGGGCTTGTTTCAGGATGACGCCGTGCGCCAGGCGTCCATCGGCCACCCCAACGAGCCCATGCTCGCGCAAAAAACCCGCGAGCTGCAGCAATCGAGCAGTCGCTGGCTGACCGACCTGATTCTTGGCAAGGAACGCACTTTCACCACCCAACTGGTGGGTCGCGGGCCGTACAGTGAGTATTACGGCGACCTGAGCATTACCCTCGATACCGCCACCTACGGGCAAGGTTTTATCGTCAGCTCGGTGATCATCTTCATTTCCGGCGTGTTGCGCGCCCTGGCGATGGGGCTTGTGCTGTACCTGGTTTATCACTGGCTGCTGACCAAACCGTTGTCGCGGATCATCAAGCACCTCACGGAAATCAACCCGGATCGCCCCAGCGAGCACAAAATCCCATTGCTCAAGGGTCACGAGAAAAACGAGCTGGGCATCTGGATCAACACGGCAAATCAGCTGCTTGAATCCATCGAGCGCAATACTCACCTGCGTCATGAAGCGGAAAACAGCCTGCTGCGCATGGCCCAATACGACTTTCTCACCGGTTTACCGAACCGGCAGCAATTGCAGTATCAGCTGGACAAGATCCTGATCGACGCCGGCAAGTTGCAACGCCGGGTCGCTGTGCTGTGTGTAGGCCTCGACGACTTCAAGGGCATCAACGAACAGTTCAGCTATCAGACCGGCGACCAATTACTGCTGGCCCTGGCCGACCGCCTGCGCGGCCATAGTGGTCGCCTCGGTGCCCTTGCCCGCCTGGGTGGCGACCAGTTCGCCCTGGTGCAGGCCGATCTGGAACAACCCTACGAAGCCGCCGAACTGGCGCAAAGCATTCTTGATGATCTGGAAGCGGCGTTCGCCCTCGATCATCAGGAAATCCGCCTGCGTGCCACCATCGGCATCACTCTGTTTCCCGAGGACGGCGACAGCACCGAGAAGTTGTTGCAGAAGGCCGAGCAGACCATGACCCTGGCCAAGACCCGCTCGCGTAACCGCTATCAGTTCTATATCGCCAGTGTCGATACCGAAATGCGCCGCCGGCGCGAACTGGAAAAAGACCTGCGCGATGCCCTGACCCGCAACCAGTTCTACCTCGTCTACCAGCCGCAGATCAGCTACCGCGATCATCGGGTAGTCGGTGTCGAAGCGTTGATTCGCTGGCAGCACCCCGAGCACGGGCTGGTACCGCCAGACCTGTTCATCCCGCTGGCTGAGCAGAACGGCACCATCATTGCCATTGGCGAATGGGTACTGGACCAGGCCTGCAAGCAGCTGCGCGACTGGCATGACCAGGGCTTCAACGATTTGCGCATGGCGGTGAATCTGTCGACGGTGCAACTGCACCACGCCGAGTTGCCAAGGGTGGTCAACAACCTGTTGCAGATGTACCGCCTGCCTCCACGCAGCCTGGAACTGGAAGTTACCGAGACCGGCCTGATGGAAGACATCAGCACTGCCGCCCAGCACTTGCTCAGCCTGCGCCGCTCCGGGGCACTGATTGCCATCGACGACTTCGGGACCGGCTATTCGTCCCTGAGCTACCTGAAAAGCCTGCCCCTGGACAAGATCAAGATCGACAAGAGCTTCGTTCAGGACCTGCTCGATGACGACGACGATGCGACCATCGTCCGGGCCATCATCCAGTTGGGTAAAAGCCTTGGCATGCAGGTGATTGCCGAAGGTGTGGAAACCGCCGAGCAGGAGGCCTACATCATCTCCGAAGGTTGCCACGAAGGTCAGGGCTATTACTACAGCAAGCCGCTGTCGGCACGGGAATTGAGTGCTTACCTGAAACAGGCGCAGCGTAGCAACGCGGTAATTCTGTAACCCCTGTAGGAGCGAGCATGCTCCTGCCGGGTGAAGCACCCCCCTGTGTGAATAAGAAATATTTACAGGTACAACCCTTTACACATAATGCGAAAGATTTGCATTATGTCGCAGTTTTGCGCGCCCAAGGCGCCATTCAACCCCCTATCGAAGCAGGATGTTCGCCATGATTCGTATGCCTCTGGCTACCGCCAGTCTGTTGGCCATCGCTATTTCCCTCGCCGGCTGCGGTGAAGGTAAAGACAAAGAAACTGCTGCCGCGCCTGCGCCGGCTGCCAGCGCCGCTGCTGCACCGGCTGCTCCAGCCGTCGCACCTGCCGCTGCCAGCAAGGTCGACGAAGCCGCCGCCAAAGCCGTTGTCGCCCATTACGCCGACATCGTTTTTGCCGTTTACAGCGATGCCGAATCCACTGCCAAGACCCTGCAAACCGCCGTTGATGCCTTCCTCGCCAAGCCGAACGCCGACACTTTGAAGGCCGCCAAGGCCGCCTGGGTGGCCGCTCGTGTTCCTTACCTACAGAGCGAAGTGTTCCGCTTCGGCAACACCATCATCGACGACTGGGAAGGTCAGGTTAACGCCTGGCCACTGGACGAAGGCCTGATCGACTACGTCGACAAATCCTACGAACACGCCCTGGGCAACCCGGGTGCCAGCGCCAACATCATCGCCAACACTGAAATCCAGGTCGGCGAAGACAAGGTTGACGTCAAAGACATCACCCCGGAAAAGCTCGCCAGCCTGAACGAGCTGGGCGGCTCCGAAGCCAACGTCGCCACCGGCTACCACGCCATCGAATTCCTGCTCTGGGGCCAGGATCTGAACGGCACCGGCCCTGGTGCCGGCAACCGTCCAGCCTCCGACTACCTGGAAGGCAAAGGCGCAACCGGCGGTCACAATGATCGTCGCCGTGCTTACCTGAAGTCCGTGACCCAGTTGCTGGTTAGCGACCTGGAAGAAATGGTTGGTAACTGGAAGCCCAACGTGGCCGACAACTACCGTGCCACCCTGGAAGCCGAACCAGTTGAATCCGGCCTGCGCAAAATGCTGTTCGGCATGGGCAGCCTGTCCCTGGGCGAACTGGCGGGCGAGCGCATGAAGGTTTCCCTGGAAGCCAACTCCCCTGAAGACGAACACGACTGCTTCAGCGATAACACCCACAACTCGCAGTTCTACGATGCCAAAGGCATTCGTAACGTCTACCTGGGTGAATACACCCGCGTCGACGGCAGCAAAATGACCGGCGCCAGCCTGTCGTCCCTGGTGGCCAAAGCCGACCCGGCTGCCGACACCGCGCTCAAAGCCGACCTGGCAGCCACCGAAGCGAAGATGCAGGTGATCGTCGACCACGCCAACAAGGGTGAGCACTACGACCAGTTGATCGCCGCCGGCAACACCGCTGGCAACCAGATCGTTCGCGACGCTATCGCCGCCCTGGTCAAGCAGACCGGTTCGATCGAAGCCGCCGCTGGCAAGCTGGGCATCAGCGACCTGAACCCGGACAACGCTGATCACGAGTTCTGATCAACGCTGGCTGAGTGAAAAAAGGCGACCTGCGGGTCGCCTTTTTTATTCTGGCGCAACACCATCAATGTGGGAGCGGGCTTGCTCGCGAAAGCGGTGTGTCAGTCAGCACTATTGTTGAATGTGACACCGCTTTCGCGAGCAAGCCCGCTCCCACAAGGGATCACTGTTGCGCAAATCCCCTGCCCCACATCAACCAAACGATAATTCCTCTTATTCAATCTCCCCTGCCCTGTTAGACTTTGCGCCCTTGTTTTGCTTGTCTTGCAGGATGTCTGATGCCCTCGCTGCCTCTTCGCTTGTCCGCACTGTTTCTGGCCCTGGGCCTGAGTGCCTGCGATGACGCCCCGCGTTTCACCGAAGCCGAACCCGGCGAAGCCCGCTCCGGTGGCAGCGCGACCGTGCGCAAGAGCGATCAGAATGCCTTTTCCCTGCCCTCGGCCAACCTGCCGCCGTCCCGGCGCGTGGACTTTAGCGTCGGCAACAGCTTTTTCCGCAATCCCTGGGTGATCGCTCCGGCGACAACCACCGCGCGTGATGGTCTGGGCCCACTGTTCAATACCAATGCCTGCCAGGGTTGCCACATCAAGGACGGCCGCGGTCACCCGCCGGAGCCCGGGGCGCAGAACGCCGTGTCGATGCTGGTGCGCCTGTCGATTCCCAATGACCCAGCCTACGCCAAGGTAATCGAACAGATCGGCGTGCTGCCTGAACCGGTCTATGGTGGTCAGTTCCAGGACATGGCCATTCCCGGCGTGGCACCGGAAGGCAAAGTGCGGGTTGATTACACACCCGTGCCGATTCACTTCAAGGACGGCACCGAAGTCATATTGCGCAAGCCAAGCCTGAACATCAGCCAGTTGGGCTACGGCCCGATGCATCCCGACACGCGTTTTTCTGCACGGGTAGCGCCGCCGATGATTGGCCTGGGCCTGCTCGAAGCGATCCCCGACGAGGCGATCCTGGCCAACGCCGAGGCGCAGGCAAAGGAGAAAAACGGTATCGCCGGACGCCCGAACCGGGTCTGGGATGATGTCCAACAGAAAACCGTACTCGGGCGGTTTGGCTGGAAAGCCGGCCAACCGAACCTCAACCAACAGAATGTCCACGCGTTTTCCGGTGATATGGGCCTCACGACCAGCCTGAGACCCTTTGATGACTGCACCGACGCGCAAACCGCCTGCAAACAGGCGCCGAGTGGTAACGGCCCGAATGGCGAGCCGGAAGTCAGCGATAACATCCTGCGCCTGGTGCTGTTCTACAGCCGCAATCTCGCCGTACCGGCCCGCCGTGACGTCAGCGCGCCTGAAGTGCTGGCCGGCAAAAATCTGTTCTATCAGGCTGGCTGCCAGTCATGTCACACACCGAAATACACTACTGCCGCTAACGCCGCCGAACCTGAACTGGCCAATCAAGTGATTCGCCCGTACAGCGACCTGCTACTGCATGACATGGGCGAAGGCCTGGCCGACAATCGCAGCGAATTCCAGGCCAGTGGCCGCGACTGGCGCACCCCGCCGTTGTGGGGCATCGGCCTGACACAGGCGGTCAGTGGCCACACTCAGTTCCTGCATGACGGCCGTGCCCGCAACTTGCTCGAAGCGGTGCTCTGGCATGGCGGCGAAGCGACAGCGGCGCAGCAACAGGTTTTGTCTTTCAATGCCGGGCAGCGTGCTGCGCTGCTGGCGTTTTTGAATTCCCTTTAATACGCATTCCTTCAGCGGGAGCCCGACATGTTCCGTCCCAAGTTGTTGTTCACCAGCCTCGCCGCCCTCGCCCTGGGCGCCTGCTCGCCCCAGGACCCGCAAGCGGTCACTTCGGCGGCGATCGCCAAATCGGTGATCCTGCCGACCTACACCCGCTGGGTTGAGGCCGACCGCCAGCTGGCCGTCAGCGCTCTCGCGTACTGTGAGGGCAAGCAAACCCTGGAAACGGCCCGCGCCGACTTCCTTCACGCACAAAAAGCCTGGGCCGAACTGCAACCTTTGCTGATCGGGCCGTTGGCCGAAGGCAACCGTGCCTGGCAAGTACAGTTCTGGCCGGACAAGAAAAACCTGGTGGGCCGTCAGGTCGAGCAACTGGTCACCGCGCAACCGCAGATCGACGCTGCCGCCCTGGCCAAGTCCAGCGTTGTGGTGCAAGGCCTGTCGGCCTATGAGTACGTCCTGTTCGACAGCAAGCCCGATGTTGCCAACGCTGAACAGAAAGCCAGGTTCTGCCCCCTGCTGGTCGCGATCGGCGAGCGTCAGAAGCAATTGGCCGAAGAGATCCTGCAAAGCTGGAACAACACCGACGGCATGCTCGCGCAAATGAGCAAATTCCCGAATCAGCGCTACGCCGATTCCCACGAAGCCATTGCTGACCTGCTGCGCGTGCAAGTGACCGCCCTGGACACCTTGAAGAAGAAGCTCGGCACGCCGATGGGCCGCCAGAGCAAGGGCGTGCCGCAGCCGTTCCAGGCCGATGCCTGGCGTAGCCAATCATCCCTGGCCAGTCTCGAAGCCAGCCTCGCCGCCGCCAAAACGGTATGGGAAGGTGTCGACAACAAAGGCCTGCGCGGTCTGTTGCCGAGCGAGCAGAAACCCTTGGCCGACAAGATCGACGCCGCTTATGCCGCTTCGCTGAAACTGTTCGCCGGCAACCAGCGCTCGCTGACCGATATGCTCGGTGACGATGCCGGTCGCCAGCAGCTCAACGAGCTCTACGACAGCCTCAACGTCGTCCACCGCCTGCACGAAGGCGAGCTGGCCAAGGCGCTGGGCATCCAACTGGGCTTCAACGCCAACGATGGTGACTGATGAGGACGAGTGCCATGCTGCGACGTCAGGCTCTGACTTTAGGTAGCTTGCTGCTGGGAGCAGTGACACTGGGCGGCTGGACGCTGTTCAAGCAAAAGGATAAAAGCCCGCTGCTGCTATCGGCGCGGGACGATACCGACGGCAAGCACTACGCCGTCGGCTATCGACTGGATGGCACCCGGGTGTTTGCCACCCAGGTCGGCCAGCGTTGCCACGACATCATCAACCACCCGACTCAGCCGATTGCGCTGTTTGTCGCCCGCCGCCCGGGCACCGAGAGCTACCTGATCGACCTGCGCGACGGTTCGCTGCTGCAAACCGTGACGTCAAAGCCGAACCGGCACTTCTACGGGCACGCGGTAGTTCACCAGAGCGGCGACTGGCTGTATGCCACCGAAAACGACACCACCGAGCCGGGTCGCGGCTTGCTTGGTGTGTACAGGTTCGAAGGCGCACGGCTGGTGCACAGCGGTGAGATTTCCACCCACGGTATCGGCCCGCACCAGGTGTCCTGGATGCCCGACGGCGAAACCCTGGTAGTGGCCAACGGCGGAATCCGCACCGAGGCCGAAAGCCGGGTCGAGATGAACCTCGATGCCATGGAGCCGAGCCTGGTGCTGATGCAGCGTGACGGCACACTGCTGAGCAAGGAAACCCTCGCCCAGCAGATGAACAGCGTGCGTCACCTGGGGATTGCCAGCGACGGCACCATCGTCGCCGGTCAGCAATTCATGGGGGCGGCCCATGAGTCGTCGGAGCTGCTGGCGATCAAGCGCCCCGGCCGGCCTTTTGTCGCGTTCCCGGTGCCGGAACACCAATTGCAGGCCATGGGGCACTACACCGCCAGTGTCGCGGTGCACAGCGACTTGCGCCTGGTGGCGTTGACTGCACCACGGGGTAACCGCTTTTTCATCTGGGACCTGGACAGCGGCGAAGTACGCCTGGACGCGCCCTTGCCCGATTGCGCCGGGGTCGGTGCGGTGGCCGATGGCTTCGTCGTGACCTCGGGCCAGGGACGTTGCCGCTACTACGATTGTCGCCAGTCCGAGCTGCTGGCAAAACCCCTGGAGCTTCCGGCAGGGCTCTGGGACAACCATCTTCATCTAGTCTGAGCTTCTGTGGGAGGGCTTGCCTTGTGTGAGAGGGCTTGCCTTCTGTGGGGGGCTTGCCTTCTGTGAGAGGGCTTGCCTTCTGTGGGGGGGCTTGCCTTCTGTGAGAGGGCTTGCCTTCTGTGAGAGGGCTTGCCTTCTGTGGGGGGGCTTGCCTTCTGTGAGAGGGCTTGCCTTCTGTGGGGGGGCTTGCCTGTGGCGAGGGGGCTTGCCCCCGATGGGTGGCGAAGCCACCCCCATAACCACCACCGCGGGTTTTTTAGATAAACCACTACATCGTGCTCTCCGTTTTTAGGGCTGCTGCGCAGCCCAACGGGGGCAAGCCCCCTCGCCACAGGCAAGCCCCCTCGCCACAGGCAAGCCCCCTCACCACAGCAAGCCCCCTCACCACAGGCAAGCCCCCTCACCACAGCAAGCTCCCTCGCCACAAGCAGGCCCCCTCCCATAGCAAGCCTCCCGGTTTTTGTGTTCAGCCGCTCTATTCCCTGGCTGGCGATCATCGGCGGGGCGACTCGTAAAAAGTGCCAGTTGGATTCCCCCACCGACTCGCGGTAATGTGCCCTACTGTCTCACCTGATTTCTCCAAGGAACTGGAAATATGCTGCGTCGCCGCATGCTGATCATGTTGGGTGTTGTCTTGCTGATCGTGGTGATCCTGGGCGCTTACAAGGCCTTCTCCGTCTACACGATGATTCAAGGCTTCTCGGCGCCTAAACCGCCGATCAGCGTCGCCGTGGCTACCGCCACCGAGCGGCCGTGGCAAGTTCGCCTGCCCACCGTCGGCACGCTGAAGGCGCTGCAAGGGGTAGACCTGAGCCTGGAGACTGACGGCACCGTCACCGATGTGCAGTTCCAGTCCGGGCAGACGGTCAAGGCCGGCCAGCCGATCGTCAAGCTCGACAGCGCCGTGGAGAGCGCCCTGCTGGAAACCGCCCTGGCCGATCTCGGACTTGCCCAGCTCGATTACACCCGCGGCAGTCAACTGGTCGGCAGCCAGGCCATTTCCAAAGGCGAGTTCGACCGTCTCTCGGCGGTACTGAAAAAGAGCAAGGCCACCGTCAATCAACTCAAGGCGGCGCTCGGCAAGAAAAGCATCCTGGCACCGTTCAGCGGGACCATCGGCATTCGCCAGGTGGATGTCGGCGACTACGTGGCCAGCGGCACCATGATCGCAACCCTGCAAGACCTCAGCAGCCTCTACGCCGACTTCTTCGTGCCCGAGCAGGCGGTACCGAAGATCGCTATCGGCCAGAAGATAGAAGTCATTGTCGCAGCCTACCCGCAGCAGACTTTCCCCGGCACCATCAGTGCAATCAACCCGAAACTGGAGAACAGCACCCGCAACGTGCAGGTCCGTGCAACCCTGGCCAATCCCGAGGGCAAGCTGCTGCCAGGAATGTTCGCCAGCCTGCAGGTGCTGTTGCCCAATCCCCTGCCGCGCATCGTTGTGCCGGAAAGCGCGATCACCTACACGCTCTACGGTAACTCGGTGTATGTCGCCGTGCAGAAGAAGGCCGAAGACGGCAGCCTGGAAAAAGACGACAAAGACCAGCCGATCCTCATCGCCGAACGGCGTTACGTCGAAACCGGCGAACGTCGTGATGGGCAGGTGATGATCACCAAGGGCGTGCAGAAGGGCGAAGCAGTGGTCACCGCCGGCCAGATCAAACTGGACAACGGCGCACACATTGCCATCAGCGACGACAAGACCCTAGCCAAGAAGAACGGCCCGCCAGGCGCGGACTGATCAAGGAACCGCCATGGCTTTTACCGACCCGTTCATCCGTCGCCCGGTGCTCGCAACCGTGGTCAGCCTGCTGATTGTATTACTGGGTTTCCAGGCCTGGAGCAAACTGCCACTGCGTCAGTACCCGCAAATGGAAAACGCCCTGATCACGGTAACCACCGCTTACCCCGGGGCCAACGCCGAGACCATCCAGGGCTACATCACCCAGCCGATGCAACAGAGCCTGGCCAGCGCCGAGGGCATCGACTACATGACCTCGGTGAGTCGCCAGAATTTTTCGGTGATCTCCATCTACGCCCGCATCGGCGCCAACAGCGACCGTCTGTTCACCGAACTGCTGGCCAAGGCCAACGAGGTCAAGAACCAGCTGCCCCAGGACGCCGAAGACCCGGTACTGAGCAAGGAGTCGGCTGACGCCTCGGCACTCATGTACATCAGTTTCTTCAGCAAGGAACTGAATAATCCACAAATTACCGACTACCTGTCCCGGGTGATCCAGCCGAAGCTGGCGACCCTGCCGGGCATGGCCGAAGCCGAGATTCTCGGCAACCAGGTGTTTGCCATGCGCCTGTGGCTGGACCCGGTCAAGCTGGCCGGGTTCGGCCTGAGCGCCAGCGACGTGACCGATGCAGTGCGCCGCTATAACTTCCTCTCTGCCGCCGGTGAAGTGAAAGGCGAGTACGTGGTCACCAGCATCAACGCCAATACCGAGCTCAAATCTGCCGAAGCTTTCGGGGCAATCCCCCTCAAGGTCGATGGCGACAGCCGCGTGCTGCTCAGCGATGTCGCCAGGGTCGAGATGGGCGCGGAAAACTACGACACCATCAGTTCCTTCGGCGGCACGCCTTCGGTTTACATCGGCATCAAGGCGACCCCGGCCGCCAACCCGCTGGATGTGATCCGCGAAGTGCGCAAGATCATGCCGGAGCTGGAAGCCCAGTTGCCGCCCAACCTCAAGGCTGAAATTGCCTACGACGCCACGCTGTTCATCCAGGCCTCGATCGACGAAGTGGTCAAGACGTTGTTCGAAGCGGTGCTGATCGTGATAGTCGTCGTCTTCCTGTTCCTCGGGGCACTGCGCTCGGTGGTGATCCCGGTGGTCACCATCCCGCTGTCGATGATCGGGGTGATGTTCTTCATGCAGATGATGGGTTACTCCTTGAACCTGCTGACCTTGTTGGCGATGGTGCTGGCCATCGGCCTGGTGGTGGACGACGCCATTGTGGTGGTGGAAAACATCCACCGGCACATCGAAGAAGGCAAGACGCCCCTGGACGCTGCTATCGAAGGCGCCCGGGAGATCGCCATGCCGGTGGTGTCGATGACTATCACCCTGGCGGCCGTGTATGCGCCAATCGGCTTCCTGACCGGGCTCACCGGGGCGCTGTTCAAGGAGTTTGCCCTGACCCTGGCCGGGGCCGTGGTGATTTCCGGCATCATCGCCCTGACCCTGTCGCCGATGATGTGCGCCTTCCTGCTGCGCCACGATGAAAACCCTAGCGGCCTGGCCCACCGCCTGGACGTGATTTTCGAAAGCCTCAAGCGCCGCTACCAGAGCATGCTGCACGGCACGCTCAATACGCGACCTGTCGTACTGGTGTTCGCCGTGATCGTGTTGTGCCTGATTCCGGTGTTTCTCAAGTTCACCAAAACGGAGCTGGCGCCGGACGAGGACCAGGGCATCATCTTCATGCTGGCCAACGCCCCGCAACCGACCAACCTGGACTATCTGAACACCTACACCGACGAGTTCATCGAGATCTTCAAGGCGTTCCCCGAGTATTACTCATCGTTCCAGATCAACGGTTTCAACGGTGTGCAATCAGGTGTCGGAGGCTTCCTGCTCAAGCCGTGGAACGACCGTAGCCGGACCCAGATGGAGATCCTGCCCGAGGTCCAGGGCAAACTTGCGAGCATTTCCGGGCTGCAGGTTTTCGGTTTCAACCTGCCCTCCCTGCCGGGCACCGGCGAGGGGTTGCCGTTCCAGTTCGTCATCAACTCCGCCAGCGATTATGACCTGCTGCTGCAAGTGATCGAGCGGGTGAAAAAACGCGTGATGGATTCCGGCAAGTTCGCCTTTGCCGATGTCGACCTGGCCTTCGACAAACCCGAAGTGGTGGTGGATATCGACCGCGCCAAGGCGGCGCAGATGGGGGTTTCCATGCAGGATCTGGGGGGCACCCTGGCAACCTTGCTGGGCGAAGCGGAGATCAACCGGTTCACCATTGAGGGGCGCAGTTACAAAGTCATCGCCCAGGTCGAACGACCCTTCCGCGACAACCCGGACTGGCTGAACAACTATTACGTCAAGAACAACAAGGGTGAACTGCTGGCCCTGTCGACCCTGATTACCGTCTCTGATCGCGCGCGCCCTCGGCAGTTGAATCAGTTCCAGCAACTCAACTCGGCCATCCTTTCCGGCGTGCCGCTGGTCAGCATGGGTGAAGCCATCGAGTTGGTGCGCCAGATCGCCCAGGAAGAAGCTCCGATCGGTTTTACCTTCGATTATGCAGGCGCATCGAGACAATACGTGCAGGAAGGCAGCGCGCTGTGGGTCACCTTTGCCCTGGCACTGGCGATCATTTTCCTGGTGCTGGCCGCGCAGTTTGAAAGCTTCCGCGACCCGCTGGTCATCCTGGTGACCGTGCCGCTGTCCATCTGTGGCGCGTTGATTCCGCTGTTCCTGGGCTGGTCGAGCATGAACATCTATACCCAGGTTGGCCTGGTGACGTTGATCGGCTTGATCAGTAAACACGGGATCCTGATCGTCGAATTCGCCAACCAGCTGCGCAAGGACAAGGGCCTGACCGCGCGGGAAGCCGTGGAGGAAGCCGCTGCCATTCGCCTGCGGCCGGTCTTGATGACCACTGCGGCGATGGTATTTGGCATGGTTCCGTTGATCATTGCCACGGGGGCGGGTGCCGTCAGCCGCTTCGACATCGGCATGGTGATCGCCACGGGCATGTCCATCGGGACCTTGTTCACGCTGTTCGTGTTGCCGTGTGTGTATACGCTGCTGGCAAAACCCGATAAACCTTGATTCAGACGAGTAAAAAAAAGGCCTCGCAGCAGTGCGAGGCCTTTATTTTGGCTTCAATCGGATCAACTTTGCGGCCTCAATCCTTGAGCAAGCCCGAACATGAAAAGCAACAGATCATGATCGGGTTGAGTGGCCACGGATGCCTTCGCAACCCGTGGTACCGGACAATGCTCTTCTGCGCTCATCGAGCTGAGGACCTGGGTGCGGGGTTGCTCCCAGGCCGCCATCGCGAGAGACGCAACTGCCAAGGCTCCAACTAAAAACAAACCTCGTGCAATTTCGAGTTTCATTGTTATAAACCCTTGATAGCGCTGCCAAACGCCGCCTGATAAAAGTAGACGAGCTTTTTCCAGTCTGCAGCGTTGAACGACGAATGGCGACGCAACTGCTTCATGTCATGTGCAGCGGCGCGCCGTGCAGTCAGACGCAGCCGGCACTTCTCCAGATCGATCAGGGCAACCTCGACGTTGGCCGAGTCACCTTCACCGGTGACGCGAACAAACACGTGCTTGATGTAAAGGCAACTGTGTTGCCAGCGGGCCTTGTGCATACGCGTCAGGTTTTCGGCCAAATCCTTCAACACCCGATCATGCACGACCTCACCATGACGCTCGCGGCCTCCCCCAGCGTACCAGTGTTCAATTTCCTCAAAGCCGTCAAGGGACTTGGTCACCAGCAAGGCGCGCCATTGGTGCACTGGATCGCGCTGTGCACCGCTGAACACGATTTGCGGAACGCGAACACCCAGCGCGGTCATGACAGTCAGTGCATCACGCTCGCGCAACACAGTGGGCCGACCGAACGGGTGCAGCAAGCTGCGATAGATATGCCCCGTCTGACGCTTCACATAAAGCAGTTGACCGTCGCTGCCCAAGACACGCTGAACGCCACTTTCACCACCGCGGCGAACGTTGGGTTCTTCTACCCACTCACCGCGCTGGCTCCAAAAATAATCGAAGCGTTCCTGGGGAGCGACTTCCTTTTCTGCTGCACACTGCACTGCCATCCCGTTACCTCTTGCGTAATACGTAAACTCGCCACATGGCATAGAGCGGTAAAAAGTCCAGTCGTTCCTGAATACGGAAACCCGCCTGCCGAAATTCTTTCTCTACGGTAGAAACCGGGAGCACGAAGCGGTTCTGATAACCCTCCTGTCCACGGGTTTTCTCCGCGCGTTTGCGCTTCCAGGCTTTGAAATTGCCATTTACCCACAACGAAAGAATCACGCTGTCGCGGCTGACACGTTCGAACTCGCGCAATATCTTCATTCGATGCTCCGCTTCACCGATGTGGTGGAGCAAACGCATGCAAAAAATGCTGTCGACGGCGTTATCAGGCAAGGCAATGTCAAATGCGCAAGTGTGCAAGGGTTGCACCCGCTTCACCACTTCCGGCGGCTGGGCCTGAGTTGCAGTCTTCACCATTGATTCGGAATTGTCCGCACCGATGATTGCACGGTTGGCTTTTTCTGCCAGCAATGGCCAGAAACGCCCTGCACCGCAAGGCAAATCCAGGACCAGACCCGGTTCGCCTGCCAGTGACAGGGCCTTGCGCGCCAACTGCTCATCACGCCAGTGGGACAATCGACGCCCAAGCCCATCCTGATGTTTGCGCAGGTAACGTTGCGCATGTTGATCGTCGTACTTTTCGGAAAATTCTAATTTAATCGGGCCGTCCGTCATCACAGTCTCCTGCCATCTGATCACGCCACCGTAAGTAGCCACGCGTCAGCTTCAGGTCATGCCCTTGTGAAAAAAGTGTTGATGGAGACCCTGAATCATTACGGAGTTTTACATAGCAAACTCAATTACTCACAGAAAAGTTTAGGTGGATTGAGTCAGGTCAACCTGGAACCGACAGCCGTTGGGCTCCATATTGGCCAGGCTGACATTCCAGCCCTGGTTTTCACAGATCCGCTGCACCAATGACAAGCCCAGCCCCAGGCCCTCCCCGCGTTTTTCATTGCCCCGCACGAAAGGTTCGAACATTGCCTCACGTTTTTCCTCGGGAATGCCCACACCACTGTCTTCGACCACAAAGCCCGTGTCCGTCAGGGCCAGGCGAATGAATCCGCTTTCGGTGTAGTGCAGCGCGTTGCGCAGCAAATTACCCATTACCGCATGCAGCAGCGTTGCGTTGTAACGGATACTCTGCGGTGCCCCTGGCTCAAAGATCATTTTCAGCCCCTTGGTTTCGATCGGCTGGCGCCACAGGCTGACCAGACCATCGGCCACCTCGCTCAAGGTCTGTTGCGGCGACATACTGGTATCTTCATGCTGGGCCCGAGCCAACATCAGGAAGGTCTGTACCAGATCACGCATCTCTGCACAGGCCCGGGCGATACGTTCGACCTGAGCGCGGCCACGCTGGTCAAGGCCAGGATTTTCCAGCAGCAGTTCGCAGGAACTGGCCAATATCATCAAGGGTGTGCGCAATTCGTGACTGACGTCACTGGTGAACAATCGCTCGCGGTTCAATGCCTGGCGCAAGCGCCCGAGGGTGGCGTCGAAGGCAACGGCCAGTTCGCCCACTTCATCGGCGGCGTAATCGGGTGCCAACGGAGGTGCCAGCCCCAGCAATTGATCGCGATGTCGTACCTGACGAGCCAGACGCACTACCGGCGCCATGACTTTACGCGCCAGAACCCAGCCAAGAAATACCGCCAGCACCAGGCTCAGCACGAAACCCACCAGAACTACGGCGAACAGAATCCGCTCACGCTCTTCGAAATCGCTCTGATCCTGCAACAGCACGTAATGCCGGCCGTCGACGATTTCGACCATGGCGTGATAGGACAGATGCTCTCGAAACACTTCGTGAAAACCGGGATTCAGGTGGCGCAGATCCTTGGGCAGCTCAAAGTCACCCGGCCCGCCACTGAAATAAAATATTTGGTCCGGCTCCGGACGATGGCTCCAGTCCGACACATTGTCCATCAGCAACAGGCGCTGCAGATCGCCGCCCAGTCCAGCCGAAATCAGTTTTTCTTCCACCAGGTGCACGGTGAAGACAATCCCCACGGCGAAAGCACCCGCTACCAGTGCGCTCATCAGCGCAAAGGCGATGATGATCCGTTGAGCAAGGCTCTGCTTAAACTCCATCACGGCCCTCGGCCAGGCGATAACCCACGCCATGCACGGTTTGCAGCAACGGTTTGGCGAACGGCTTGTCGATCACCTGGCGCAATTGGTGGACGTGACTGCGCAAACTGTCGCTGTCCGGACAATCATCGCCCCACAGTGCTTCTTCGAGAATTTCGCGGCGCAGCACATGTGGGCTTTTTTGCATGAGTACGGCCAGCAACTTGAGGCCGACCGGGTTGAGTTTCAGCAAGCGACCTTCGCGGGTGACTTCCAGGGTATCGAGGTCATAGCTCAGGTCGGCGACCTGCAAGGTGCGGCGGCCGCCACCCTGGGTCCGGCGCATGACCGCCTCGATACGCGCCGCCAGTTCAGACAGGGAGAACGGTTTGATCAGGTAATCGTCGGCTCCGGATTTGAAGCCTTGCAGGCGGTCGTCCAGCTGATCGCGAGCCGTGAGCATGATCACTGGCGTGTCGCTGCGGGCGTCTTCGCGCAGGCGCTTGCACAAGGTGTAGCCGTCGATACCGGGCAGCATGATGTCGAGCACGATCAAGTCGTAATGCGCGGTGGCCGCCAGGTGCAGGCCCGACAGGCCGTCCTGCGCGCAATCTACGGTATAGCCTTTGAGCCCCAGATAATCGGCCAGATTGGCCAGGATATCGCGGTTGTCTTCAACCAATAGAATTCGCATCGGCATCTCTCCGTACACAGTAACAGCCGTCATGGCTCGCGCAGCTTAAGGCCAAGTGTGGCTCACGGCTAGGGCTGCGTCAGGCTATTGATCCCACCAATGAGCCAGTGCCGGCCTTGACGACTTTTTCACTATCGATTCACAGGTTGCCGACAGGGCCAGAGTCACACTCCGCGCGGCTGCGCATTATCGCAACACTTGACCAAATACTTCATCCAACAGGGAACTGCCATGGTTTCGACCCTTACCCGTCCTGCCTCTCGCCCGCTCAATTACTGGGTGTGTCTGGGGGTTCCCGCCATAACGGCGATCATTCTGGTCTTGCTCGAACTGACTTCGCTGGACATGGACCTGGCCAGGCTGTTCTACGATCCGGTCGCGGGTGAGTTCATCGGTCGGCACAGTTACTTTCTGGAAGATATCCTGCATGACCGGGCCAAGCAGGTGGTCATCGCGTTCTCGGTGTTTGCCATTATCGGTTTCATCGGCTCGTTGTTCCTGACCAGGCTCAAGCCCTTCAAACGGGAACTGGGTTGCCTGGTGCTGTCGCTGGGTTTGGCGACCTCCTTTGTCACGCCCATGAAAGCGGTGACGGCAGTGCAATGCCCGTGGAGTCTCGAGCAGTTCGGTGGTCACGAAACCTACAGCGAGTTGTTGAGCCCGCGGCCGCAAACGGACAAGCCGGGCCGCTGCTGGCCTGGCGGGCATGCGGCAACCGGTTTCACGCTGTTTGCCTTGTTCTTTGTGCTGCGTGATCGCCGTCCGCGCATGGCCCGCGCGGCGTTTGTCTTCGCCTTTGCCCTAGGTTCGGTATTTTCCATCGGCCGGATGATGCAGGGGGCGCACTTCTTTTCGCACAACATTTGGACGGCGGTGTTTTGCTGGCTGATTTGTCTGGGGTCGTATTACTGGATTCTGTATCGCCCGGCGGTGAACGTTGAACTTGCAGGCAAGACCGAGCCGGTCGGTGCCTGACCTGACGCATTCGCGGGCAAGCCTGCTCCCACGGGGTTAGCGCTGAGCCTTGTGGGAGCGGGCTTGCCCGCGATGGACGTAACACGATCTGCAGCCGAACCAACACCCAATAAAAAACCCCGCCTGCTTTCGCAGGCGGGGTTTTTTTAGTACAGGGGTAAGGCTGGCTTACATCATGCCGCCCATGCCGCCCATACCGCCCATGTCTGGCATACCGCCGCCAGCACCGCTGTCTTTCTTCGGTGCGTCAGCAATTGCAGCTTCGGTAGTCAGGATCAGGCTACCGATCGAGGCTGCAGCTTGCAGGGCCGAACGGGTTACCTTGGTTGGGTCCAGGATGCCCATTTCGATCATGTCGCCGTATTCGCCAGTAGCAGCGTTGTAGCCGAAGCTGCCAGCGCCGTTCTTGACCTTGTCGACAACCACGCTTGGCTCGTCACCGGAGTTGGCAACGATCTGGCGCAGCGGCGCTTCAATAGCGCGACGCAGAACAGCGATACCCACGTCCTGATCGGCGTTGTCGCCTTTCAGGTCGGACAGTGCTTGCAGAGCACGGATCAGGGCAACGCCACCGCCAGGTACCACGCCTTCTTCAACGGCTGCACGGGTAGCGTGCAGGGCGTCTTCAACGCGGGCTTTCTTTTCTTTCATTTCTACTTCGGAACCAGCGCCAACCTTGATCACTGCAACGCCGCCGGACAGCTTGGCCAGACGCTCTTGCAGTTTTTCACGGTCGTAGTCCGAGGAAGTTTCGGCAACCTGAGCACGGATCTGAGCGATACGCGCCTGGATGTCGCCTTCAACGCCAGCACCGTCAACGATGATGGTGTTTTCCTTGGACAGGGTAACGCGCTTGGCGTTGCCCAGGTGTTCCAGGGTGGTGCTTTCCAGGCTCAGGCCGATCTCTTCGGAGATTACGGTACCGCCGGTCAAAACAGCGATGTCCTGCAGCATGGCCTTGCGACGGTCGCCGAAGCCTGGAGCCTTGACGGCTGCGACTTTAACGATGCCACGCATGTTGTTCACAACCAGAGTCGCCAGGGCTTCGCCTTCAACGTCTTCGGCCACGATCAGCAGTGGACGGCCGGCTTTGGCAACGGCTTCCAGCACTGGCAGCATTTCGCGGATGTTCGAGATCTTCTTGTCGACCAGCAGGATCAGCGGGCCGTCCAGCTCAGCGACCATGGTCTCTGGCTTGTTGACGAAGTACGGGGACAGGTAGCCACGGTCGAACTGCATGCCTTCAACAACCGACAGTTCGTTTTCCAGGCCCGAGCCTTCTTCAACGGTGATCACGCCTTCTTTACCGACTTTTTCCATGGCTTCGGCAATGATGTCGCCGATGGAGTTGTCGGAGTTGGCGGAGATGGTGCCTACCTGAGCGATGGCCTTGGTGTCAGCACATGGCTTGGACAGGGCTTTCAGCTCTTTGACGATAGCGATGGTCGCTTTGTCGATACCGCGCTTCAGGTCCATCGGGTTCATGCCGGCAGCGACGGCTTTGAGGCCTTCGTTGACGATCGATTGAGCCAGAACGGTAGCGGTGGTGGTGCCGTCGCCTGCGTCATCGTTGGCACGGGAGGCAACGTCTTTGACCAGCTGCGCGCCCATGTTTTCGAAACGGTCTTCCAGTTCGATTTCTTTGGCTACGGAAACGCCGTCCTTGGTGATGGTCGGAGCGCCGAAGCTCTTCTCGATGATCACGTTACGGCCTTTCGGGCCCAAGGTCGCTTTTACTGCGTCAGCCAGGACGTTGACACCGGTGAGCATTTTCTTGCGGGCGGAATCGCCGAATTTAACTTCTTTAGCAGCCATGATCGATATTCCTTAAATACTTTGTAGTAACGGGAAAATGAGCGGGAAATCAGCCTTCGACAACGGCGAGAATTTCGTTCTCGCTCATTACCAGCAGGTCTTCGCCGTCGACTTTCACAGTGTTGCTGCCGGAGTAAGGACCGAACACAACCTTGTCGCCCACTTTCACGGACAGTGCACGCACTTCACCGTTATCCAGTACGCGGCCGGTGCCTACAGCGAGGATTTCGCCGCTGTTGGCTTTTTCAGCAGCCGAACCTGGCAGGACGATACCGCCAGCGGTTTTCTTTTCTTCTTCGCTGCGACGGATGACGACGCGGTCATGCAGAGGACGAAGCTTCATTGTCGATCTCTCCTAATTGTGGTTTTCATCGGCCGGTGTATTCCCGGCGGGTTTAACAAAGTCCGGCGTTGCCGGGTGCGGTTCGTCAAGCGAACCGCGGAAGTCTGTCTGGCGTGATCACCAGAAACCTTGCGGTGACCGTTACATAAGGGCGCATAAGCTTATTACAAGGGCGTGGATCGAAAATTTTTCATGTCGATGCCGCGCAAATGAACACGGCACCCGAAGGTGCCGTGTGCCGTGATGTCTTACTTGGGGTCGCGGTGTTCGAACTCGCCTTCGATCACGTCCGGTTCACGCCCCAGCGGCTCACGGGGCGCAGGACCACCGCGTGGTTGCAGGTCGTCGGCGAAAGCGCGCTGACGCATGGCCTGCTCCTCGGCGCGCTGGCGCATTTTATTGGCCAGCAGACGGCGACTGAACGGCAGCAGCATGATCAGGCCGATCACATCGCTGATGAAACCCGGCAGGATCAACAAGCCACCGGCCAACGCCAGCATCAGGCCTTCGAGCATGGTCTGGGCGGGCAGCTCGCCACGGTTCAGGCTTTCCCGAGCGCGCAGCGCCGTGGCCAGCCCGGCGATACGCAGCACGAACACACCAAACATCGAGCCGAGAATGACCAACAGCAAGGCCGGGAAAAACCCGATAGCCCCTGCCACCTTGACGAATACGAACAGCTCCAACACCGGGAACAGCAGAAAGAGCAACAAAAAAGGGCGCATCAAATGGTTCCTCAACGCAAGAATGCCTTGCCAGTTCAACGTAGATGACGTCGCCATTGCGTGAAATCAAGCGTCAGCCGCTTCATTTTTTGGCCAATGTTGAGCGTGAGCCAGAGAAACCAAGGCTTCCCGGACTTGTGTCGGCGTGTTGCAAGGGGCTTGGAACGGCAACCAGTGTACGCCCTGACCGATGCGCAGGTGCATGCCTTCGGCATCGATACCGACCATCTGCGCCGGGGAGGTTTTCGGCAGCCCTGCCAGATCGACGTAATGGGCGATTGCCTTGGCGTGGTCGGCGTTCATGTGTTCGACCATGCTCACCTCGGCCTTGCCGGCAAACGGATTGGCCAGCGTCAGGTCGTTGACCCAGTGAATCGCCCCGAACCCGCCGATATAACGATGGCGCACCGGCTCGAGCACCCAGAAATCGAAATCATGGGCCTGATGATAGTTCTGTGAATCAGGGAAGTAGCGGTAATAGCGCTCTGCGGCGGCTTCGATCGCAGCTTCGTCCTCGATTTGTTTCGCCTCGGCCAGATAGGTCAGGCGGCCGACAGCCTGTGCGTCTTCGGCGCCACGTTCACCGACAAACAGCGAGCATTTCGGATCTTTTTGCAGATTATGCGTGTGCTGGGCGATACGGCTGATCAGAATCAACGGCCGGCCCTGCGGGTCCAGGCAGTATGGAACGACCGAGCCAAATGGAAATCCGGGCATCGACTTGGAATGCGTGGAGAGCACCCCGCGGTATTCCTTGAGAAGCAATTCTCGTGCATGCTTAGCCGTTTCGACGCTCAATTTATGACTCCTTAACAAGAATCCGTCAGAAAAACGGATCAGCAGCTGGTCAACGTACCAGCACACCATTGGGGGCAGGTTCTCATGTGCCAAGGTAGGCGTGATGGAGAAGATGCCTATTAAAAACACCCAGACCTACCGGGGCATTGCGAATGCAACTCACTGACAAAGTAATCATTATCACTGGCGGTTGCCAGGGTTTAGGCCGCTCCATGGCCGAGTATTTCGCGGGTAAAGGGGCGAAACTCGCGCTGGTCGACCTGAACCAGGAAAAACTCGACGACGCCGTGGCAGCCTGCAAGGCCAAGGGTGTCGAAGCGCGCGCCTACCTGTGCAACGTCGCCAACGAAGAGCAAGTGACCCACATGGTCGCTCAGGTCGCTGAAGATTTCGGTGCGATCCATGGCTTGATCAACAACGCCGGGATCTTGCGCGACGGCCTGCTGCTCAAGGTCAAGGATGGCGAAATGACCAAGATGAGCCTGGCCCAGTGGCAAGCGGTCATCGACGTCAACCTGACCGGCGTGTTCCTGTGCACCCGTGAAGTGGCGGCAAAAATGATCGAGCTGGAAAACCGCGGCGCAATCATCAATATCTCGTCGATTTCCCGCGCGGGCAACGTCGGTCAGACCAACTACTCCGCCGCCAAGGCGGGTGTGGCTGCCGCGACCGTGACCTGGGCCAAGGAGCTGGCGCGCTACGGCATTCGCGTGGCCGGCATTGCACCGGGCTTCATTGAAACCGAAATGACCTTGGGCATGAAGCCCGATGCACTGGAAAAGATGACCGCCGGGATTCCGCTCAAGCGCATGGGCAAGCCTGAAGAGATCGCCCATTCGGCGGCGTATATTTTCGAGAACGACTACTACACCGGTCGGATCCTGGAAATGGATGGCGGGTTGCGTATCTAACGCCCGACACGAAGCAACTGTGGGAGCGGGCTTGCTCGCGAAAGCGGTAGATCAGTCAACTTATCTGTTGAATGACACACTGCTTTCGCGAGCAAGCCCGCTCCCACATTAAGACAGCGTCTATCTGCCAGGTGTCAATCGTCGCTGATGCTGATGTTCGGCATCGCCGGCGTCGCAGCTTCCTGCAGCACGATCCGCGCACCGACGTGGCGGGCCAGTTCCTGGTAGACCAGCGCAATCGGGCTGTCCGGCTCGGCGATCACCGTCGGCTTGCCGCCATCGGCCTGTTCGCGGATAGCCATCGCCAGCGGCAACGAGGCCAGCAGCTCGACGCCATATTGATTGGCCAGTTTCACCCCGCCGCCCTCACCGAACAGATGCTCGGCATGTCCACAGTTCGAGCAGATGTGCACGGCCATGTTTTCCACCACGCCCAACACCGGGATGTTGACCTTGCGGAACATCTCCACGCCCTTGCGCGCGTCCAGCAGAGCCAGATCCTGCGGTGTGGTCACGATGACTGCGCCGGCCACCGGGACTTTTTGCGCCAGGGTCAGCTGAATGTCGCCGGTGCCTGGTGGCATGTCGATCACCAGGTAATCCAGATCGCCCCAGGCGGTTTGCGTCACCAGTTGCAACAAGGCGCCCGAGACCATCGGTCCGCGCCAGACCATCGGCGTATTGTCGTCGGTCAGGAAGGCCATGGACATGACTTCAACACCATGGGACTGGATCGGAACGAACCATTTCTGGTCCTTGATCTGCGGCCGGGTGCCTTCGGCGATGCCAAACATGATGCCCTGGCTCGGACCGTAGATGTCCGCGTCAAGAATCCCGACCTTGGCGCCTTCGCGGGCCAGGGCCAGGGCCAGGTTGGCGGCGGTGGTGGATTTGCCCACACCACCCTTGCCGGACGCCACGGCCACGACGTTCTTGACGTTGGCCAGGCCCGGGATCTGGGCCTGGGCCTTGTGCGCGGCGATCACACTGGTGATGTCGACGCGGGCAGCGCTGACACCATCCAGACCTTCAATGGCCATTTGCAACATCTGCGCCCAGCCGCTCTTGAACAGACCGGCGGCGTAACCCAGTTCCAGCTGCACGCTGACGCGCTCGCCCTGGATCTCGATATTGCGCACGCAACCGGCGCTGACCGGATCCTGGTTCAGATAGGGGTCGGTGTATTGGCGAAGGACGGCTTCCACCGCTGCGCGATTGACGGCGCTCATGGGCAACTCCGATAACAAGACTGGAAAATCAGACGGGTATCCTAACCGTTCTGGCCTATTGTCGGCATGTCCGAAGATCAATTGTCGCGAACGCATTCCTGTGGCGAGGGGGCTTGCCCCCGATGGGTGGCGAAGCCGCCCCGGCTTTTCTTGACAGAAACTCTTTGCTTGCGGAAATGCGACTGCTGCGCAGTCGAGCGGGGGCAAGCCCCCTCGCCACAGGCAAGCCCCCTCGCCACAGGCAAGCCCCCTCGCCACAGGCAAGCCCCCTCGCCACAGGTAAACCACTCGCCACTCAAAGCCTGTTGCAACACAACTCCCTGGGCCGCAGGGGTGAAAAATATGCGCCGGCGCTTTATAGTGGCCGACCTCCGTTTCATCAAGTAGCCGAGCCCCATGTCCGAGCCACGCAAGATCCTCGTCACCAGCGCCCTGCCCTATGCCAATGGTTCGATCCATCTTGGCCACATGCTGGAATACATCCAGACCGATATGTGGGTGCGCTTCCAGAAGCACCGCGGCAATCAATGCATTTATGTCTGCGCCGACGACGC
Organism: Pseudomonas sp. GW821-FHT09H03; assembly: GCF_059415945.1. NCBI lineage: Bacteria > Pseudomonadati > Pseudomonadota > Gammaproteobacteria > Pseudomonadales > Pseudomonadaceae > Pseudomonas > Pseudomonas sp. GW821-FHT09H03. The sequence continues at coordinate 218,330 of NZ_JBWKOF010000003.1, read as the reverse complement.
CCACGGTTCGGCAATCATGCTGCGCGCGGAAAAGGAAGGCATCACCCCGGAACAACTGATCGCCAACGTCCAGGCTGAACACAGCGCCGACTTTGCCGAGTTCCTGGTGGATTTCGACAACTTCCACTCCACTCACGCCGAAGAAAACCGTGAGCTGTCGAGCCAGATCTACCTGAAGCTGCGCGACGCCGGGCACATTGCCCAGCGTTCGATCACGCAGTACTTCGACCCGGAAAAGAAAATGTTCCTGGCCGACCGCTTCATCAAGGGCACCTGCCCGAAATGCGGCACCGAAGACCAGTACGGCGACAACTGCGAAAAATGCGGCGCGACCTACGCACCCACCGACCTGAAGGATCCGAAGTCGGCGATCTCTGGCGCCACCCCGGTGCTCAAGGATTCCCAGCACTTCTTCTTCAAGCTGCCGGACTTCCAGGCAATGCTGCAAACCTGGACCCGCAGCGGCACCCTGCAGGACGCCGTGGCGAACAAGATCGCCGAATGGCTGGATGCCGGCCTGCAACAGTGGGACATCTCACGCGATGCGCCGTATTTCGGTTTTGAAATTCCCGACGAACCGGGCAAGTACTTCTACGTGTGGCTGGACGCGCCGATCGGCTACATGGCCAGCTTCAAGAACCTCTGCGACCGCACGCCGGAGTTGGACTTCGACGCATTCTGGGGCAAGGACTCCACCGCCGAGCTGTACCACTTCATCGGCAAGGACATCGTCAACTTCCACGCCCTGTTCTGGCCAGCCATGCTTGAAGGCGCCGGCTACCGCAAGCCGACCGGCATCAACGTGCACGGCTACCTGACTGTCAACGGTCAGAAAATGTCCAAGTCCCGCGGTACTTTCATCAAGGCCCGGACCTACCTGGATCATCTGTCGCCGGAATACCTGCGCTACTACTACGCGGCGAAGCTGAGCCGTGGTGTCGATGACCTGGACCTGAACCTCGAAGACTTCGTGCAGAAGGTCAACTCCGACCTGGTGGGCAAAGTCGTCAACATCGCCAGCCGTTGTGCCGGTTTCATCCACAAGGGCAATGCCGGCCTGATGGTCGACACCAACGCCGCGCCGGAACTGACCGAAGCCTTCCTGGCCGCTGCGCCAGGCATCGCCGACGCCTATGAAGCCCGCGACTTCGCCCGCGCCATGCGCGAGATCATGGGCCTGGCCGACCGTGCCAACGCCTGGATCGCCGACAAGGCACCCTGGTCGCTGAATAAACAGGAAGGCAAGCAGGATGAAGTCCAGGCCATCTGCGCCACGGGCGTCAACCTCTTCCGCCAGTTGGTGATTTTCCTCAAGCCGGTACTGCCGTTGCTGGCTGCCGACGCCGAAGCGTTCCTGAATGTCGCGCCGCTGACCTGGAACGACCACGCGATCTGGCTCGCCAACCATCAATTGAACGAGTTCAAGCCGCTGATGACCCGAATCGATCCGGTCAAGGTACAAGCCATGAGCGACGCTTCGAAGGAAGACCTGACCGCCAGCCAGACCGACACCGGCGGCGCCGCACCTGCCGGCAATGGCGAACTGGCCAAGGACCCGCTGTCGCCGGAAATCGAGTTCGACGCCTTCGCCGCAGTCGACCTGCGTGTCGCCCTGATCGTCAAGGCTGAGCACGTGGAAGGTGCCGACAAGCTGCTGCGCCTGACCCTGGACATCGGTGACGAGCAACGCAACGTGTTCTCCGGCATCAAGAGCGCCTACCCGGACCCGTCCAAACTCGATGGTCGCCTGACCATGATGATTGCCAACCTCAAGCCGCGCAAAATGAAGTTCGGCATTTCCGAAGGCATGGTGATGGCGGCGGGCCCCGGCGGCGAAGAAATCTACCTGCTCAGCCCTGACAGCGGTGCCAAGCCAGGTCAGCGGATCAAGTAAAACCCGTGGTAAATCGATCCCACAGTCGCGCCTGGCGCGACTGTGGGATTTTCATGTCTGGCCCACCCTTCGCCCATGCCGGATAATGCCTAAGCTTTTTAGATCACTGCGTTGAAAAGCCCCGTTCTTGCCGGAACGACCATGACCGAAATCCTGCTTACGCTTATCAGCACCGCCCTGATCAACAACTTCGTGTTGCACTGGCCGCTGGGCGTAGATCCGCTGCTGGGCAGCGAACGCCGCCAGGTCCATGCGCTGGGCATCTCGACAGCGTGCCTGATGCTGGTCGTGGGCATACTTGGCTATGCGCTGTACCACTGGTTACTGGTGCCACTGGAATTAACCTCCCTGCGTCTGTTCGTGTTCCTGCCGCTGAGCGTGCTGCTGATCGCTCCGTTGTTGAAGCTGCTGGCACGGGTATTTTCGACGCTGTCGTTCGAGGGCCTCTGGCCATTGCTGCTGGGCAATGCAGGCGTGCTGGGCCTCACATTACTCAACGCCGGGGAAGATAAAGGTCTTTTTCACGCAGCAGCCTTGAGTCTCGGGGCTGGACTGGGTTTCTGGCTGGTGCTGGTACTATTCAACGATTTGCGTCAACGCACACTCGACAACGATGTTCCCCTGCCCTTTCGTGGCCTGCCGATCGAACTGATCAGCGCCGGCCTGATCGCGGTAGCCTTTCTCGGATTCAGCGGACTGATCAAAACATGAGTCTGATTCAACGCATCGATGCGCTCTTGCCGCAAACCCAATGCGGCAAATGCGGGCATCCCGGATGCAAACCCTACGCCGAAGGAATCGCCAGCGGCGAGCCGATCAACAAGTGCCCGCCCGGCGGCAGCGAAACCATCGCGGCCCTGGCCGAGTTGCTCAAAGTACCCGTACTGGAACTGGATCACAGCCGCGGGTCGGCGCCTGCACAGGTCGCTTACATCCGCGAAGCCGAATGCATCGGTTGCACCAAATGCATCCAGGCCTGCCCCGTCGACGCCATCGTCGGCGCAGCCAAGTTGATGCACACCGTGATCATCGATGAATGCACCGGCTGCGACCTGTGCGTGGCGCCATGCCCAGTGGATTGCATCGAGATGCGTCCATTGCCACAGACCACGCTGCCGGTGGTCGGCGGCCTGGCCTTTACCCTTGCCGAGCAGCAGGCACGCGCCAGCAAACGCAATCATGCCCGGCGCCGCTTCGAGCAGCGCAACGCCCGGCTGTTGCGCGAAGAGCAACACAAGCTCGCTGAGCGCCAAGCCCGTATGCAACGCGCCGCACAACCCAACGTGGAGACGCTTGACCCGGTGCAGGCCGCCCTCGAACGTGTTCGTGCGCAAAAAGCCGCCAACGCAGACGCGGCGCTAAAAAAAGCCAGGATCGACCTGGCGATGAGCCGGGCGCAACTGCATAAATCCCTGAAGGCTTTCGGCCATCCGCCAACCTTCGAGCAGCAGTCTCAACTGGTCGTCCTGCAACAGCAGTTCGAAGCCGCCGAGCAGACGTTGGCGCAGCTGGAAAGCACGCTGCCGCGAGTACCGGCGCCTACCCCCGCTGCACCTGCGGCGTCGAAGGATGCAGAACTGAAACGGGCCAAAATCCAGTTGGCCATGCGCCGCGCCGAACTCAAGAAAGCTCAAGGCAGTGAGGCGCCGGCACACCAGATCGCGGCCCTGGAGCACGCAATCAGCGAGGCCGAGCGCCAGGTGGATGGCTATGCCAGCCCTTGAAGCGGTTGACGATCGCCTGCAGCAGGCCATGAAGCTGGTACTGCTGGCCACCCTGCCGGGAGTGCTCGCGGCGTTCTGGATGTATGGCTGGGGCGTGTTGATTAACCTGACTCTGGCAGGCGTTGCCGCACTGTCGGTCGAAGCGGCCGTGCTGCAACTGCGCAAGCGTCCGCTCAAACCAACCTTGAGTGACGGCAGCGCGCTGGTCAGCGCAACCTTGTTGGCCCTGGCCTTGCCACCGTACTGCCCGTGGTGGCTGACGATCAGTGCTGGCGTGGTCGCCATGCTCTTTGGCAAGCATCTGTACGGTGGTGTTGGTTCAAATCCGTTCAACCCCGCGATGCTCGGCTTTGCATTGGTCATGCTCGCGTTCCCCCAATCAATGACACATTGGCCGTCATCCCATGGCATGGACTTGCTGGGTGGTATGCAGCAGGTGTTCGGCTACGGCCAGGCGCCGGATGCGTGGGTCCAGGCCACGGCGCTGGACAGCCTGCGGATCAATAAAAGCCTGACTATGGACGAACTGTTCGCCGGCAACCCCGCATTCGGCCACTTTGGTGGCCGTGGTGTCGAATGGGTGAACCTGGCCTTTCTGGCAGGCGGCCTGTTTCTGCTGCAACGCCGGGTGTTCAGCTGGCATGCGCCAGTGGGCATGCTCGCCAGCCTGTTCATCATCAGCCTTGTGTGCTGGAACGGCTCGGGCTCCGACTCCCATGGCTCTCCCCTGTTTCACCTGCTCACCGGTGCGACCATGCTGGGGGCGTTCTTTATCATCACCGAACCGGTTTCCGGTGCCAGAAGCCCTGGTGCACGACTTATGTTCGGCGCAGGGGTGGGCCTGCTGACCTATCTGATTCGCACCTGGGGCGGGTATCCAGACGGCATCGCCTTTGCGGTGCTGTTGATGAACCTGTGTGTACCGGCGCTGGAACGCCTGGTACTGTCCAGACAGCAATCGGTTGCACCATGAGCCGCGCATCGAGTGTTGCGATTGTGCTGCTATTGGCTGGCGCAGGCCTTGGCGCGACCTGGTTTGTGCAATTCAGCAGCGCGCCGCGGATCGCGGCCGGGCAACGCCTGATCGACAGCCGCAACCTGCTGGACCTGCTGGCGCCAGACAGCTATGACAATCAGCCGCTGGAACACCCGCTCAAGCTCGATGACCCGGCATTGGGCAATAGCAGGTTGCTGGGAGGTTATCTGGCGAGCAAGGCCGAGCAACCCCATGCAGTGTTGCTGCGCAGCCAGACTCCGGGCTATGAAAATACCATCGAACTGCTGATCGCCATCGATAGCAACGGCAGGTTGCTTGGGGTCAAAACCCTCAAACAGGCGGAAACGCCCGGGCTCGGGGCAAAGATTGCGGATTGGCCAAATGACTGGCTCAAGGTTTTTTCCGGCAAGTCCCGAACTGAGCCCGGCGACAGTGGCTGGGCGTTGAAAAAGGATCAGGGCCAATTTGATCAGATCGCCGGGGCGACCATCACCTCAAGAGCGGTGATAAATGCCATTCACGACGCCTTGCGCTACTTCGATGAACACCGGCAACAACTGCTCGGGGATTCTTCCCATGAATAGACCAGAGACCCTGCTGAACACCTTGATGCTGGTGCCGCTGATCGGCGCCACCGATTCGTTGGTAGCCGCGTTTGGGCTGTGGCTAATGTTCATCGTTGTGGTCAATCTCTTTGGGCTGGGAATCGGCGTTTTACGGCCCCGGCTGGTCTCTACCGCGCATCTGCCGGCCAGCATCCTGTTGGCGGCCACGCTCTGCAGCTGCGTAGAGATCGCAGCGCAGGCCTGGGCACTGCAATGGCAGCAGCACCTGGGGTTCTATGGTGCATTGATCGCCTTGCAGTGCGTCGTGCTGCAAGACACCGGGCACTTTCAAACCGCCTGGCCCGAGCGTCTGCGCCTGTACATTCTGTTTGGCACGTTGATGATCGGCCTTGGCCTGCTGCGCGAACTCATCGGCAACGCAACACTCGGTGACCATCTGTCATGGCTGCCAGGCGCACAGCCGGGTTGGCAGGCCTGGGTGCTATCAGCCGACGGCGGCCTGCGCCTGGCCACGCTGGCACCCGGTGGATTCATTCTGCTGGGTCTGCTGATCGCCGGTTGGCAAGCCTTGCGCCCCGCCCCTTCACACTGACCGTTTTCGAGGAAACCCACTGCAAATGAATGCCGCAAAACGTCTGGAAATTTTCCGCAGGCTGCATGAAGACAACCCGGAACCGAAGACCGAACTGGCCTATTCCTCGCCCTTCGAATTGCTGATTGCCGTGATCCTGTCCGCTCAGTCGACTGATGTCGGCGTCAACAAGGCCACCGCAAAACTGTTCCCGGTCGCCAATACCCCGGCAGCCATTTACGCCCTGGGGGTAGAGGGCCTGTCGGAGTACATTAAGACTATCGGCCTGTACAACAGCAAAGCGAAAAACGTGATCGAGACCTGCCGTTTGCTGGTGGAGCGCCATGCCGGTGAAGTACCGCAAACCCGCGAAGAGCTCGAAGCACTACCCGGGGTCGGGCGTAAAACCGCCAACGTGGTGCTCAATACTGCTTTCCGTCAACTGACCATGGCTGTGGACACCCATATCTTTCGTGTCAGCAACCGCACTGGCATCGCCCCCGGAAAAAATGTGGTCGAGGTCGAGAAAAAACTGATGAAATTCGTACCCAGAGATTACCTGCTCGATTCCCATCACTGGCTGATCCTTCATGGGCGCTACGTGTGTCTGGCGCGCAAGCCCCGCTGCGGCAGCTGTCGGATCGAAGACCTGTGCGAATACAAGCACAAAACCTCCGATGATTGAGGCTCTATTGCGATTGGTGATTGCCGATTGAAAAAAACTTTTTTACCCGCCGGGAGATTGTCGATATAAGGAGCGCCAAAGGCCTTCTTAGCCTGGAGTAACTAAATGAGTACTGGCAAAGAGCATTTGGACGTAGAGGACGACTTCGCCGCCGCTGAAAGCGATGACACCGACCCGGTGGTTGAAGTAGCGAAAACGAACCTGAACAAACGCCGCACCATCGACAATCTGCTGGAGGAGCGCCGACTGCAAAAGCAATTGGCCGATTACGATTTTGATTTATGACACTTGAAAGCCTCCCCGCAACGGAGGCTTTTTACTTAATGCCCACCCCATAAAGTCGACCGCAGCCCCCTTCCCGGCCTTACCACGACGTCGTCACACCAGGCCGTTGCGCTGTGCCAGTTCAATCAGATCGACCAGGGAACGCGCGTTCAGCTTCAACAACAGGCGCGTTTTGTAGGTACTGACGGTCTTATTGCTGAGGAACATCCCATCGGCAATTTCTTTATTGGTCTTGCCTCTGGCCAATTGCTGCAAGACCATCATTTCCCGCCCCGACAAACGATCCACCATATCCGCTTCGCTGGCGTTTCCCAGACTGCAGCGCACGGTATGCAAGGCTTGATTCGGAAAGTAACTGTAGCCTGACAGGACTGCTTTTATGGCGCTGAGCAACTCGGTCAGATCCTGTTGCTTGCAAACATAGCCGGCAGCCCCCGACTGCATGCAGCGCATGGAAAAATGCCCCGGTGCCTGGGAAGTCAATATCAACACTTTTATCGGCATTGCGGTAGATGATAGTCGCGCGATGACTTCCAGACCATCGAGTTTGGGAATGCCAATATCTAATATCACAATATCCGGCAAAAGTTCGCGGGCCAGTTGTAAAGCATCCACTCCATTATCCGTTTCTCCAATGACTTCGTAGCCATGACGTTCCATCAGCATACGCACCGCAAGACGAATGACGGGGTGATCATCCACGATCAGCACTTTATTCATGGGCAAGTCCAATTTCGCTGTTCGAATTTTGAGAGCCAGCACAATAGCCTAGTCGTTTCACCCATGGCATGCCGCACCTCCCGGCCAGTCGCAGCGAGAGACGTTCCCTACAAACATTACGGATTTATCTTACAAAAAACCGTCAAGCGACCCCTGCTGAGAACTGGATTTCCTTGAACATCGACCGTTTCATGAAAATTTTTTGTATCTATTTACACCCAAAATTCTCGATAGCCAGACTCATAAACCTTGTGTGGATATTAGCTTCCTCCAAAATACTGAAAACCAATGAACACTACCACAATCAATACTCACATCAGAGTATTCACTCTCACTTGCGCGATCACGCTTAAAAGCAAGTAACTTATCAATACTCACGACAATGGCAGATCAGACAGAAAAAAACAGACGACAAAAGCACCGCACACGCAATACCGGCACCCATTGGCAAATCACATAATTACTAACGCAATTACTTTCGCAAACGCCCCTCCACACCGAGCCTTATTATAAACTCAAGGTGACCCAAACTTCAGAGAGCAAACAAACATGAAAAAATTTCAAAAAAAAATCACCAACCCAATGACCCTTATTGCGATGTTTGCGACACTTTCCGAAACTTCAGCAGCCGTTACCCTGCCTTTTCTCGACGACGACGAAAGAGATCTGTATGTCTGGTTCCTGATCAGTTTTCCGTTTTACCTGCTCTTGCTTTTCTTTGCCACACTAAACTTTAACTACCGCTCACTGTATGCCCCCTCGGACTTTGACGATGAAAAACACTTCGTCAAGGCAACGGACCACGCCGAGGACTCGGAGAACAACATCGCCAAGCGACAGTTTGGAGAATCGCTCTCGAGCACCTCGATGAATGGAGCGACTTCGGTCACATCGCCCTGCAATGCCCAAGGCCCGCCTGTGGAGATCGCCCTGGAGGCAACCCATTGCGCCCCGAACCACATCCAGTTGCCGGAAGAAGCGAAAGAGCTGCACATAGTTGACGTTCGCGGAACCAGCAAAAAAGCCGAGGTCAGCGAATTACTGGAGAGCATCCGGGTGCCACAGGATAAAGCGGCGCAGGTGATCATGTTTATCACATGTACCGAATCGGAGAATTTACTGAAGGCGAGTGTTCTTAAACACCTGAAACAGAAAACCAGAGGCAACACCACCTACCCCGTCGTGTACAACTTGTACTCACAACGACTGGCAGTTATCGACCCAGGCTGAAGGATAGGCACACGACAACCATGGCGGTTGAAGACCAATAAAAGTGCGAAAGCCTGAAAGGGCGAGCAGGCAGGAACAGGATCGCAATGGCAGACACAGAGCCCCCATTTCGGATGTGTGGCCTCGCAACGAGGCCACACACTCCATCACGACTTCAAAGGTCTCAGAACAGCTTGCGGCCTTTGTTTGCAGCAATGCGCATGCGCAGGGCGTTGAGCTTGATGAAGCCCGCAGCGTCCGCCTGGTTGTAGGCACCGCCGTCTTCCTCGAAGGTCGCGATGTTGGCGTCGAACAACGACTCATCGGATTTGCGACCTGTAACGATCACATTGCCCTTGTATAGCTTCAGGCGCACAACACCATTCACGTGGGCCTGGGAGGCATCGATCATCTGTTGCAACATCAGACGCTCAGGGCTCCACCAGTAACCGGTGTAGATCAGGCTGGCGTACTTTGGCATCAGCTCATCTTTGAGGTGAGCCACTTCACGGTCCAGGGTGATGGACTCGATCGCACGGTGGGCACGCAGCATGATAGTGCCGCCTGGAGTTTCGTAGCAGCCCCGGGACTTCATGCCAACGTAACGGTTCTCGACGATGTCGAGGCGGCCGATACCATGTTCGCCACCGATACGGTTCAGCGTTGCCAGCACGGTAGCCGGAGTCATCTCGACGCCGTCCAGCGCAACGATGTCGCCGTTACGGTAGGTCAGTTCCAGGTACTGCGGCTTGTCTGGTGCGTTTTCCGGGGAAACGGTCCAGCGCCACATGTCTTCTTCGTGCTCGGTCCAGGTGTCTTCCAGCACGCCGCCTTCATAGGAGATGTGCAGCAGGTTGGCATCCATCGAGTACGGGGATTTTTTCTTGCCGTGACGCTCGATCGGGATCGCGTGCTTCTCGGCATAGTCCATCAGCTTCTCGCGGGACAGCAGGTCCCACTCACGCCAAGGGGCGATCACCTTTACACCAGGCTTAAGGGCATAGGCGCCAAGTTCGAAGCGAACCTGATCGTTACCTTTGCCCGTGGCGCCATGGGAAATGGCGTCAGCGCCGGTTTCGTTGGCGATTTCGATCAGGCGCTTGGCGATCAACGGACGAGCGATGGAAGTACCCAACAGGTACTCGCCTTCGTAAACGGTGTTGGCGCGGAACATCGGGAAAACGAAATCGCGCACGAACTCTTCGCGCAAGTCGTCGATGTAGATCTCTTTGACGCCCATGGCCTGAGCCTTGGCGCGTGCAGGTTCGACCTCTTCGCCCTGACCCAGGTCAGCGGTGAAAGTCACCACTTCACAGTTATAAGTATCCTGCAGCCACTTGAGGATCACCGAAGTGTCCAGGCCGCCGGAATACGCCAGAACGACCTTGTTTACGTCCGCCATGCCATCACTCCACGGGGTTCTACGGAAAGCCGGGCAGTCTACCGCTCATGCAGAATAATTTACAGTGGCGCGACAGCTTATGACGACGAAGCGACAGATTATGTCGAGCTGGCGACGAAAAAACAGCATCAAGACGCTGAAGCGGTGGTCGCCGAGGCGGTGGTTTCCGGGGCCGGTTTTTCAATCGGGGCTACCCGCGCAAGGTGTACATTGACCCGGCGATTCTGCGCCCGGTGGGCATTGCTGTTGTTCGGAGCCAATGGATAGCGCTCGCCATGAAAACGCAAGGTAATCTGCGACTCCTGGATGCCGTTGGCCTTGAAGAAGTCCATGACCGCCAGGGCCCGACGCCGTGACAGGTCACGATTGGTAAGGCGGTTGCCGCCGTTATCGGAATGGCCGTCGAGCTCGATGTGATTAACCGTCGGATCGGCCTTCATGTACTCCACCATCACTTGCAGTCTGCCTTTCGCTGCGGCATCCAGTTCAATCCCGCCACCGGGAAAGCCCACAGCGGATCGCTTCACCTGTTCGAAATTCTGAGGCAACAGCTTGGCCACACAGCCTTGGTAATCAGCAAAGGCCTTGGTGAACCTGACCGGCAACAAGCGGACTTCCGACACCCGACCATCACCCGAAGTGTGCCGGACCACCGGACTGCGGCCGTCGATCAGGCCGCTGATCAGACGCCCGGCCTGAGCCTGCGAGCTGTTGAACAGCACATCGCCGCTGCCAACTCTCACCGTACCCAGATTGATATCGCCACGCCCCGGCTGCCATGGCGCAGCTGCTGCCAGCAAAGTCGCTGAACCGCCGCCGATCATCGGGTTGTAGGCTTTCAGACGAAATGTCGCCTGCTCGCCGGCGCGACGCACGAACTCGCCCGCCCCGAAATCGGCGACCGGCTGAGCCAGGCGGCATTCGAACTTGTCCCCTTCGACCCGCCACTCAATGCTTTCCAGAGGTGTCTGGAAAGTCAGCGCCATCGCGGGAAGGCTGGCAAACACACTGAGCAAGGCAAAATAACGCTGGCGCACGGCAGGCTCCACTGGCTTCAACTACTGAAAGACCGACATTACGGCATACCTGTTGGATATCGGACGCTTGCCACAAAACTTGATAGCGAGTGCCTGCAAGAGTCTTTTCCGGTAGCATTCCCCTGAGTTTGACCCGCCTGGAATCCCCTCATGTCCGACCGCCTGACCCTGCTGCGTCCCGACGACTGGCATATTCATCTTCGCGATGGTGCCGTGTTGACCAATACCGTCGCGGATGTCGCGCGCACCTTTGGTCGCGCCATCATCATGCCCAACCTGGTACCACCGGTGCGCAATGCGGCCGAAGCCGACGGCTATCGCCAGCGGATTCTCGCTGCCCGCCCGGCCGGCAGCCCGTTCGAACCCTTGATGGTCCTTTATCTGACCGATCGCACCCAGCCAGAAGAAATTCGCGAGGCCAAGGCCAGCGGATTCGTGCATGCCGCCAAACTGTACCCGGCCGGCGCGACCACCAACTCGGACTCTGGCGTTACCAGCATCGACAAGATCTTCCCTGCGCTGGAAGCCATGGCCGAAGTTGGAATGCCGCTGTTGATCCACGGTGAAGTCACCCGCGGCGATGTCGACGTGTTCGACCGCGAAAAAATCTTCATTGATGAGCACATGCGCCGTGTGGTCGAGCGTTTCCCGACGCTCAAAGTGGTGTTCGAACACATCACCACCGCTGACGCCGTGCAGTTCGTCAATTCGGCTTCGGCCAACGTCGGCGCGACCATCACCGCTCATCACCTGCTGTACAACCGCAACCACATGCTGGTGGGCGGGATTCGGCCGCACTTCTATTGCTTGCCGATCCTCAAGCGCAATACCCACCAGGAAGCCCTGCTCGACGCCGCCACCAGCGGCAGCGAGAAGTTCTTCCTCGGCACCGACTCGGCGCCCCACGCCCAGCATGCCAAGGAAGCCGCTTGCGGATGTGCCGGCTGCTACACCGCCTATGCGGCGATCGAGATGTATGCCGAAGCCTTTGAACAGCGCAATGCACTGGACAAGCTCGAAGCCTTCGCCAGCCTCAACGGCCCGCGCTTCTATGGCCTGCCGGCCAACACCGATCGCATCACCCTGGTCCGTGAAGAATGGACCGCCCCTACCAGCCTGCCGTTTGGCGAGCTGACCGTTATCCCGCTGCGCGCCGGTGAAAAACTGCGCTGGCGCCTGCTGGAGGAACACGCGTGAGTGAAGATCATTTCGACGACGAACAGGAAGGTCAAGGCGGTGGAGGTGGCTCGCGCCATCCAATGGCTGCCAGGTTCCGTGGCTACCTGCCGGTTGTCGTCGACGTAGAAACCGGTGGTTTCAACTCCGCCACCGACGCCCTGCTGGAAATCGCCGCGACCACCATCGCCATGGACGAAAAGGGCTTTGTTTACCCTGATCACACCTACTTCTTCCGGGTCGAGCCGTTCGAAGGCGCGAATATTGAAGCGGCAGCCCTGGAGTTCACCGGGATCAAGCTCGATCACCCACTGCGCATGGCGGTGAGTGAAGAATCGGCCCTGAACGATATCTTCCGCGGCGTGCGCAAGGCCCTCAAGGCCAATGGCTGCAAACGGGCGATTCTGGTCGGGCACAACAGCAGCTTCGACCTGGGCTTCCTCAATGCCGCCGTCGCGCGTCTGGACATGAAGCGCAATCCGTTCCATCCGTTCTCCAGTTTCGATACTGCAACCCTCGCCGGCCTGGCGTACGGCCAAACCGTGCTGGCCAAGGCTTGCCAGGCAGCGGATATCGACTTCGACGGTCGGGAGGCGCACTCGGCGCGCTACGACACCGAGAAGACGGCCGAGCTGTTCTGCGGCATCGTCAATCGCTGGAAACAAATGGGCGGCTGGGAAGACTTCGACGATTGAGGGTTTTCTCTGTAGGAGCCTGCTCGCTCCTACAGGGGCCTGAAACCCGCCCATAAAAACCGGCCACGAAGGCCGGTTTTTTTTACCCGCAACGCGCCTTACAGTGCGGCAGCGTGCTCGGTCAGGTAAGCAGCAACGCCTTCTGGCGAAGCGTTCATGCCCTTGTCGCCTTTTTTCCAGTTGGCAGGGCAGACTTCGCCGTGCTCTTCGTGGAATTGCAGAGCGTCGACCAGACGCAGCAGCTCTTCCATGTTACGGCCCAGTGGCAGGTCGTTGATGATCTGCGAGCGGACAACGCCTTTATCGTCGATCAGGAATGCGCCACGGAACGCTACGCCGTCAGCGGACTGAACGTCGTAAGCCTTCATGATTTCCTGCTTGATGTCGGCAGCCATGGTGTAACGAACCGCGCCGATACCACCATCGTTTACCGGGGTGTTGCGCCAGGCGTTGTGGGTGAAGTGCGAGTCGATCGACACAGCGACCACTTCAACGTTGCGCGCCTTGAATTCAGACATGCGGTTGTCCAGAGCGATCAGCTCGGACGGGCAAACGAAGGTGAAGTCCAGCGGGTAGAAGAACACCAGGCCGTATTTGCCTTTGATAGCCGAGGACAGGGTGAAGCTGTCAACGATTTCGCCATTGCCGAGTACGGCCGGTACGGTGAAGTCAGGGGCTTGTTTGCCTACGAGTACGCTCATTGGATATCTCCTGGTGAAAAAGCGTTGAAGAAAAAGGTTCATATCAGCCTGCCACCCTCAGGCGACAGCCCTGTGACACGAACCCATTTCGAAAAGACCGGTCATCATACACTGCGTTTTTGGCCTGTCCGTAACGGTTTCTCCCGTAGGTGTAAAAAAGGACGAAGGGTATTTCGGTTGACGGCGCGTCACTGGCCAACCGTTCGTCAGGCCTGTCAAAAACCCTTCTCAAAGCACTTTGACAATCATTCTCGTTAACATTAAGATCCATCGCAATCGAGACATAAACCAGCGACGGTCTTCCCTTATGTATGTTTGCCTCTGCACTGGCGTTACCGACGGACAAATCCGCGATGCGATCTATGAAGGATGCTGCAGCTACAAGGAAGTCCGGGCTGCCACCGGCGTCGCCAGTCAATGCGGCAAATGTGCCTGCCTGGCCAAGGAAGTGGTTCGCGAGACCCTGACCAAACTGCAAACGGCCCAGGCTGCGATTCCTTTTCCCGTAGAATTTACCGCTGCATAAATAACCTCTTTCAAAGAACCGGACTTATGTCCGGTTTTTTTATGCCTGAAAATCAATTACTTATGCTTTAGACGCGGAACAAAAACATTCTTATTCCGATTAATTTTCACTTAAGTTTCAATAAGTTACGTTTGACACTAAGAACTACCGGGCTCAAACTCTACTTTATAGTCAGCTAATAAAGGACAGGACCCCACCATGAAAGGCGACGTTACAGTCATCCAGCATCTCAACAAGATCCTTGCCAATGAGCTGGTCGCGATCAATCAGTACTTCCTGCATGCGCGCATGTATGAAGACTGGGGCCTGAACAAGCTCGGCAAGCACGAATACCACGAATCCATCGACGAGATGAAGCACGCGGACAAGCTGATCAAGCGCATTCTGTTCCTTGAAGGCCTGCCGAATGTCCAGGACCTGGGCAAGCTGCACATCGGCGAACACACCAAGGAAATGCTTGAGTGCGACCTGCGTATCGAACGCACCGGTCACGCTGATCTCAAAGTGGCCATCGCCCATTGCGAAACCGTCGGCGACTTCGGTAGCCGCGAACTGCTCGAGGACATCCTTGAGTCCGAAGAAGAACATATCGACTGGCTGGAAACCCAATTGGGCCTGATCGATAAAATCGGTCTTGAGAACTACCTGCAATCGCAGATGGGTGACGACGAGTAAATTCTCTCGATGCAACAAAAAAACCCCGCCCTCTTTCGAGTGGCGGGGGTTTTTATGCCTTGCTGCCTTCTGTAGGAGCTAGCCAGCTCGCGATGGGCGTAAACGATAACGCGGGGAGTCTGGTTCCCCGCGGCGCTCTTTAGTCCATCGCGAGCCTGCTCGCTCCTACAAAAAGCGAATCAGGCTTCGGACTTGTTGGCAGCAGCAGCTTCAACAGCAGCCTTGATGGTGGTCTGCAACGAACCGTCTGCAGCCATCTCGGTCATGATGTCGCTACCACCAACCAGCTCGCCACCGACCCACAGCTGTGGAAAGGTTGGCCAGTTGGCGTATTTTGGCAGGTTGGCGCGGATTTCCGGGTTCTGCAGGATGTCCACGTACGCAAACTTTTCGCCACATGCCATCACGGCCTGCGCGGCTTTCGCGGAAAAGCCACACTGCGGGGCATTCGGCGAGCCTTTCATGTAAAGCAGAATGGTGTTGTTGGCAATCTGCTCTTTAATCGTTTCGATGATATCCATGGAGCACCTCGGCTGAACTTTCCGACTCACGGGTCGGCACGGTGGCGCATTGTAACGGAAAGCCGAGCACCCTGCTCGGTCTCTCCGTCAGACTGATTCAGGCCGCCGCCACGGTCACCGGCACGCCATTGAGCGCCGCGTTTCCCGACAACTCATCGAGTTGACACTCGTCGGTCAAGTCATTGGCGCTGGAGCCTGGCTGTCCGCTGGCGATGCTCATTTGCACACCCGGACGCGCATGGCCCCAGCCGTGCGGCAGGCTGACCACTCCCTTCATCATATCCGGGCTGCCCAGCACTTCAACTTCAATCACGCCGACCCGCGAGCTGACCCGCACCCGCTGCCCGTCGCTGAGCCCGCGACTGGCCAGATCATCCGGATGCATCAGCAACTGGTGGCGCGGCTTGCCCTTCACCAGGCGGTGATAGTTGTGCATCCACGAGTTGTTACTGCGTACATGGCGACGGCCGATCATCAGCAACTCATCGGCAGCCGGCGCCTGCAAGGTCGCAAAGCGGGCCAGGTCGGCGAGAATCTCGGCGGGGGCAGCCTGGACGCGCTGGTTGGCAGTTTTCAAGCGTGGAGCGAGGTTAGGCTTGAGCGCTCCAAGATCTACGCCATGAGGGTGATCGAACAAGGTTGCCAATGAAAGCCGGTGCTGCGAAGCATCGCCATAAAGCCCCATGCGCAAACCGCGATCGATCATCTGCGCCGGCGCCATGGTCGGTTTCAGCTCCTTGCCGGTTCGTGCGGCGAACGCCTTGGCCAGGCCGACGAAAATCTCCCAGTCGTGCAACGCGCCCACTGGCTTGGGAAGAATCGCGCGGTTGAAGCGGCTGACGTTACGCACCGCAAACATATTGAACGTGGTGTCGTAATGATCGTTCTCCAGAGCGGAGGTGGACGGCAGGATCAGGTCCGCGTAACGCGTGGTTTCGTTAATGTACAGGTCGATGCTGAGCATGAACTCCAGACCATCGAGCGCTTGCTCCAACTGTCGACCATTGGGTGTAGACAGCACCGGATTGCCCGCCACGGTAATCAGCGCCCTGACCTGCCCTTCCCCCTCTGTAAGCATCTCTTCGGCCAGTGCCGACACCGGTAACTCGCCCGCATATTCCGGACGCCCGGACACCCGGCTCTGCCACAGATTGAAATGCCCCCCCGAAGTCGATGCCACCAGATCCACTGCCGGCTCGGTGCACAACGCACCACCCACTCGATCGAGATTGCCGGTGACCAGATTGATCAACTGCACCACCCAGTGGCACAACGTACCAAATGCCTGGGTCGAGACGCCCATGCGGCCGTAGCACACGGCCGTCGGTGCCGCGGCGAAATCTCGCGCCAACTGCCGAATCTGTTCGGCCGGTACTGCGCACAGCGGGCTCATGGCTTCGGCGGTGAACGTCGCGACAGCCTCGCGCACTGTATCCAGGCCGTCCACCGGCAGATGACTTTCGCGGGTCAGGCCCTCGGCGAACAAGGTATTGAGCAGCCCGAACAACAACGCCGCATCGCCGCCGGGGCGCACGAACAGATGCTGATCGGCGATCGCTGCCGTTTCACTGCGGCGCGGATCGACCACCACCACTTTGCCGCCACGGGCCTGAATCGCCTTCAGGCGTTTTTCCACATCCGGCACGGTCATGATGCTGCCATTGGAGGCCAGCGGATTGCCGCCGAGGATTAACATGAAGTCGGTGTGATCAATGTCCGGGATCGGCAGCAGCAAGCCATGGCCGTACATCAAATGGCTGGTCAAGTGATGCGGCAACTGGTCGACCGAGGTGGCGGAAAAGCGGTTGCGCGTTTTCAACAGACCGAGAAAGTAATTGCTGTGGGTCATCAGCCCATAGTTGTGCACGCTCGGGTTGCCCTGATAGACCGCCACGGCATTTTGCCCGTGACGCTCCTGAATTTGTGCCAGGCGTTCGGCGACGAGCTTGAAGGCATCCTCCCACTCGATCGGTTGCCATTCATTCCCCACCCGCTGCATCGGCTGATGCAAGCGATCCGGATCATTCTGTATGTCTTGCAGGGCAACAGCCTTGGGACAGATGTGTCCACGACTGAACGTATCCAGCAGATCGCCCTTGATCGAGGTGATCTGCCGGTTGCCGTCTTCGGCCTCGGTGGTCTCGATGGTCAGGCCGCAAATGGCTTCACACAAATGGCATGCACGGTGATGGAGAGTCTTGGTCATGGCCAGTCTCTGTCTTGTCTTGGGCGGGCAATGGCGGCCGCGGAAACAAAACTATGGCGCCAGACCCGCCCCCACGCCAGCGACGTTTGTCTTGTGAATCGGCGGTTATCAGGCCAGCCGATGGCTACCCGGGATCAGTTCGAAGGCAACCTGGGCGGCATGTGCAACGGGATTGCCTTGAGGGGTTCGATCGGCTCGTGAGGACCATGTACCCCGGTCAATTCGCCAATCAGTCGCCAGTGCTCGTCGAGCCCGGCACTGATGGTCGCCATGCGGTCCACCATATGGCGACCGGCAGCCCGGGTTACCTCGTCTTCACTGCGCAGCAATTCGAACGACATCGTCGTCACCGATGCAGTGAGGTGGGTCAACGAGCGTGCGGTGAGGCCCAGTAGTTCCATCAACAGCTGTTCTTTGGATTCCATCAGGAGGCTTCCTGCGTCGCTCGATGTTTATTTATAACCCAGCACTTTGCATTAGCAAATATTTCAGGGCGGCGACAGACGGTCGAGCCTGCCGAACCCCGGGGTCAAATAACCACCGCAACCGGCTCTTCCCCGCGCCGCTTGATTGCCAAGCCCCGCGAAGCCAGTGTACAAATGCCTGGTTGCTATCAGGAAACAGGCTTCAAAGCGCTACCGCGGTGATCCCGTAGCCCCTCTGAAATTCCCTAAAAACTGTAGCCCTATTGGTAAGACGCGACATTTAATTATAAGATCGCGCCTTCCCCTATTTCGTCGCCCCGTGCGGCTTACGCCGCAGGTCTCGCCCGTTGTTCCGTTAAACAAGGCTTTGAGCATCTGCGGTTTGTAGCAAAAAGGTAGTCAATGATGAGCGCAAGGCACTTTCTCTCCCTGATGGATTGCACGCCCGAAGAGCTGGTCAGCGTGATCCGCCGAGGCGTTGAGCTCAAGGACTTGCGCAACCGCGGCGTGCTGTTCGAGCCCCTGAAGAACCGTGTACTGGGGATGATTTTCGAGAAGGCTTCGACCCGCACCCGCATTTCGTTCGAAGCCGGCATGATCCAGCTTGGCGGCCAGGCAATCTTCCTGTCGCCCCGTGATACCCAGCTGGGCCGTGGCGAGCCGATCGGCGACTGCGCGATTGTCATGTCGAGCATGCTCGATGCGGTAATGATCCGGACCTTTGCCCACAGCAACCTGACCGAGTTCGCCGCCAATTCCCGCGTACCTGTGATCAACGGCCTGTCCGATGACCTGCACCCGTGCCAGTTGCTGGCAGACATGCAGACGTTCCTCGAACACCGCGGTTCGATCCAGGGCAAGACCGTGGCCTGGATCGGCGACGGCAACAACATGTGCAACAGCTATATAGAAGCGGCGATCCAGTTCGACTTCCAGTTGCGCGTGGCCTGCCCGGAAGGCTACGAACCCAATCCGCTGTTCCTGGCCAAGGCGGGCGACCGTGTCACTGTCGTGCGCGATCCAAAGGATGCCGTACGTGGCGCCCATCTGGTGAGCACCGACGTCTGGACCTCCATGGGCCAGGAAGAGGAAACCGCCAAGCGTCTCAAGTTGTTCGCACCGTACCAGGTCAACCGAGCCCTGCTCGATCTGGCCGCAGAAGATGTCCTGTTCATGCATTGCCTGCCTGCGCACCGTGGCGAAGAGATCAGCGTCGACCTGCTCGACGACAAGCGCTCGGTGGCCTGGGATCAAGCCGAAAACCGCCTGCATGCACAAAAGGCCCTGCTCGAATTTCTCGTCGAGCCTGCGTATCACCACGCATGAGCCAGACTTTACTGCTCAACCTGCGCAATCTCGCGTGCGGCTACCAGGACCTGCGCGTCGTACAGAACCTCAATCTGCACTTGAACGCAGGCGACATCGGTTGCCTGCTGGGGTCCTCGGGGTGTGGCAAGACCACCACCCTGCGGGCGATTGCCGGTTTCGAGCCCGTGCACGAAGGTGAAATCCAGCTGGCGGGCGAGACCATCTCCCGCGCCGGCTTCACCCTGGCCCCGGAAAAACGTCGCATCGGCATGGTGTTTCAGGACTACGCTCTGTTTCCGCACTTGAGCGTGGCCGAGAACATCGCCTTCGGTATTCGCAAGCACCCGCAAAAAGAGCGCATCACCGAAGAGTTACTGGAACTGGTCAACCTGAAAGGCTTGGGCAAACGCTTTGCCCATGAGCTTTCGGGCGGCCAGCAGCAACGTGTTGCACTGGCTCGGGCGCTGGCACCGGAGCCGCAATTGCTGCTGCTTGATGAGCCCTTCTCCAACCTCGACGGCGAACTGCGACGCAAGCTCAGCCATGAGGTACGCGACATTCTCAAGGCCCGTGGCACCAGCGCCATTCTGGTAACCCACGACCAGGAAGAAGCCTTCGCTGTCAGCGATCACGTTGGCGTGTTCAAGGAAGGCCGCCTGGAGCAGTGGGATACGCCCTACAACCTCTATCACGAACCGCTGACGCCGTACGTGGCCAGTTTCATTGGCCAGGGCTACTTCATTCGCGGCCAGTTGAGCAGCCCGGAGTCGGTGCAGACTGAACTGGGTGAGTTGCGCGGCAATCGTGCCTATACCTGGCCGGTGGGCGGTGCCGTGGACGTGTTGCTGCGCCCGGACGACATCGTCTATGCGCCGGACAGCGGCCTGAAGGCGCGAATTGCCGGCAAGACATTCCAGGGGGCATCGACCCTGTATCGATTGCAACTGCCTACCGGCGCGCAACTAGAGTCGATTTTCCCCAGCCATGTCGATCATCGGGTCGGGGTGGATGTCGGCATTCGTGTTGCAGCCGAACATCTGGTGCTGTTCCAGGCGTCCGGCAGTACCGCTGCGCAGATTCCCGCGGTTGAATCAGGTGTACGCCGTTACAGCGCAGCCAACTGAAACAATGCCAATCCCTGCAGGAGTACGCCTGTTCGCGATAGCGTAGATCAGCCAACATCTCAGTTGCATCTGATACCGTCATCGCGAGCAGGCTCGCTCCTACAGTCGTTTTGCGTCAGCCCAACATCAGCGTTCCACGCGCCACCAACGTCGCGTTCCCGCCAATCTTCACCCGTTCCCCTTCCAGCCTGCAGAACAGCTCGCCACCGCGCGCAGAACGCTGATAAGCCGTCAGCTGCGACTTGCCCAGCCGGTTCGCCCAGTACGGAATCAGCAGGCAATGGGTCGACCCCGTCACGGGGTCTTCATTGATACCAATCGCCGGAGCGAAGTAGCGAGAAACGAAATCGTGCTGCTTGCCCCGGGCTGTGACAATCGCGCCCAGCCACGGCAGTTTCGCCAGGGCAGCCATGTCTGGCTGGCAATCGAGCACGGCCTGCTCGGACTCCAGCACTACAAACAACTCATTGGAATTGAGCACTTCAACGGCTTTCACCCCGAGCGCACGCTCGACGTCCAGGGTCTCGGCTAATTCCGTCTGCAAGATGGCCGGGAAGTCCAACCATAACCGCCCGCCCTCGCGGGTCACGCTCAGGGGGCCGGACTTGCTGGTGAAGTCCAGGCGCTCGACCGGCTCTTTATAGACTTCAAACAGCACATACGCGCTGGCCAGCGTCGCATGCCCGCACAACGGCACTTCAGTCGTCGGGGTAAACCAGCGGATGTGCCAGCCCTGCCCTTCGCGTACCACGAAGGCGGTTTCAGCGAGATTGTGTTCACCGGCAATTTTCTGCATCAGTTCATCGGCGAGCCAGGCATTGAGCCGATACACCATGGCCGGGTTGCCACTGAACGGCCGATCACTGAATGCATCGACCTGATGAAATTCAAGCTGCATAACCTTCTCCCCTTGTCTGATCACCCAGCATGCTATGCCCGGCAAACCGGCACCAGTGACAGAGCAGCCTGATTTTCACCTTACAGCACGCCTTAAGCGCGGCCGATATCGGCAAATTTCGCCTGGGTATGTTCGGCCAGCACGGCCGGTGCCAACTCAACTTCCAGCCCGCGCCGACCTGCACTGACAAAAATGCTGGCAAAAGGCTGAGCCGAATTGTCGATGAAGGTGCGCAGGCGTTTCTTCTGGCCCAACGGACTGATCCCCCCCAACAGATAACCCGTGGACCGCTGGGCAGCGGCCGGGTCGGCCATTTCGGCTTTTTTCACCCCGGCTGCATGGGCCAGCCCTTTCAAATCCAGGGTTCCAGCCACCGGCACGACCGCCACCAACAGCTCGCCTTTCTCGCTGGCCGCCAGTAGCGTCTTGAACACCTGCGCCGGGGCGAGGCCGAGTTTTTCCGCGGCCTCCAGCCCATAGGAGGCGGCCTTGGGGTCATGTTCGTAACTGTGCACGCGGTGTTCGGCCCGAACCTTTTTCAACAAATCCAATGCGGGGGTCATGACAGCTCCAGACTGGGGCAGCAGAAGAAAAATCCTGTGCCGGATTCTAGGACATTGATCAGTAAAAGGCTCTATAGCGCCCCTGAATCCGCAGCCTGCCAAGGGCTTCAATCCTCAACACTCGAGAAAAACGTGGACCCCGGAGATTCGTTCATCCATGCGACGAATAGTTTCTTCATGCCCAATAGTTCACTTTCGACCTTTGACAGCAGTGTTTCTTGTCTATATTTTTTCGTTTCTGAAAACCATACAAATTACGCATTGCAGCACCCAGCATCAATCCGGGACCAGGATGGGGATCCTGCCCCGGTAAAAAACGCGCTTTGACCATGATGGAAAGCAGCGCCAGACAACAAAAAGAATTGAGGTTTCAATGACAACGGCTTTACAACAACCGTCACTCTCGAGCCAATGCATGGCCGAGTTCCTGGGTACTGCGCTGCTGATATTTTTCGGTACAGGCTGCGTTGCCGCGCTCAAGGTCGCGGGTGCCAGTTTCGGCTTGTGGGAAATCAGTATTATCTGGGGCATCGGTGTGAGCATGGCGATCTACTTGACCGCCGGAGTTTCCGGGGCTCATCTGAACCCTGCCGTGAGTATTGCCCTGAGCATTTTCGCTGACTTCGAAAAGCGCAAACTGCCTTTCTACATCATTGCCCAAGTGGCCGGTGCCTTCTGCGGCGCAATGTTGGTTTACACGCTCTACAGCAATCTATTCTTCGATTTCGAACAAACCCACCATATGGTTCGTGGCACGCAGGCCAGCCTCGAATTGGCCTCGGTGTTCTCCACTTTTCCCAACCCTGCGCTGTCCACCGCCCAGGCTTTCCTGGTCGAGGTGATCATTACCGCCATCCTGATGGGCGTGATCATGTCCCTGACCGACGATAACAACGGCTTGCCCAAAGGCCCATTGGCACCCCTGTTGATCGGCCTGCTGATTGCGGTGATCGGCAGTTCGATGGGGCCACTGACCGGTTTCGCGATGAACCCCGCGCGCGACTTCGGCCCCAAGCTGATGACTTTCCTTGCCGGCTGGGGTGAAATTTCCTTCACTGGCGGACGCGACATTCCGTATTTCCTGATTCCGGTTTTTGCACCGATTGTCGGTGCCTGCCTCGGCGCTGCCGCCTATCGCGGGCTGATTGCCCGTCATCTGCCCAGCGCCATACCTGCTACAAAGGATGCATCTACGGCCATTGACGGCAAACCACGAACTTCTTGATACCGTTGGCGCATGATCCTGCCCATTCGAGCACGCGCCAGACTTCACTCCCTTATTCGTCCAAGGCAATCGACATGACCGACACCCAGAATAAGAACTACATCATTGCCCTCGATCAGGGTACGACCAGCTCCCGCGCGATCATTTTCGACCGCGATGCGAACGTGGTCAGCACCGCCCAACGGGAATTCGCACAGCATTACCCGCAAGCCGGCTGGGTCGAACACGACCCGATGGAAATCTTCGCCACCCAGAGTGCCGTCATGGTCGAAGCCCTGGCACAAGCCGGCCTGCATCATGACCAGGTGGCTGCAATCGGCATCACCAACCAGCGCGAAACCACCGTGGTCTGGGACAAGAACACCGGTCGCCCGATCTACAATGCGATCGTCTGGCAATGCCGGCGCAGCACGGAAATCTGCCAACAGCTCAAGCGCGACGGCCATGAGCAGTACATCAGCGATACCACGGGCCTTGTCACCGACCCGTACTTCTCCGGCACCAAGCTCAAGTGGATCCTAGACAATGTCGAAGGCAGCCGCGAACGCGCGCGCAACGGTGAACTGCTGTTCGGCACCGTCGACAGCTGGCTGATCTGGAAATTCAGCGGCGGCAAGGTGCATGTCACCGATTACACCAACGCCTCGCGCACCATGCTCTTCAACATCCACACCCTGGAGTGGGACGCGAAGATGCTGGAGCTACTGGATATACCGCGGGAGATGCTGCCGCAGGTGAAGCCCTCGTCGCAAATCTATGGCCACACCAAAAGCGGCATCGCCATCGGCGGTATCGCCGGTGACCAGCAAGCCGCCCTGTTCGGCCAGATGTGCGTTGAGCCTGGCCAGGCGAAAAACACCTACGGCACCGGCTGCTTCCTGCTGATGAATACCGGCGACAAAGCCGTGAAGTCCAGTCACGGCATGCTCACCACCATCGCTTGCGGCCCGCGTGGCGAGGTGGCTTATGCCCTGGAAGGCGCCGTATTCAATGGCGGCTCCACGGTGCAGTGGCTGCGCGATGAACTGAAAATCATCAACGACGCCCACGACACCGAATACTTTGCCAACAAGGTCAAGGACAGCAACGGCGTGTACCTGGTGCCGGCGTTTACCGGGCTGGGCGCGCCGTACTGGGATCCGTATGCCCGTGGCGCATTGTTCGGCCTGACCCGTGGCGTACGCGTGGACCACATCATTCGTGCCGCGCTGGAGTCGATTGCCTACCAGACCCGCGACGTGCTTGACGCCATGCAGCAAGACTCCGGCGAACGCCTCAAGGCCCTGCGCGTGGACGGCGGCGCGGTAGCGAACAATTTCCTCATGCAGTTCCAGGCCGACATTCTCGGCACCCAGGTCGAGCGTCCGCAAATGCGTGAAACCACGGCACTCGGCGCCGCCTACCTGGCAGGCTTGGCCTGTGGCTTCTGGGGCAGCCTGGAAGAACTGCGTGGCAAGGCAGTCATCGAGCGCCAGTTCGAGCCGACCCTTGAGGAAGCCGCGAAGGAAAAACTCTACGCAGGCTGGAAAAAAGCGGTCAGCCGGACCCGCGACTGGGAGCCCCACGAAAGTGCTGAATAAGTCCGCCTGAGAACTTGTAAAGGCTTGTAACTGGTAGGGAGCGGATTCCTGCGGCATCATGGGCAAATTTTGCTCGGCAGCCCAAAGGAAGCCCCATGAATCTGCCTCCCCGTCAGCAGCAAATCCTCGAACTGGTCCGCGAGCGCGGCTATGTCAGCATCGAGGAAATGGCCACGCTGTTCGTTGTTACACCGCAGACCATCCGCCGCGATATCAATCAGCTCGCGGAAGCCAATTTGTTGCGTCGCTACCACGGCGGCGCCGCCTACGACTCCAGTGTCGAGAACACCGCCTACGCCATGCGCGCCGATCAGATGCGCGATGAAAAGCAGCGTATTGGCGAAGCCATTGCCGCGCAGATTCCCGACCATGCCTCGCTGTTCATCAACATCGGCACCACGACCGAGTCGATTGCCCGGGCCCTGCTCAACCACAGCCACCTGAAGATCATCACCAACAACCTGCACGTGGCCTCGATGCTCAGCGCCAAGGACGACTTCGATGTGCTGCTGACCGGGGGCAACGTGCGCCGCGATGGTGGCGTGGTCGGCCAGGCCAGTGTCGATTTCATCAACCAGTTCAAGGTCGACTTCGCCCTGGTCGGTATCAGCGGCATCGACGAAGACGGCAGCCTGCTGGACTTCGACTATCAGGAAGTGCGGGTGTCCCAGGCGATCATTGCCAACGCCCGACAGGTGATCCTGGCGGCGGATTCCAGCAAGTTCGGGCGCAACGCCATGATTCGCCTGGGCCCGATCAGCCTGGTTGATTGCCTGGTCACCGATCAGCAGCCTTCGCCGGCATTGGCGCAGTTGTTGACGCAACACAAGATTCGCCTGGAAGTCGTTTAAGCCCCCCCCAGATCTTCGGCGCCTGTTGCGCCGCCTTCGCGGGCAAGCCCGCTCCCACCTTAGGTGTTGTGTCGATCACAAAACCTGTGAACACAATTGAACACTGTGGGAGCGAGCTTGCTTGCGAAGGCGATCGTGCATACAGAATCACTCTTGCACCTTAACGCGCATCAAAATGTTCGTAAATTTTCCTTTAAGCCTCCTTCGATGAGTATTCTCAATCGAAACGGACTGGTTGCGCGCGTCTTTATCGGCTAATATTTTCGAATATGAACA
The DNA here is from genome assembly GCF_059415945.1 of Pseudomonas sp. GW821-FHT09H03. Taxonomy (NCBI): domain Bacteria; kingdom Pseudomonadati; phylum Pseudomonadota; class Gammaproteobacteria; order Pseudomonadales; family Pseudomonadaceae; genus Pseudomonas; species Pseudomonas sp. GW821-FHT09H03. The sequence continues at coordinate 192,490 of NZ_JBWKOF010000003.1, read as the reverse complement.
TCCATGTTCGAATTCAAATACAGAAAATCAAAAAGCCCGAGGCCTTGCCGATGCCCACTTCTACCCTGCCTACGCCCCCACTCGCCGAGGTCTACGATATTGCCGTGATCGGTGGCGGGATCAATGGCGTGGGCATCGCAGCGGATGCCGCGGGCCGCGGGCTTTCGGTGTTCCTTTGCGAAAAGGATGATCTGGCCAGTCACACTTCGTCGGCCAGCAGCAAACTGATCCACGGCGGCCTGCGCTACCTGGAACATTACGAATTCCGCCTGGTACGCGAAGCCCTGGCCGAACGTGAAGTGCTGCTGACCAAGGCGCCGCACATCGTCAAGCAGATGCGCTTCGTGCTGCCCCACCGGCCACACCTGCGTCCGGCCTGGATGATCCGCGCCGGCCTGTTCCTTTACGACAACCTGGGCAAACGGGAACAACTGGAAGGCTCGAAAAGCCTGAAGTTCGGCCCGGACAGCGCGTTGAAAAGCGAAATCACCAAAGGTTTCGAATACTCCGATTGCTGGGTGGACGACGCGCGCCTGGTGGTCCTGAACGCCATGGCGGCCCGGGAAAAAGGCGCCCACGTTCACACCCAGACCCGCTGCGTCAGCGCTCGGCGCGCCAAGGGCCTGTGGCACCTGCACCTGGAGCGCGCCGACGGCAGCCTGTTTTCCATCCGCGCCAAGGCGCTGGTCAACGCCGCCGGCCCCTGGGTCGCAAAATTCATCCGCGACGACCTGAAAATGGAGTCGCCATACGGCATCCGCCTGATCCAGGGCAGCCATCTGATCGTGCCGAAACTCTATGAAGGCGAACACGCACACATCCTGCAAAACGAAGATCAGCGCATTGTGTTCACCATTCCGTACCTGAATCATTTCACCCTGATCGGTACCACCGACCGCGAGTACACCGGCGATCCGGCGAAGGTGGCCATCACGGACGGCGAAACCGAATACCTGTTGAATGTGGTCAATGCCCACTTCAAAAAACAGATCGGTCGCGAAGACATCCTGCACAGCTATTCCGGCGTGCGGCCGCTGTGCAATGACGAGTCCGACAACCCGTCAGCGGTCACCCGCGATTACACCCTGGCGCTGTCGGGTTCTGACGAAGAAGCGCCGTTGCTGTCGGTATTCGGTGGCAAGCTGACCACCTACCGCAAGCTGGCCGAGTCGGCGCTGGCGCAACTGGCTCCGTACTTCAAGCACATGCAGCCTAGCTGGACCGCTACTGCCACACTGCCGGGCGGTGAAGACATGACCACCCCGCAGGCCTTGAGCTCGCGCATCCGTGACCGGTTCGACTGGGTCCCGACGGAAATCGCCCGCCGCTGGGCCACCACCTACGGCAGCCGCACCTGGCGCATGCTCGAAGGCGTACAAGACCTCGGCGACCTGGGCGAGCACATCGGCGGCGGTCTCTACACCCGCGAAATCGATTACCTGTGCAGTGAAGAGTGGGCAAGCAGCGCCCACGACATCCTGTGGCGCCGTAGCAAGCTCGGGTTATTCACCACGGCAGCGGAGCAGGACAAGCTCAAGGACTACCTGAACAAGGTCGAACAGAACCGCAGCAAGATCGAAGCGGCCTGATTGATCATTGGAATAAACGAAAGCCCCTGAACCTCACGATTCAGGGGCTTTTTCGATTTACCAACTTCAGTCGCGCAGGTCTGACTCGTGAATAGGCTGCTCACGATGGGTCGCCCGCTGATATTGCGCCGGCCAGACGGCCTTGCGCCCACCCAGATCATCGTCCGCGTGCAATGCCCAATATGGATCGCGTAACAACTCTCGAGCCAGGAAGATGATATCCGCCTGGCAGGTGCGCAAAATATGCTCGGCCTGGGCCGGCTCGGTGATCATGCCGACCGTGCCGGTGGCGATGCCTGACTCCTTGCGCACACGCTCGGCGAAGCGGGTCTGGTAACCGGGCCCTATGGGGATTTCGGCATTTGCCGCCGTCCCGCCCGACGAGACGTCGATCAGGTCCACGCCGAGATCTTTCAGACGACGGGCCAGTTCCACGGTTTCATCCGGGTTCCAGCCATCCTCTACCCAGTCGGTGGCCGAGACACGAACGAACACCGGCAACTCCTCAGGCCACACCGCACGCACCGCTGCGGTCACCTCCAGCACCAGCCGAATGCGATTTTCGAACGAGCCACCGTATTGGTCACGCCGCTGATTACTCAACGGTGAAAGAAACTGATGCAGCAGGTACCCATGGGCAGCGTGGACTTCGACCACTTTGAAACCTGCGGTCAGGGCGCGCCTGGCGGAATCGACAAAGGCTTGAACCACCTCGGCGATCTCGCCTTCATCCAGTTTGCGCGGTTGGGTGTGCTGCGGGTCGAACGCTATCGGGGACGGACCGACTGGAGTCCAGCCGCCCTCATCCGGCTTCACACTGCCATGCTTGCCCAGCCACGGCCGATAGGTGCTGGCCTTGCGCCCGGCATGCGCCAGTTGAATGCCGGCTACAGCGCCCTGAGCGGCGATGAAGCGGGTGATGCGCTGCAAGGGTTCGATCTGTTCATCATTCCACAGGCCGAGGTCCTGGGCGGTAATGCGCCCGTCGGCGGTGACCGCCGTGGCTTCGGTAAATACCAGCCCGGCCCCGCCGACCGCACGGCTGCCGAGATGGACCAGGTGCCAGTCATTGGCCAGGCCGTCGACACTGGAATACTGGCACATCGGTGATACCGCGATGCGGTTAAGCAGGGTCAATTGGCGAAGGGTATAGGGTTCAAGCAGCAGACTCATGGGGCACCTCTCGTATCAGTGGGCAGGCTCCAGGTTCTGTTTGAATAGTCGACGAGTGACAGGAAAGAGGTACAACACCCGCCCCCGCGGGCAAAAAATTCGACAAGACGTCACAAGGCCAATCAAGCAGTGATTAGAGCCTAGTCGACAACCGGGGTTGTGGGAGGGTTCAAGAATTGAAACAACTCTTCAAGCTCAGATCTTGTGGCAAGCCCCCTCGCCACAAAAGGTGTGCAGCGGCCTATCGAGGTTCGATGTGGGCAATCATCAACTGCACCGTCTCATTGCCACGAAACTCATTCAGGTCGAGCTTGTAGGCCAGTTCCACCCACTTGATCGTCGGATTCGGCCAGATATCGCGGTCGATACCGAAAGCGATGCCATCGAGCTTCACCGAACCGCATTCGCTGCGCAGCACGACTTTGAGATGGCGCTCGCCGACGACACGCTGCTCGACCAACTGAAACACCCCGTGAAACAGCGGCTCGGGGAAGTGCTGCCCCCACGGGCCGGCGTGGCGCAGGGCGCGGGCCAGCTCCAGGTGAAACTCCTCCACCGCCAGGGTGCCGTCAGACAGCAGGCGCCCGGTCAGGTCTTCTTCGCGCAGTTGCCGGCGCACCTCGGCGTCAAAGGCCTCGGCGAACAACGGAAAATTCTCTTGCCGCAGCGTCAGCCCGGCGGCCATCGCATGGCCACCGTACTTGGTGATCAGATCTGGATGTTGTGCCGCAACCACGCTCAGGGCGTCGCGAATATGAAACCCCTGGACCGAGCGCCCCGACCCCTTGAGCAGGCCATCACCAGCATCGGCAAAGGCGATGGTCGGACGGAAATACCGTTCTTTCATACGCGAGGCGAGGATGCCGATGACACCCTGGTGCCACTCGGGATCGAACAGGCACAAACCGAACGGCATCGATTCCACCGGCAAATCCTTGAGCTGCGCCAGCGCTTCACGCTGCATGCCCTGCTCGATGGATTTGCGGTCCTGGTTCATGCCGTCCAGCTGTGCCGCCATTTCACCGGCGGTCGCCGCATCGTCGGTCAGCAGACACTCGATGCCTAGGCTCATGTCATCCAGACGCCCCGCCGCGTTCAGGCGCGGGCCGACAATGAAACCCAGGTCGGTGGAGGTGATTCGCGCGTGATCACGCTTGGCCACTTCAAGAATCGCCTTGATACCCGGCCGGGCGCGCCCGGCGCGAATCCGCTCCAGGCCCTGATGCACCAGGATCCGGTTGTTGGCATCCAGCGGCACCACGTCGGCGACGCTGCCCAGCGCCACCAGATCCAGCAGTTCACCGATATTCGGCTGTGGTTTGCTCACGTACCAACCCAACTCGCGCAACCGCGCACGCAGGGCCATCAGTACATAGAAAATCACCCCGACGCCGGCCAGAGCCTTGCTCGGGAAAGCGCAACCGGGCTGGTTCGGGTTGACGATGGCATCGGCCAGCGGCAGTTCATCACCGGGCAAGTGGTGATCGGTGACGAGCACCTTGAGCCCGGCTTTTTTCGCCGCCGCCACGCCTTCGACGCTGGAGATGCCGTTGTCCACGGTGATCAGCAATTGCGGATCGCGGGTCAGCGCAACCTCGACGATTTCCGGGGTCAGGCCATAGCCGTAATCGAAGCGATTGGGCACCAGGTAATCGACATGCGCCGCACCCAGCAGACGCAGGCCCAACGTACCCACGGTACTGGCCGTTGCGCCATCGGCGTCAAAGTCGCCGACAATCAGAATCCGTTGGCGCTGCTCGAGTGCCGTCACCAACAAGTCCACGGCGGCATCGATGCCCTTGAGCTGCTGGAACGGAATCAGCCGCGCCAGGCTCTTGTCCAGCTCAGCCTCCGATTGCACGCCCCGCGCTGCGTACAGGCGGGTCAACAGCGGCGGAATATCACCGAGAAATGGCAGGGTGTCGGGCAGCTGGCGAGGTTCAATGCGCATGGGGTGACAGGTGCTTCTCTTCAATACGTAGGATAAAACCGGATGACGCTGTGCAACGGCGAAAAATCAGCCGCGCTCACCGGCCAGCCACTGCAACTGGACTTCGTGCTGACCACGGTCGTCGGTGACGAAAATCGTCCCTTCGCTGATCATCACATCCCACTTGATCACGCGCGGCATGTCTTTGGCCAGGGTCTCCAGGACTTCCTGAGGCACAGCGGCAATGTTGACGTTTTTCAGATTCTTTACTGCCGGAACTACTTTGCCTTCCCAGACGCGCAGGCTGCCATAGGCCAGCAGGCTGGTGCGTTCAGTGCGACGCGAACACCAGGTCAGGCGCTCGGCGTCAGGCTGGCCTACTTCGATCCAGTGCAGCACGCGGTCATCCAGGCTTTTTTCCCACAGGGCCGGCTCGTCCACTTCTGACAGACCGCGGCCGAACGACAACTGCTCGTTGTACCAGAGGGCGTAGGCCAGCAGGCGCACGGTCATGCGCTCTTCGGTTTCCGAAGGGTGGCGGGCGATGGTCTGTTTGACGCTCTCATAGACGCTGCGGTCAAGGTCGGTGAGGTTCAGTTCAAACTTGTAGGTCGTGGACGGCTGGGCCATGAACGGGCTTCTTGATACGAGGAAAGGCGGCAAGTCTAACCGATGCGACGGGCATTCCACGAATCGAAGGCGATCAAGCGGGAGCGTCTGACAGTCGGCTATGTTAAAACGCAGTATTCGCTAAGCCTTTGTCCTACAGGATTTCGTATGCCGCTCACCTCCAAACCGCTTTGCGGTCTGAAAGTCATCGAATTGGGCACCTTGATTGCCGGCCCCTTTGCCTCACGAATCTGCGCCGAGTTCGGTGCCGAAGTGATCAAGATCGAGTCCCCGGACGGCGGCGACCCGCTGCGTAAATGGCGCAAACTCTATGAAGGCACCTCTTTGTGGTGGTTCGTTCAGGCACGCAACAAGAAGTCCCTGACGCTCAACCTCAAGCATCCTGACGGCCTGGCCATTCTGAAAAAACTGCTTGGCGAAGCGGACATCCTGATCGAGAACTTTCGCCCTGGCGTCCTGGAAAAACTTGGCCTGGGCTGGGACGTGCTGCATGCACTCAATCCGAAGCTGGTGATGGTGCGACTATCGGGCTTCGGCCAGACTGGCCCGATGAAAGATCAGCCCGGTTTCGGTGCGGTGGGTGAATCCATGGGTGGCCTGCGCTACATCACCGGGTTCGAAGACCGGCCGCCGGTGCGCACCGGAATTTCCATCGGCGATTCGATTGCCGCGCTCTGGGGCGTGATTGGTGCCTTGATGGCCCTACGTCATCGCGAGGTCAACGGTGGACAGGGGCAAGTGGTGGACGTGGCGCTGTACGAAGCGATTTTCGCCATGATGGAAAGCATGGTCCCGGAGTTCGATGTGTTCGGTTTCATCCGCGAACGCACCGGTAACATCATGCCGGGCATCACCCCCTCTTCTATCCACACCAGCGCAGATGGCAAGCACGTGCAGATCGGCGCCAATGGCGATGCGATCTTCAAACGCTTCATGCTGATCATCGGTCGGGAGGACCTGGCCGACGATCCTCAACTTGCCAGCAACGATGGCCGCGACAGCCGTCGCGACGAGATCTATGGGGTCATCGATCGCTGGGTCAATTCATTGCCGCTGGACCAGGTGCTGGCGCTGCTCAACCAGGCTGACGTGCCCGCCAGCCGGATATTCAGCGCCGAAGACATGTTCAGTGATCCGCAGTACCTGGCGCGGGAGATGTTCCTGCAGGCCAAGCTGCCGGATGGCAAAGACTTCAAGATGCCGGGAATCGTACCGAAACTCTCAGAGACTCCCGGTGAATGCGAATGGGTCGGGCCACAACTGGGTGAGCACAATGCACTGGTGCTACAGGAACTTGGCTATGACGCGTCGCAGATCGCCCAGTTGCGCAAAGACGGCGCCATCTGATCTGGCGGAGTTTTTCGACAACAAGCTCCAGCCATGACAAATCGCAGGCAAAAGAAACCCCGAGAAGTGGGGAGACGACCCGGGGTCAAACTTGGCCTTAAAGACCAGTAGCAGCAGGCGCCAAGCATCGGAGCACAATGCTTGATCCTGCCGTTACAAGGTCTGACTGACCTGCGCGCAGGAAGGTTCCCGCAAACATCGATTCAGTTGCGGCTGGCCAGCAGCTTGTCTTGGGCTGCATTACGCAACGCCGCGATAACACAGGGCTCCAGGCGTCCTTCAGCGATCAGCACGTCGCGGTGCAATCCATCGACCACATCGGTCAAAAGACGCTTGTCACTCAACTGCGCCTGATTGAATTCCCGCTCCACCACGATGGCGCCGAGTGCATTCTTCAGGCTGACCCTGCATTCGCCATGGATACCGGACGGGGTCAATATGACTTGATAAGGGCTCAGCGCCTCGCCGAGCAACAGGCTGATACTTTCCATCCCGATCACCACTCAATAGTTCGAAAACAACATGCCTGGGGTGTGTCTAAAGTAAATGACCACCAGCGCAAGAAGAAAGTTCTGGATACTGGGCGCAGGCGCACCTGTACGTCACATCCCCAGAGCATGCACGGCAAACATGACAGAGAAAAAACGCCGGCATCAGCTCTGTCGGCTCCTTTGACCAATGTCGGCCCAGCCTCCCAACAATCCCCGCAACTGCCCGTCCGCGCTGTAAAACGGCACCGACCATTGATAGATGTTCCTCATGCCATCCTTGAACATCAATTGACGCTCGCAGAAGCGCGCCCTGCGTGCAGCCAACTGAGCCATGAGTTCGCTATGCAGCAGTTCAGCGGTGTGCCTGGGCATGACGTCGACTTCGGTCAACTGACGCCCCTGAATCAGATCGAAGCGGGTCGATAAAACATCCTCATAACTTTTGTTGCACATGACCAGGCGCCCCTGCAGATCCCGGACGAACATCGGGTCGGGCATGGCATCTATCAATGCATTCTGAAAGGCGAGTTTATCGCGCAGTTTTTTCTCGGCGCTCGGACGCTGGCGCGCCAGTACCGCACGCCGCCGGCTCCACAGCAGCAACAGCACAGCGAGCACACTGACCAGCAACAGCCCCCAACCACTTTCCCGGTTCAGCCGCTGCCAGGTCGAGGGTCGTGGCGCAGGAGCCAGGGTCTCGAACCATTTATGCCGTATCGCGCGTAACTCGGCGGGCGGGAACGCTTCCAGCGCCTTGTTGAGAATGCTCAACAACTGCGGCTGCCCCTTGCGTACCGCCAGATAATCACCGGCCCAGGTGCCTTCCACTGCATGGCCGACCTGGAGCTGGCCCGGCGGGTAGAGCCGGGCGGTGATTTCGTTTTCGATAGTGGCGTAGGCCTCGCCGCTTTCGACCCATGCCCTCGCCTCGGCGTAGGTTTTCACCGTACGCACCTCGATGGACGGAAAGTCACGGCGAATGATGGGCTCCAGGGCATGTTGGCTGGGTAGCACCAGCACCCTTTTTTTCAGTTGTTCCAGCGACTCCACCACAGGCGCCTGCGCACGACCGACGAATACCCAGGCTGCGCCGCCAAAGGCGTGACTGAAGTCCAGGAGTGCCTTACGCTCATCATTCATTGACAGGATCGTGCTCATGTCAGCCGCACCGTTTTCCAGCCTGGCCAGCAACTGGCCGGTGGAAAACGACTCGTCATAGACAAATTGCAGACCCGTCATGGCGCTGATGCGCTGAAGAACATCGTAGTTGAAGCCACTCCACCGACCCTCCGCGTCCCTGAACAGGTAACGTGGATACTGCTTAGACGCGACAACCACTCGTGGATGCTCGGCAAGCCATTGCCGCTCCCGTGCATCCAGTTTGATCAAGGTACCGGTATCTGACGCACGGGGCTTGCCCGACTGTGCCGCCACCGCCCATTGCCCTGCCCCGAGAACAGCCATTAACAACAGCCAGCGCGCGGCAGATTTGAACCCTTTTGAAACCAGCATTACCCCGTCCTTCGTGATTCACTCGCCTCTCCTTCATGGGCGAAACATGACAAGTATGCATGCTGGAACAAAAAAGCCCGTCAGTAGACGGGCTTCAAAATGTGACAGTATCAGCCTGTTACAAAGGCTTGCCGCGGTTGCCATGCTGACTGACAAAGGCCTGCACGGCCTTCAGGTCGTTTGGCAACACGGTGCAACGCTCATCACGCTCAAACAAATCAGAAAGATGTGCAGGCAGTTGTAGCGCTTTTCCTACACCGGCTTTTTCCACCGCGTCGGGGAACTTGACCGGATGCGCCGTGCCCAGGACCACCATAGGAATATCCAGGCTACGACGGCATTCCCGTGCCGCCCTGACGCCGATGGCCGTGTGCGGGTCCAACACCTCGCCGGTTTGCTCGTAGACCTCGGCGATGGTTTCGCAGGTCTGCGCATCATCCACGGCCAGAGAGTCAAACAGCTTGCGGGCTTCGGTCCAGCGTTCCTGTTCGACGCTGAAGCCGCCACCCTGCTTGAACGAATCCATCAGGCCGGCAATGGCCGCGCCATTGCGACCGTGCAGGTCGAACAGCAGGCGTTCGAAGTTCGACGACACCATGATGTCCATGGATGGCGACAGCGTGGCGTGCAGGGTTTCCTTGACGTACTGGTTGCCGCTCATGAAGCGGTGCAGGATGTCGTTGCGGTTGGTGGCGACGATCAACTGGTTGATCGGCAGGCCCATGTTGCGTGCCAGGTAACCGGCGAAGATGTCGCCGAAGTTGCCGGTCGGTACCGAGAACGACACCGAACGCGCCGGGCCTCCCAACTGCAGGGCGGCGTGGAAGTAGTAAACGATCTGGGCCATGATCCGCGCCCAGTTGATCGAGTTCACCGCCACCAGGCGAGTACCCTTGAGGAAGCCCTGGTCGGCGAAGCTCGCCTTGACCATTTCCTGGCAGTCATCGAAGTTACCTTCGATGGCGATGTTGTGGATGTTCTCACCGAAGAGGGTGGTCATCTGCCGACGCTGCACTTCGGACACACGGTTGTGCGGATGCAGGATGAAGATGTCGACGTTTTCGCAGTGCTTGCAACCTTCGATGGCAGCCGAGCCGGTATCACCGGAAGTGGCACCGACAATCACCACGCGCTCGCCGCGCTTTTCCAGCACGTAATCGAGCAGGCGACCCAGCAGTTGCAGGGCGAAGTCCTTGAACGCCAGGGTCGGGCCGTGGAACAGCTCCAGTACCCATTCGTTGCCGTTCAACTGACGCAGTGGGGCCACGGAGCTGTGGGCGAACACGCCGTATGTTTCTTCGAGAATCTTCTTGAAATCGGCATCGGGAATGCTGCCGGTAACAAACGGGCGCATCACTCGGAAGGCCAGCTCGTGATAAGGCAGGCCGGCCCAGGAAGCGATTTCTTCCTGGGTGAAACGTGGCAGGTTTTCCGGGACGTACAGACCGCCGTCGGTGGCAAGACCTGCCAGCAGGACGTCTTCGAAATTCAGGGCCGGTGCCTGGCCGCGGGTACTGATGTAGCGCATAGGGGCAAACCTTCGGTTTTAGCTTTGAGCTTCAAGCTATTGGCGACAAGTTAAAGCTGAACTGCCTTCAACTTGCCGCTTGGGGGCTTACAGCTCGCCGCTGTTATTATTTAGTTCAAGTGCTCGACGCGGATACGTACGACCGGACCGACTACCCCCGCCAGGGCTTCCAGGGCGGCGATCGCATCGTTGATGCGCTGCTCCACCACACGGTGGGTCAGCAGGATCATCGGCACCAGACCGTCGTGTTCCTCGGCCTCTTTCTGCATGATCGATTCGATGTTGATACCGCGCTCCGACAGGATGCTCGCGACCTGGGCCAGCACGCCAGGATGGTCCTTGGCCTGGATGCGCAAGTAGTAAGCACTTTCGCAGGCTTCGATCGGCAGGATCGGGTGAGCCGACAGCGAATCCGGCTGGAAAGCCAGGTGCGGTACACGGTTTTCCGGATCGGAAGTCATGGCGCGAACCACGTCCACCAGATCGGCGATGACCGACGAAGCGGTCGGTTCCATGCCGGCGCCAGCGCCGTAGAACAGGGTCGAGCCGGCAGCGTCACCGTTGACCATTACCGCGTTCATCACGCCGTTGACGTTGGCGATCAGGCGATCGGCCGGGATCAGCGTCGGGTGCACGCGTAGCTCGATACCGGCTGCAGTGCTGCGGGCCACGCCGAGGTGCTTGATGCGATAGCCCAGGGCTTCGGCGTAGTTCACGTCAGCCGTGGTCAGCTTGGTGATGCCTTCGGTGTAGGCCTTGTCGAACTGCAGCGGAATGCCGAAAGCGATGGAAGCGAGGATCGTCAGCTTGTGGGCTGCGTCGATGCCTTCGACGTCGAAAGTCGGATCGGCTTCGGCGTAACCCAAAGCCTGGGCTTCGCCCAGCACGTCTTCAAAGGTACGGCCCTTCTCACGCATTTCTGTGAGAATGAAGTTGCCGGTGCCGTTGATGATGCCCGCTACCCAGTTGATACGGTTAGCCGAGAGGCCTTCGCGAATCGCCTTGATCACCGGGATGCCACCGGCCACTGCCGCTTCGAACGCGACAATCACGCCTTTCTCGCGGGCCTTGGCGAAAATTTCATTACCGTGAACGGCAATCAATGCCTTGTTCGCGGTGACCACATGCTTGCCATTCTCGATGGCCTTGAGTACCAGCTCGCGGGCAACGGTGTAGCCGCCCATCAGCTCTATAACGATGTCGATCTCAGGGTTCGTGGCCACTTCGAAGACATCGGTGGTAATCGCAATACCGGTCGTTTGGAACTGAGGCTTTGGCGTGCGAATGGCAATTTGCGCCACTTCGATCCCACGCCCGGCACGACGAGCAATTTCCTCGGCGTTGCGCTGAAGTACGTTGAAGGTACCGCCACCGACGGTCCCTAACCCACAGATGCCTACTTTGACCGGTTTCACTGTGAACTCCCCATAAAACGGCCGACTCGAGGCCGGCCGTGAAAACAGCCGCATGTTCGCGGCTCTCTATTGATGGCCCGGCAAAACTGACACCGGACCATGATCGCCAACGGTTACCCGTGACGATGCGAAATTATTTCGCACCCAGCGCCAGTTTGGCGACTTGTGGCGCCGGCTGGTAGCCCGGAATGACCTGACCGTCGGCCAAAACGATGGCCGGTGTGCCGTTCACGCCGATCGACTGACCAATGGCGAACTGCTTGGAAACCGGGTTATCGCACTTGGCGGCCTTGATTTCCTTGCCATCGACCATTTTGTCCATGGCGGCTTTCTTGTCTTTCGAGCACCAGACCGCTTGCAACTGTTCGTCACCCGGCGAGCCCAGGCCCTGGCGCGGGAACGCCACATAGCGCACTTCGATGCCGCGCTTGTTCAGCTCGGGCACTTCGGCGTGCAGCTTGTGGCAGTACGGGCAAGTGGTGTCGGTAAATACGGTGATGTGCGATTTGGTTTCGCCAATCGCCGGGTACACCACGGTTTCAGCAACCGGGATGTCGTTGATCAGCTTGGAGATGCCCAGGCGCTCGGTCTTCTCGGTCAGGTTGACCGGCTTACCGTCCTTGAGCTGGAACATATAGCCCTGAACCACGTATTGGCCATCGGCGCTGGCGTAAAGCACGCGGCTGCCCTTGAGCTTGACTTCGTACAGGCCCGGCAGCGGGCTGGCGGTAATGGTTTCGACCGGCACTTCGAGCTGGAGGTTTTCCAGGCTTTTACGGATGGCTTTGTCGGCCGCGTTGTCGGCGACGGCAAAGGTGCTGACCAACGCAATGGCTGCGGCGGCGAAAATCTGGGTCAGACGCATGAGAACTCCTGAAGGCGAACATATGGGACGACCAGAACGCCCGTGCCGAAACACCGGGTCATAACCGCCCATCGTGCAAACCGCTCAAGCCTACCACATAAGGCCGGTGTGGCCGAATGCGGGTAACAAAGACACCACTTTGCTAACTGACACCCATTATTGTGGCGAGGGGGTTTACCCCCGTTGGGTTGCGAAGCAACCCCGAAATCTACCACCGGGTTAAATGAGTTGCTCCGTGAGTACCGGTTTACGACTGCTGCGCAGCCGAACGGGGGTAAACCCCCTAGCCACAGGTCAGCATTTCAATTTCGGTAACCGTGCTAGCCGCGCGGGTGGTGTTTGGCATGCAGGTCCTGCAATCGTGCCCGGGCCACATGGGTATAGATCTGGGTGGTCGACAAATCACTGTGGCCGAGCAGCATCTGCACCACCCGCAGGTCCGCCCCGTGATTGAGCAGGTGCGTGGCGAAGGCATGGCGCAAGGTATGCGGCGACAGCGACTTGCCAATCCCGGCGACTTTGGCCTGATGCTTGATTCGGTGCCAGAAAGTCTGGCGGGTCATCTGCTCGCCGCGCTGGCTGGGGAACAACACATCGCTGGGGCGTCCACCGAGCAATTCAACGCGGGCATCGCGCAGGTAGCGCTCGACCCAAACGATCGCCTCCTCGCCCATCGGCACCAGTCGCTCCTTGCTGCCCTTACCCATCACGCGCAGCACACCCTGGCGCAGGTTGACCTGCTCCAGCGTCAGGCTGATCAACTCCGTCACCCGCAGGCCACAGGCGTAAAGGACTTCCAGCATGGCGCGATCGCGCTGGCCTATGGCTTCGCTCAGGTCCGGCGCCTTCAACAACGCCTCCACATCGGCTTCTGACAGGGATTTGGGCAGCGGCCTGCCCAACTGCGGCATGTCGATGCGAAGGGTAGGATCGACGGCGATGAGTTTTTCCCGCAGCAGATAGCGATAGAACCCACGCACACCGGAAAGAAATCGTGCGGTCGAGCGAGGCTTGTAGTTTTGCTCCAGGCGCCAGGCGAGGTGATCAAGGATCAATTCGCGCCCGGCGTTGATCAACTCCAGCCCTTTTTCCTGCAACCAGCCATTGAACAGGGCCAGATCGCTGCGGTAGGCGTCGCGGGTGTTGTCGGACAGACCTTTTTCCAGCCACTGGGCGTCGAGGAACTGGTCTATCAATGGATGTTCGATGGCTGGCATAAAGGCTCAGGAGGGACCGCTAATACGGCCAACGAAGATAAATTGCGGGCAACAAAAAAGCAGCCCGCAGGCTGCTTTTTTTCTGCATCGGAAGCTGGACTTAAGCCAGTTTTTCCTTGATGCGAGCTGCTTTACCGGACAGGTCACGCAGGTAGTACAGCTTGGCTTTACGTACGTCACCGCGACGTTTAACGGCCATGCTGTCGATTTGCGGGCTGTAGGTCTGGAAAGTACGCTCTACGCCAACACCGTTGGAGATTTTACGAACGGTGAATGCACTGTTTACGCCGCGGTTACGCTTGGCGATAACTACGCCTTCGAACGCTTGCAGACGCGAACGGTCGCCTTCCTTCACTTTCACCTGAACGACAATGGTGTCGCCCGGGGCAAAGGTAGGGATCTCTTTGGTCATCTGCTCTGCTTCGAGTGCAAGGATGATTTTGTTAGTCATGCTGTGCTCCTAAGGTAAATCGTCGGATCTACCATCGATACGTTGTTAACTATCGTCCCGCTCGCGGATGTATTCCTCGAGCAGCTTCTTCTCTTCTCCAGAAAGCGAGCGGCTTTCCAGAAGATCGGCGCGTCGTTCATAGGTCCGACCAAGGGACTGCTGTAAACGCCAACGCCGGATGTGCGCGTGATTGCCACTTAGCAATACGTCGGGAACACGCTGATCCGCATACACCTCCGGTCGGGTGTAGTGCGGGCAATCCAGCAAACCATCCGTAAAGGAATCTTCCTCGGCGGAGTCCGCATGCCCTAAAGCTCCAGGCAGCAGTCGTGTAACCGCATCGATCAGGACCATCGCCGGCAGCTCGCCGCCAGACAGTACATAGTCGCCAATCGACCACTCTTCATCGACATGAGCATCAATAAAACGCTCGTCAATGCCTTCATAGCGGCCGGCAATCAGGATCAATGCATCCAGATTCGCCAACTCGCGTACCGCCGACTGAGTCAGTTGACGGCCTTGGGGGGACAGGTAAATTACCTTCGCCGCCTCCCCGGCTGCTGCCTTGGCCTGAACCAGAGCATCTTCCAGGGGCTTGATCTTCATCACCATGCCCGGACCACCGCCAAACGGGCGATCGTCCACAGTGTGATGTCGATCCGTCGTGTAGTCTCGCGGATTCCAACAGGTCAGCTGCAAGAGCCCCTGTTTCACCGCACGACTGGTGATGCCGTACTCGCTGATGGCGGAGAACATCTCGGGAAACAAACTGATCACTTCTACGCGCAAGTTAGCCACGCTTAGAAGTCCGCATCCCAATCCACCTTCATCTCGCCTGCGGCCAGGTCGATGGCCAACACGCATTGCTCCGTATAGGGCAACAGGCGTTCGCGATCATCCAGGCTGCCAGCGCAAGGCTTGACCACCATTACATCATTCGAGCCGGTCTCCAGCAGGTGATCGATCTTCCCGAACAGTTGCCCGAGGGTGTCGATGACCTTGAGACCTTCCAGCTGGTACCAGTAGTACTCGCCGTCGGTCAGTTCAGGGAACAGGTTGCGCGGCACGCAGATCTCATAACCGGCCAGAAGACGAGCTTCTTCACGATCATCGAGACCCTTGAGCTTTGCGACCAGGAACTTGTCGTTCCCGCGTCCGCTGACCAGCTCTACCTGCTTTACATTGCCGTCACGCTTGAGCGTCCAGGTTTTGTAGTCCAGCAGGTTCTTGATCGGATCAGTAAAGGAATACACCTTCACTTCGCCGCGAACGCCGTGTACCGAGTAAATTTTGCCGATAACGATCAAATCATCAGCAACAGCTGGCGTCGCGTTCATATTGCTCAGGCCGCAGCCTTAGCAGATTCCTTCAACAACTGAGCAACGCGCTCAGAAGGTTGTGCACCAACGCTCAGCCAGTAGGCTACGCGCTCTTGGTTCACGGACAGACGAACTTCCTGACCACGAGCAACAGGGTTGAAGAAACCAACCTGTTCTTTGTGGGAACCGTCACGCGGGTTGCGGGAGTCGGTTACGGTCAGGTGGTAAAACGGGCGCTTTTTGGAGCCGCCAAGGGCAAGACGGATTGTTAGCATGTGAACATCGTTCCTGTAGTCGGTGCTGCAAATCTAAATGCACAGCGGGCATGGGTGCCCGAAAGGCCGCATATTCTAAGGAATATCCGGACTTTTGCAAATGACTTTTTCCGGCGCCTATGGCATGCCGTGCAGATTTGCATATAGAGCCGTCAATGAAAACGGCCGGTCAGCTCCCGCCAAGTGCGGGTTTGCTGTTGATCCCGCGTCCTTGCGGGGTCTGCGCCGGTGCGACGACCGGCGCGGATTCTTTACATCTTTACATCTTTGGCATGCCGCCGCCGGGCAACATACCGCCCATGCCGCGCATCATCTTGGCCATTCCACCTTTCGCGGAGAATTTCTTCATCATCTTCTGCATCTGCTTGTGCTGCTTGATCAAGCGACCGATGTCCTGCACCTGGGTGCCGGAGCCCATGGCGATCCGGCGCTTGCGCGAACCGCTGATCATCTCAGGGTCGCGGCGCTCGGCCGGGGTCATGGAATTGATGATGGCTTCCATCTGTTTGAACTGCTTCTCTGCCGCACCCTGGGCATTGCCCATTTGCGCCAGGTTCACGCCACCGATGTTCGGCAGCTTGTCCATGAGCCCGCCGAGGCCGCCCATGTTCTTCATTTGCTGCAGCTGATCACGGAAGTCTTCGAGGTCGAAGCCCTTGCCCTTTTTCAGCTTCTTGGCCAGCTTGTCGGCCTTGTCCTTGTCGAGCGTCGCTTCCGCCTGCTCGATCAGGCTGAGCACGTCGCCCATGCCGAGGATGCGCGAAGCGATACGCTCAGGGTGGAACGGATCGAGCGCTTCGCTCTTCTCGCCCATACCGATGAACTTGATCGGCTTGCCGGTAATGGCACGCACCGACAGGGCAGCACCGCCGCGGGCATCGCCGTCGACCTTGGTCAGGATCACGCCGGTCAGCGGCAGCGCATCACCGAAGGCCTTGGCCGTGTTGGCGGCGTCCTGGCCAGTCATGGCATCAACCACGAACAGGGTTTCGACCGGGTTGATCGCGGCGTGCAGCGCCTTGATCTCACCCATCATCTCTTCATCGATGTGCAGGCGACCGGCGGTATCGACGATGACTACATCGATGAATTTGAGTTTTGCTTCTTTAATAGCCGCGTTGGCGATGTCGACCGGCTTCTGGCTCAGATCCGACGGGAAGAAGGTCACGCCGATGTCGTTGGCCAGGGTTTCCAGCTGCTTGATCGCCGCCGGACGGTAAACGTCCGCGGACACGACCATGACAGACTTCTTCTTGCGTTCTTTAAGGAAGCGCGCGAGCTTGCCGGCGGTGGTGGTTTTACCCGCGCCCTGCAAACCGGCCATCAGAATGACCGCTGGCGGAACGGCGCTCAGGTTGAGGTCTTCGTTGGCCGCGCCCATCAGGCTTTCCAGCTCGGCCTGAACGATCTTCACAAAGGCCTGGCCCGGCGTCAGGCTGCGCGACACCTCGGTGCCGACTGCGCGCTCCTTGACCGAATTGACGAAGTCCTTGACCACCGGCAGGGCGACGTCGGCTTCGAGCAACGCCATGCGCACTTCGCGCAGGGTGTCTTTGATGTTGTCTTCGGTCAGCTTGGCCTTGCCGGTGACATGGCGCAGCGTCTGCGAGAGACGGTCGGTTAAGTTTTCAAACATTGCGCGATCCTTTCAGGCCCTGTGTAGACCGGGATAATGGCGGCCCGCACCGGACTAAAACTGTGCTCGGCGAGCCTGCGGCGTGGGCAGGTCGCGGATTATAGCGAAGACTGCGCCCGGCGGACACCTCGCCGTCAGGCTTGTGCGGTCTTTCGTGCCATGTGGGTTCTATGCCAAACTCAGTACCTTTCGGGCTTGCCTAACAGGATTTATGCTCCCCTTGTCACCCAGCTTGCTTGCTACACTCGCCGCCGCCTGCTTGTATGCCGCTGCGACTCTCTATCAAGGCACTCGCCTGGCCACCAGGGCCAAGGCCGACAAGCGCCTGCTGGTTCTGCTCGGCGTGCTTGCCGTGCTGGCCCATGGCGCCAGCCTGGTCACCCACCTTATAACCCCGATGGGGCTGGGCCTGGATTTCTTCAGCGCCGCCAGCCTGATTGCGGCGGCGGTCATTGCCCTGACCCTGCTGGCCTGCTCGCGGATCCCGGTGGAAAACCTGCTGGTGCTGCTGTTTCCTCTGGGGGCCCTGACCGCGCTGCTGGCGCAGTTCACCCCGGCCGGCACCGTACAGGTCATCGACGAAGAACCGGGTATCCTCGCCCACATCCTGCTGTCGATCCTCGCCTACGGCATGTTCACCATCGCGGTATTCCAGGCCTTGCTACTGCTGCTTCAAGACCACCAGCTCAAGCACAAGCACCCGTCCGGCCTGATCAAGAACTTTCCGCCGCTGCAAACCATGGAAAGCCTGCTGTTCGGTTTCCTTTGGGCCGGCTGGACACTGCTGTCGCTATCGCTGATCTCCGGCTGGCTGTTTGTCGAGAACCTGTTCGCCCAGCATCTGGTGCACAAAACCTTGCTGGCCTGCGTGGCCTGGATTGTCTTCAGCGTGCTGCTCTGGGGCCGTAACCGCCTCGGCTGGCGCGGGCACAAGGCGATCCGCTGGACCCTGGCCGGTTTTTGCCTGTTGATGCTGGCGTACTTCGGCAGCAAGCTGGTTCGCGAATACATCCTGCATATCTGACGGGCGGCGCATAAATGGACGACTTGCCCATAGGGCCGATGCTTGCAGTAATTGCCCTGCTGATCTTATGGTCGGGGCTGTTCACTGCCATCGAAGCGGCGCACCAGCATTTGCTGGCCCAGCGCATCGCCACACGCTCCAGCGACAAACCACCGGCGAAACTGAGTTTCCCCCTGGTCAGCCTGATCTTCTGCAACACCCTCTGCCGTGCGCTGGTGGTGATCATCAGCACCTTGCTGGCATTGTTCACCTGGGCCGAAAATGGTCCATGGATTGCTTGCCTGGGTGCTGGCGCCATGGTGCTGGTGTTCGCCGATTACCTGCCGCGCGCCCTCGCCGCCCGCTACCCCGAGACCATCCTGGCCCAGGGTAACAATCTGCTGCGCGTGCCGCTGAGAATCATCTACCCGGCCGCCTGGCTGCTGCACGGTATCAGCCAGTTGCTGATGCGACCGTTCGCCCGCAAAGCCAAAGTCGTGCAACAGAGTGAGGACGAGGTTGCGACCGAGCGCAACGACGTCCCGGAAAACCCGGTAAACCGCCCTCATGCACTCTCGGGCATTCATGCGCTGGACAACATCACGGTCAATGACATCCTGGTGCCGCGCAGCGATGTGGACGGGATCAACCTCGACGACTCCATCGAAGAGATCATCAAGCAACTGCGCAACAACAGACGCACGCGCCTGCCGGTATTCCATAGCGATATCAATCAGGTCGAAGCCGTGCTCAACACCCGGCACATCCTGCATCTGCTGCCCGACGCCAGCCTGACCAAAGAAGCGCTGCTGGCCGCCAGCCACGAACCCTACTTCGTACCGGAAAGCACGCCGCTGCAACTGCAACTGCTCAATTTCCATAAACAGCAGCGGCGCTTGGGCATGGTGGTCGACGAGTACGGTGAAGTGCTGGGCATCGTGACCCTGGAAGACATCCTCGAAGAAATCGTCGGCGAATTCGAAAGCCAGCACAGCCTGGACAATCCGCACATCCACCCGCAAACCGATGGGCGCCTGCTTATCGATGGCGCCGCGTCAATCCGCGAGCTGAACAAGAGCCTCGGCTGGCACCTGCCCAGCGACGGCCCGAAAACCCTGAACGGTCTGGTGACCGAGGCGCTGGAGACCATTCCCGACAGCGCCGTTTGCCTGAGGATCGGCCGCTATCGGCTGGAGATCCTGGAGACCGAGGACAATCGCGTTACCCAGGTGCTGATCTGGCAGACCAGTTCCGCCCCTGCTATCGCCAACGTTCGATAGATAAAGATCAAAAGATCGCAGCCTGCATTGCGCTCCCCTGCAGGAGCTTTCGAGCGAAGCGAGGCTGCGATCTTTTTGCTCTTGTTGATTCGTTAGCCACCTTCCTATAATCAAACCGCTTACCCAAGCCCCGCCGGCCCCGTGCTTACCCCGCACCTCGCAATTTCCGGCCTGACACCTGCAAGATCCGCAAGCAACCGCCGACTGTTCCTACCTGGAACAGCGACCGCGCCCTCACCCACATCCCTGGGTACTCGACCATAATAATTCGCTCCATCGGGGCACATGACAGTCAGGGATAACCGCATGACGACCAGCACGACTTACAGCGATTCCGCACCCGCTCAACCGACAAACTCCGCCACCCGCGTGGCCACTGCGAGCTTTATCGGCACGGCCATCGAGTTTTACGACTTCTACGTTTATGCCACCGCCGCCGCTTTGGTCATTGGCCCGGTGTTTTTTCCGCAGACGTCGGGTACCGCCCAGATGCTCTCGGCGTTTCTCACATTCGGCATCGCTTTCCTGGCTCGCCCCTTGGGCTCGGCGCTGTTCGGTCACTTCGGTGACCGTATCGGGCGCAAATCGACCCTGGTCGCCTCCCTGCTGCTGATGGGCGTGTGTACCACGCTGATCGGCGTATTGCCGGGCTACGACAGCATCGGAGCATGGGCGCCGATCCTGCTCTGCGTGCTGCGCTTCGGCCAGGGCCTGGGGCTGGGTGGCGAATGGGGTGGCGCGGCATTGCTTGCGACGGAAAACGCGCCAAAGGGCAAACGCGCGTGGTTCGGCATGTTTCCGCAGCTCGGCCCGTCCATCGGCTTTCTGGCGGCGAACGGTCTGTTCCTGACCCTGGCCATGACGCTGGACGACGCGCAGTTCCGCTCGTGGGGCTGGCGCATTCCGTTCCTGCTCAGCGCCGCGCTGGTGATGGTCGGCTTGTACGTGCGCCTCAAGCTGCATGAGACGCCAGTGTTCGCCAATGCCATGGCGCGCCAGGAACGGGTGAAACTCCCCCTGGTCGAGTTGTTCAGCCAGTACTGGGTGCCCGTATTGCTGGGTGCCGGTGCAATGGTGGTGTGCTATGCGCTGTTCTACATTTCCACCGTATTCTCACTGAGCTACGGCGTATCGACCCTCGGCTACAGCCGCGAAACCTTCCTCGGCCTGCTGTGCTTCGCCGTCCTGTTCATGGCTGCCGCCACGCCGCTGTCGGCCTGGGCCAGCGACCGCTACGGGCGCAAACCGGTGTTGATGATCGGTGGGGTACTGGCGGTACTGTCCGGTTTCCTCATGGAACCACTGCTGACCCAGGGCTCGACCTGGGGCGTGGCGTTGTTCCTGTGCATCGAACTGTTCCTGATGGGTGTGACATTTGCACCCATGGGCGCGCTGTTGCCGGAGCTGTTTCCCACCCATGTGCGCTACACCGGCGCTTCGGCGGCTTATAACCTGGGGGGTATTGTCGGGGCTTCGGCGGCGCCGTTCTTTGCGCAGAAACTGGTGGCAATGGGCGGTTTGAGTTACGTCGGCGGGTATGTGTCCGGGGCGGCGGTACTGAGCCTGATTGCGGTGCTGTGCCTGAAGGAGACGCGGCATAATGATCTGAATCGGGTTGCCTGATAGTTCGCCATCGTCGGAACTCGGCGTTCCGACGATGGCGTCCGCAAGGGCAAAACATCCCCCCAAATCATCACAATTATTCACCCCCCACCGTCACCTCGCTCTACGCGCATGCGCTCATCCCCGCTATACTTGCCGGCTTTTCCTGAATAAATGCCAATAGGGTCCCGCCGCGCATGGATAAGACCTACCAGCCGCACGCCATTGAAACTTCCTGGTACAACACCTGGGAGTCAGAGAATTACTTCGCCCCGCAAGGCGCGGGCGAGTCCTACACCATCATGATCCCGCCGCCGAACGTCACCGGCAGCCTGCACATGGGTCACGGCTTCAACAACGCGATCATGGACGCCCTGATCCGTTTCCGCCGCATGCAGGGTCGCAACACCCTGTGGCAGCCGGGCACCGACCACGCCGGTATCGCTACGCAGATGCTGGTGGAGCGTCAGCTCGAAGCCAAAGGCCAGAGTCGCCACGACCTGGGCCGCGAGAAATTCCTCGAGAAAGTCTGGGAATGGAAGGATGAGTCCGGCGGCAACATCAGCCGTCAGATCCGTCGTCTCGGCTCCTCCGTGGACTGGAGCCGCGAGCGCTTCACCATGGACGACGGCCTCTCGGAAGCGGTTAAAGAAGCTTTCGTGCGCCTGCATGAAGACGGCCTGATCTACCGCGGCAAGCGCCTGGTCAACTGGGACACCAAGTTGCACACGGCGATTTCCGACCTCGAAGTGGAAAACCACGACGAGAAAGGTTTCCTGTGGAACCTGAAGTACCCGCTGGCTGACGGCGCGAAAACCGCTGAAGACAACGCCTTCCTGATCGTCGCGACCACTCGCCCGGAAACCATGCTCGGCGACTCCGCCGTCGCGGTGAACCCGAACGACGAACGCTACAAAGCCCTGATCGGCAAATTTGTCGAGCTGCCACTGGTTGGCCGCCGCATCCCGATCATCGCCGACGACTACTGCGACCCTGAATTCGGCACCGGCTGCGTGAAAATCACCCCGGCTCACGATTTCAACGACTACGAAGTCGGCAAGCGCCACAACCTGCCGCTGCTGAACATCTTCGACAAGAACGCTGCAGTCCTGCCGGCTTGCCAGGTGTTCAACCTCGACGGCACGCTGAACGAAACCATCGACGGCAAGATCCCGGCCGAATACGCCGGTCTCGACCGTTTCGAAGCGCGCAAGCAGATCGTGGCCGCGTTCGACGCCGCCGGCCTGCTGGTCAGCGTCGACGATCACGCCCTGAAAGTGCCGAAAGGTGACCGCTCCGGCACCATCATCGAACCATGGCTGACCGACCAGTGGTACGTGTCGACCAAACCATTGGCCGAGCCTGCGATTGCCGCCGTTGAAGACGGCCGTATCCAGTTCGTGCCCAAGCAATACGAAAACATGTACTTCTCGTGGATGCGCGACATCCAGGACTGGTGCATCAGCCGTCAGCTGTGGTGGGGTCACCGGATTCCGGCCTGGTACGACGAGTCTGGCAAGGTCTATGTAGGCCGCGACGAAGCCGAAGTGCGCGCCAAGCACAACCTCGGCCCGGACGTTGCCCTGCAACAGGACAATGACGTTCTCGACACCTGGTTCAGCTCGGGCCTGTGGACCTTCTCCACCCTCGGCTGGCCGGAGAAGACCGAATTCCTGAAGAAATTCCACTCCACCGACGTACTGGTCACCGGCTTCGACATCATTTTCTTCTGGGTTGCCCGGATGATCATGCTCACCATGCATTTGGTGAAAAACGAAGACGGCACGCCGCAGGTTCCGTTCAAGACTGTGTACGTTCACGGCCTGGTACGCGATGGCCAGGGCCAGAAGATGTCCAAGTCCAAGGGCAACGTCCTGGACCCGCTGGACATCATCGACGGTATCGAGCTCGAAGCCCTGGTGCAGAAACGCACCTCCGGCATGATGCAGCCGAAGCTGGCGAAAAAGATCGAGAAACAGACCCGCGACGAATTCGCCGAAGGCATCGCCAGCTACGGCACCGACGCCCTGCGCTTCACCTTCTGCTCGCTGGCGTCCACCGGTCGCGACATCAAGTTCGACATGGGCCGCGTCGAAGGCTATCGCAACTTCTGCAACAAGATCTGGAACGCGGCGCGCTACGTGCTGGACAAGGGCGAAGACTGCGGCCAGAACGGCGAAGCCTACGAGCTGTCCCTGGCGGACCGCTGGATCATTTCGCAACTGCAACGCACCGAAGCCGAAGTGACCCGTCAACTCGACCAGTTCCGTTTCGACCTGGCCGCACAAGCACTTTACGAGTTCATCTGGAACCAGTACTGCGACTGGTACCTGGAACTGTCCAAGCCAGTGCTGTGGGACGAAAACGCACCGGTCGAACGTCAGCGCGGCACTCGCCGTACCCTGGTTCGCGTACTGGAAGTCGCCCTGCGTCTGGCGCACCCGTTCATGCCGTTCATCACCGAAGAAATCTGGCAGCGCATCGCGCCGCTGGCCGGTATCGAAGGCAAGACGATCATGCTGCAACCTTGGCCGGTGGCCAATGAAACACGCATTGATCAGGCGGCCGAAGACGACATCGAATGGCTCAAGGGCCTGATGCTCGGCACGCGTAACATCCGTGGCGAAATGAACATCGGCCCGGGCAAACCGCTGCCGCTGTTCCTGAAAAACGTCAGCGCCGAGGATCAGCGTCGCCTGACCGAGAACGAAGCGTTGCTGAAAAAGCTGGCGCGCCTCGAATCGATCACCGTACTCGCTGCTGACGAAGAAGCACCACTGTCCGCTACCGCACTGGTCGGCGAGCTGGAAGTGCTGGTGCCGATGGCCGGCCTGATCGACAAAGGTGCCGAGCTTGCGCGTCTGGACAAGGAAATCCAGCGCCTGCAAGGCGAAGTGCAGCGCGTGGGTGGCAAGTTGTCCAACGCCGGGTTCGTTGACAAGGCGCCAGCCGAAGTCATCGAGAAAGAACGCGCCAAATTGGCCGAAGCCGAACAGGCTTTGGGAAAATTGGCAGAACAGCATGCAAGGATCGCAAGTTTGTAAATTGCTGTTGAATGCCTGGCTATAAAGTACAAAAAACGCCCCGATAATCGGGGCGTTTTTTATGGATGATTACTTAATATTTAATCAGGCCACTTATTCATAAAAAATGGATAAGCTGTGATTGGCAGTGACTTTGAACTATCTGCAAATTCTAAAACACTGAAAAAGGAATCTCAGTATGAGTACCCAACAACACAAATCGTTTCTCGCAACATTGAATACGGGTAATAATGCCTTGGCGATGGTTTCCCATAATGGCAATACACCGGTATGGACGCTCGTCGAGAACGGGGTCGCCGACGTCGTGTATTTCCGTTATGAAGAAGGTCATTACACCCTGCACGCTTGGTCGAAAGATGACCATTTAGGGCCAACCATCAATTTGGCCGGTGTGGTGTTTACAGTCGCTACCACGAACAACCCAACCACGTTCAATCTTACGAATGCTGACGGGAAAGTCGTGACACTCGATAACCTGACAAACGACAAAGAAGTGATACGTCTGCAAACCCGGGATGGCAAGGAGTTAAAAACCGAAATTGTCTGGGGAGACGATCCACAAAGGGTGTCAACGGTTGGCCAATACAAGCTGAACCTCGAGTTGAATATTTTAGAGCGCAACGCACCTTAGTTTATCTTTCAACACAATTAAATCTTTACATAACTTTATAGCTGAAAAGGATTTCCACTATGAGTACACTCAGACAAAAGTCATTTCTTGCGACATTGGCATTGAAAGGCAAACCACTGATCATTCACCGCTCGTACAACAACGACACATTAAGTGTGAGCGAACACAACGACACCGCCCTTATCTTTTACTTTCGCTGCGAAGGTGATTTCTACAACATTTATGTCCGTTCCGAAGGCAACCATTTCGGAAAGACTCTAGACATAAACGACCAGTATGTTATAGCGAACAGTGCAAAAGCTACGGGCTTCACAATCCTGAACACTGATGGAAAAACCCTCACACTCGACAGTCTTTCAAGCAACAATGAAAATATATACCTGCAAACTCGAAATGGAAAACGACTGTTTCTTGAAGTTGATTGGAGCCGCGAAGGATACTTCCCCCTACGAATATCGCACCCTTTAAATCCGGCCATAGATCATCAAATGATTTTGAGTTTGAATATCCTGGAACGCAACGCGCCGTACCTGGGTTTTCCGGATGAAATCTAATAGCCTATCAATGCACTGGCATCACCATTAAAACCTTATGTAACTTTATAGCTGAAAAGGAATTTCACTATGAGCACACTTCGACAAAAATCTTTTCTTGCAACACTGGCATTATGGGATAAACCGCTAATTATTGGACGACCATATGGCCTACCGGTGTTAATGCTGGGTGATGACAATGACGCTGCCTTTATATTTTATTTCCGCTGTGAAGGCGACTACTACAACATCTATGTCCGAACTAAAGGTGAACACTTCGGAAGAACCCTCGACGAGATCGCCAGACTCGACCAGAAAAAACACGATTACCTATTCACAATCCATGGAAACCCCTGTTATATAACAACCAGCACAGCAGACGTCCCTACCAGCTTCAACATCCTGAATGGCAATGGAAAAATTTTGACGCTCGACAATCTAGCCAGCAACAAAGAAGAGATAATCCTGCAGACTCGAAGCGGGAACAAGTTAGCGATAGAATTTAGCTGGGATAACGAACCACCTCATATAATACTCACCTCAAGTGCTGGTGTTACACTGACTTTGAATATACTGGAGCGTAACGCGCCATACCTGGGCTTTCCGGGTGAAGTCTAATCGACTGTCCATGCTTTGAATGTCACTCGTGCGCACCACCTTTGTTATACCTGGAAAATCTACGACGTTGCGCAATCAGCAACAGTCAACGCAGGTCAGCGATTTTGGTGCGGACGATTCCGGACAGCCGCGCGTGTATCTGATTATGTGGGACAATGCTCGCCACTTTCAGCCATACCCGAATCGACCACACCCATGACCGCCCCACGTCCCCCCAAGCCTGCGCGCAAAAAGCCCGAACCGAAGACCCCGGCCACAGCCGTTGCACCGAAGGAAAAGGCCAGCCTGCACCCGCGCAATCGCCACCAGGGTCGTTACGACTTTCCGGCGCTGATCAAAAGCACCCCGGAACTGAAGAAGTTCGTGATCATCAATCCATACGGCAAGGAAAGCATCGACTTCGCCAGCCCGGACGCGGTGCGGGTGTTCAACCGGGCGTTGCTCAAATCATTCTATGGCATTGCCCACTGGGACATTCCTGCCGATTACCTGTGCCCGCCGGTACCTGGGCGCGCCGATTACGTGCACTTCCTCGCCGACCTGCTGGCCAGTAACAATGACGGTGAGATTCCCCGGGGCGCCGCAGTCAAGGTGCTGGACGTCGGCATGGGTGCCAACTGTGTCTACCCGTTGATCGGTTACAGCGATTACCGCTGGCAGTTCCTCGGCTCGGACATTGACTCGACTGCCATCGCCGCAGCCAAGGCCATCATTCAATCCAACGGTTTGAACAAGGCCATCCAGGTGCGCCAGCAGGGCAATCCCAAACAGATCCTCAGCGGCCTGTTGGAGAGCGCCGAGCGGTTTGACCTGACCATGTGCAACCCGCCGTTCCACGCGTCACTGGAGGAAGCCACCCGCGGCAGTACGCGTAAATGGCGCGCACTGGGCAAAGCCGACCCGAAACGCAAACTGCCGGTGCTGAATTTCGGCGGTCAGGCGGCGGAGTTGTGGTGCGAAGGTGGCGAGGCGCGGTTCGTCACACAATTGATCAGCGAGAGCGTGCAAGTGGGGCAACAGGTGTTGTGGTTCAGTACCCTGGTGTCGAAGGCATCGAATCTGCCGGCGATCCAGACTGCCCTGAAAAAGGCTGGGGCGCTGGAAAGCCAGGTGGTGGAAATGTCCCAGGGGCAAAAACAGAGTCGCTTTGTCGCCTGGACGTTCCAGACCAAAGCACAGCAACAGACCTGGCGCGAGCGCTGGGCAAGCAAAAACTGAGTCACCGCCCCACGTCGTCCAACTGTGGGAGCAAGCCCGCTCCCACATGGTTTAGAGGTGCTTGAGGCAAATCGCAGACACAAAAAAACCGTGCCCGGATCGCTCCGGCGCACGGTTTTTTAACAAGTCTTACTTGTTGACAGCGTCGGTCAGGCCTTTGGCCACAACCAGCTTGATCACTTTCTTGGCAGCGATTTCGATGGCAGCGCCAGTCGAAGGGTTACGGCCGGTACGGGCAGGGCGCTCAGTCACTTTCAGCTTGCCGATACCTGGCAGAGTGATTTCGCCGCCGTTTTCCAGCTGATCAGCAACGATTTGGCCCAGTTGGTCCAGAGCGTTACGCGCGGTGGTTTTCGGCGCGTCGATAGCTTCAGCGATGTCGGCGATCAGTTGGTCTTTAGTAAGAGCCATGTAGTGTTCCTTCCCTATCAAATTCATATGGATTGCAGAGTGCAGTGTCAGCCATCGAGCCCGATCTTTTGGATCCGGCACCCTCGGGTAAATAACCTCGGGATCCGGGTTATAGATTCCGAAATCAGGGTTTGGTTCGACCTGACAATTGCTGACTGCACGCTTAACGCAGTGACTTCGCGCAAGACCGGGCAAAGCTAGCACAGAGAGGTGGAAATATCCGCCTCTAGCGAACCATTTGGTCAGCTTTCTTGTGCTAAAACAGGAAAAAACAGCATAAGGACCACCGGTCGCCCCGGATTTGCCCTTCATCCCGCGCCAAAACCAATGGTTGCGGTACACTGAGCGCTTTTTCGGGGAGCATGCCCTCCTCTCTTCATTCAGCCGAGAAGCCCATGCCGATCCGCCATTGCATCGTCCACCTGATCGACAAAAAACCCGACGGCACACCAGCAGTTCTACACGCTCGCGACTCTGAACTCGCCGAGTCGAGCGCCATCGAGAATATGCTTGCCGACCTCAACGAGAGCTACAACGCCAAACAAGGCAAGGCCTGGGGATTGTTCCATGCCGAGTCCGGGGCGCACCCGTTCAGCGGCTGGCTGAAGGAGTACCTGGAGGGCGGCAAGGATTTCACCGCATTCAGCCGGGTGGCGGTGGAACACCTGCAGAAGCTGATGGAAGAGTCCAACCTCTCGGTGGGCGGTCACGTGCTGTTCGCTCACTATCAACAAGGCATGACCGATTACCTGGCCATCGCCCTGCTGCATCACAGCGAAGGCGTGGCCGTGACCGACCAACTGGACGTGACCCCGTCCCGGCACCTGGACCTGGGTCAGTTGCACCTGGCGGCGCGGATCAACATCTCCGAGTGGCAGAACAACAAACAGTCGAAGCAGTACATCTCCTTCATCAAAGGCAAGAACGGCAAAAAGGTATCGGAGTATTTCCGCGACTTCATCGGCTGCCAGGAAGGCGTCGACGGCCCGGGCGAAACCCGCACCTTGCTCAAAGCCTTCAGCGACTTCGTTGAAAGCGAAGACCTGCCTGAAGACGATGCCCGTGAAAAAACCAAGACCCTGGTGGACTACGCCAGCAGCCAGGCCAAGCTCGGCGAGCCCATGGGCCTGGAGGAGCTGTCGGAGCTGATCGACGAAGAGCGCCCGAAAGCTTTCTACGATCACATCCGCAACAAGGACTACGGCCTGTCGCCGGAGATCCCGGCCGACAAACGCACCCTGAACCAGTTCCGCCGCTTCACCGGCCGCGCCGAAGGCCTGTCGATCAGCTTCGAAGCGCACCTGCTGGGCTCGAAGATCGAGTATGACGAAGAGGCCGGCACCCTGGTCATCAAGGGCCTGCCGACTTCGCTCACCGACCAGCTCAAGCGACGCAACTGATGCTCGGCGGTGTACTGAAGAAAGTCCTGCTGATCCTGCTGGTGGTCGTGGTTTATCAGAACTGGGGCAAGATCGAGCGGGTGTTCAATCCGGCGCAGGTGGTGTCGGAGCAGACCCAGGCCAGGGCCAACGTGGTGCTCTACGCCACTGAGTGGTGTGGTTACTGCAAATTGACCAGGCGCTTTCTCGATCAGAAAGGCATTCCCTACAAGGAAGTCGATATCGAGAAGGATGCCTTGGCTCGCAAGGACTACGAGGCCTTGGGCGGCGGCGGGATTCCGATCATCGACGTGAACGGGACCTTGATTCGCGGCTACGACCCGGATGCGATCCTCGCCGCTTTGAAATGATCCTGTAGGAGCGAGCACTCTCGCGAAAAACCGGAGAACCCCGTTGGGTATCTGGATTCACGCGTTATCGTTCACGACCATCGCGAGCATGCTCGCTCCTACAGTTGATCAGCAAGCCTCGATACGGAAACCGAACCGCGGGAAGTGCACATGCACGACGCCGCCACGTTCGTCTTCCCGACGCAGGATCAATTCCTCGCTGCCAGCAAACAACAACTCACCGGCCACCGGATCGACACCATAATCGATCGCGGCAATCACCACCTGCTGGCCTGCGGTGAAACCATTCGGATCTTCGAACGACTCGTCCGGCAAAGCTGCCGGCGTAGCGTTGCGGGCAACGTCCAGGGCTTCTTGCGAGGTCATCTCGCTCGACGCTCCATGACCAAAGCCCAGGACACGCACCAACCAGGCCGCAACCGCCGGATAGTTATCCACAAGCGGCGAGGTCACAGGCGTCGCCTTGAGGAACCACAACGAGTGAGCCAGAGCGAAGTCGGCAATCGACGGCTCACCGAACAGATAATCACCCTCTTCGCGCTGCAGCTGCTGCTCAAGGCGCGTCATGATCGTCGGCCACTGATGCCTGGCCTGCTCGGCGGACAATCGGGTCGCGCTGCCGCCACTGAATAAACCGGCACGGTCAGCGATGAATCCCTTGATCGCTTCCGGCGGCAAACTGGCGAAGCGCACCGCGATCGATTCCGGCTGGAACACCAGGCTGACCGCATGCTGGAACACCACCGAATCGGCCCAGGTGGCGAAGCTGGCGGCGATCATTTCCTGACCTTCGGGGAAGAATGCCGGCAGGGCTTTTTCCTGCTCCAGGCGACGGGCGATCAACGCGGTGTCGCAATAAATATCCGCGCCGATCTGCAGCACCGGGGTTTTACGATAGCCGCCGGTGAGAGCCGTGAGATCGGGCTTGGGCATTACCGGCGAGATCTTCACCGAGCGCCAGGACAAGCCTTTGAAGCCCAGCAGCAGGCGGGCCTTTTCAGCGAAGGGGGACGTCGGGTAATGATGAAGAATCAACTCGGACATGCTCGGCTCCGCCGCACTGATAAGGAAGCAGCAGCTTAGCGCGCAATCGGATAGCAGCCTACAGATCTGCCTGATGGCAACTGATCAATCAGATTGATAAGGCGCTGGCAGCGCTGGCCACCAGGCACTCCTTGGCGCTTTTCCTGAGTTTCTTGATCAAGCGTTCCTGACGCAGCGCTTCGCTTTTATCGCGACAGGCTTCGGTGTAGACCAGCGCCATGGCCGGGCTGGAAAGAAAGAACCGCGCGCCCTTGCCACTTTGATGCTTGGCGAAGCGGCGCACGGGATCATCGCTGATCCCGCAGTAGAGCGAGCCATTGGCGGCGCGCACAAGATAGACAAACCAGGGTTTGCTGACCGGTGTCGGTTCGGCGGCAATGACAGGGGATTGGCTCGGGCTGCTCACGTGACGATCAAGGCTTGAAAAGGACAAGTCGCGATCTTATCAGCGACTGGCCTGGAATGCCTTCAGCCCCTTCAATGCCTGGGCACGAACAGCGTTTCTCACCAGGGGCGTCCAGCCCAGCAAAAGCCCTTTGAAACCCAGTGCCTGACGCGACCAGGCCCACAGGTCAAAGCTGTCGTGATGCTCGCAGATCTTGCCGTCGCGGAAAACGAAACGCGCCTGGATATCGTTGACCACGGTATTGCCGGTCTGGCTGAACAGATAGGTCGCCACCCAATGGGCGCTACCCGCGCGTTCGTCGGCGCGGACGTTATCGAAGGTGAGAGAGAAATCCCTGGCGCGCGTGGTGAGCATGCGCCACATGTCACCGGCATCCCGCCCGCGCAGTTCGCCGAACGCCGGATCACTGAACACCACGTCATCGGTATAGCAGGCACCCATGGCCTCGGCGTCCAGGCGCTGGAAGGCCTCGTAGAACCGGGTGATCAGTGCGTTATGGGCGTCAGTCATGGGCAGGGTCCAAGCGTTAATAAGGATTGCCTGCACCATAGTCAACAAATGCACTGTGCACTATCGGCATTCGTGAACCGAATACCGACAGTGTGCGGGAATCAGATCTTTTCGCTTTCCACCTGAACGTACAACGATCGCCCCGCACCGAGACCGGCGAGGATCGCGCCGAGGCCGATCACACCGAAGATCCAGCCCACGGCCGTCCAGCCACCGGTCCAGTCATGCACGATACCGACCGCGAACGGCCCCATGGACGCCAGGGTATAGCCGAAGCCCTGGGCCATGCTCGACAGGTTTGCCGCCACGTGGGAATCGCGCGAGCGCAGCACGATCAGGGTCAACGCCAGGCTGAACGTGGCGCCCTGCCCCAGCCCGAGCACAATGGCCCAGCCCCACAATCCTTCGATCGGTGCATACAGGCAACCGAACAGGCCGCCGAGGGTCAACGCCATGACGATCACAATGGCCAGGCGCTGGTCCTTGCCGCGCGTGGCCAGCCACGGTGCGGCCAGAGAGCTGACCAGTTGCACGATCACCGAGCCCGACAACACCAGCCCGGCCTGGGTCGGCGTCAGGCCGCGCCCGATCAGGATCGAGGGCAACCAGCCAAATACGATGTAGGCCAGGGACGATTGCAGGCCCATGTAAAACGTCACCTGCCAGGCCAGCGGGTCACGCAACAGACCACGCACCCGGTAGGCGACGTGATGCGCGCCGTGCTTCTGGCCAACTTGCGGCAGCCAGAAAATCGCCGCCGCCAACGCCGGAATCACCCAGAAGCCCAGGCCCATGGCCCAGCTCTTGTCGAAATGCTCGCTCAGCGGCACCGTTGCGCCGGCAGCCATCGCGGCGCCCAGGCACAGGGCCATGGTGTAGACGCCGGTCATGGTCCCGGCCTGCTTTGGGAAGTCACGCTTGACGATGCCTGGCAGCAGCACGCCGATCACACCAATGCTCGCCCCCGCCAACACGCTGCCGGCAAACAGGCCGATTTCACCGAACGAACTGCGCAGGATGATTCCACCGGCCAACGTCAGGAGAATCCCCAACACCACCCGCTCGGCACCAAAACGCCTTGCCAGCACCGGTGCCAATGGCGCGAACAGACCCAGGCAGAGTACCGGCAAGGTCGTCAGCAAACCGGCCTGGGATGCCGACAGGCCGAGGGACCTGGAAACTTCGCTGAGCATCGGCGCCATGCTCGACAGCGCCGGGCGCAGGTTCAGCGCCACCAGAATCAGCCCGAGCAGCAACAGCCACGGCCGGCGCAGCAGCGGCTGAGCCGGCTGGACCTGTTCGTCATCGACCTCGGCGTCGATCAGCAGCTCTTCGAGCTCTGCGGTGCGCTTGGGTTGAGCAGTGTTGCCTGACTTGCTCGGCATGGTGTTCTCTTTTTCAAGGTTCATTGATCAACCGCCTCGACAGGGCTTTGGCCCGCTCCGGATCGCGTTGTTCGACGGCGTCGAGCAACTCGATATGCAGGTCGAACACTTCCTGGCGTCGGGGCGTGACGTTCAAGGTCTGGCGCAACTGCGCGCCGACGATGCTGGAAAAGTAGCGATACAACTCGCTGAGGGTCGGGTTGTGCGCGGCGTCCACCAGGCGGCGGTGGAACACCAGATCGCAAGCGATGTAGGTGTCGAGGTCGCCGTGATAGTGACTGCCACTGACACCCAGTGCCTCGCGCAAGGCCAGCAGATCTTCATCGGTGCGTCGCAACGCCGCCAGGCCAATGGCTTCGACCTCAAGAATGTGCCGGGTTTCCCGAGCCTGCTCGAGGGAACAGCGGGACAAGGCTTTCAGCGTATCCAGCGGATCAACCACCGCTCGCAGGTAACT
This sequence comes from Pseudomonas sp. GW821-FHT09H03, assembly GCF_059415945.1. Lineage (NCBI taxonomy): Bacteria > Pseudomonadati > Pseudomonadota > Gammaproteobacteria > Pseudomonadales > Pseudomonadaceae > Pseudomonas > Pseudomonas sp. GW821-FHT09H03. The sequence goes on along the minus strand of NZ_JBWKOF010000003.1, from coordinate 159,220 downwards.
GCCGTCGCCCTGACGTATCTCGATCAACCCGGAAAACGCCAACACCCGCATGGCTTCACGCACGGTGTTGCGGCTGATGCCCAGTTCTGCGGACAACTCGGGTTCGGTGGGTAAGCGCTGCCCCACCACCCACACGCCTTGGTTGATGCGTTGACGCAACTGATCCAGCGCTTGATCAACCAAGGATCGTTTAACTAATGGAGAAATGACTGACATTGGATTCACCCTTTCATCCAATCATAGGATGAATTTCCTGGCATGTTAGTCAACATTGCACTGGAGGGCAACCGCACACGTTTTGTGTCGACAGTGGACCTGTCGACCACAAATCCTGTGGTAGCGGGCTTGCTCGCGAAAGCAGTTTGACATCCAAACATGATTTCGACTGATCCGGCGCTTTCGCGAGCAAGCCCGCTCCCACAGTTGATTTTCAGTGTTTTTTGGCACACAAAAAAAACCCGGAACAAGTCCGGGTTCATTTCCACGCTTGAATCAGATCAATGCAGGATCTGGCTCAGGAACAGCTTGGTGCGGTCGTTCTGCGGGTTGTCGAAGAAGTCGTTCGGTGCGGCCTGTTCGACGATTTCGCCCTTATCCATGAAGATCACGCGGTTGGCCACGGTGCGGGCGAAGCCCATTTCGTGGGTTACACAGAGCATGGTCATACCGTCTTCGGCCAGGCCGATCATGGTGTCCAGTACCTCTTTCACCATCTCCGGGTCGAGTGCCGAAGTCGGTTCGTCGAACAGCATGATTTTCGGCTTCATGCACAGCGCACGGGCAATCGCCACACGCTGTTGCTGACCACCGGACAGTTGCCCCGGGTACTTGTGCGCCTGCTCCGGAATGCGTACGCGTTCCAGGTAGTGCATGGCGATTTCCTCGGCCTTGCGCTTGGGCATCTTGCGTACCCACATCGGCGCCAGGGTGCAGTTCTGCAAGATGGTCAGGTGCGGGAACAGGTTGAAGTGCTGGAACACCATGCCGACTTCACGGCGGATCGCTTCGATCTGCTTGAGGTCGTTGGTCAGCTCCACGCCATCGACCACGATGCGGCCCTGCTGATGCTCTTCCAGACGGTTGAGGCAGCGGATGGTGGTGGATTTGCCAGAGCCCGACGGACCGCACAGGACGATACGCTCACCCTGCTTGACGTTGAGGTTGATGTCTTTCAACACATGGAACTGGCCGTACCACTTGTTCACGCCCTGCATCTGAATAATGCCTTCAGGGCTCACAGGCTGTTTGATTGCTTCGCTCATTACAGAGAACTCCTAACGCTTGTGGCCAGTGTCGAGCTTGCGTTCCAGATGCATGGAATAGCGCGACATACCAAAACAGAAAATCCAGAACACCAGGGCCGCGAACACATAGCCTTCGGTGGCCATACCCAGCCATTTCGGATCGGCGGCGGCTTGCTTGACGCTGTTGAGCAGGTCGAACAGGCCGATGATGATCACCAGGCTGGTGTCCTTGAACAGCGCAATGAAGGTGTTGACGATGCCAGGAATTACCAGCTTCAGGGCTTGCGGCAGAATCACCAGGCCCATGCTGCGCCAGTAACCCAGCCCCATCGCCGCAGCCGCTTCGTACTGACCTTTAGGGATCGCTTGCAGACCGCCGCGCACCACTTCGGCCACATAGGCCGACTGGAACAGGATCACACCGATCAGCGCTCGCAGCAGCTTGTCGAAGTTCATGCCTTCGGGCAGGAACAACGGCAGCATTACCGAAGACATGAACAGCACCGTGATCAACGGCACGCCGCGCCAGAATTCGATGAAGGTCACGCAGACCACACGAATCGCCGGCATGTTCGAACGACGGCCCAGTGCCAGGACAATCCCCAGCGGCAACGCACCGGCAATGCCGACGGTGGCAATCACCAAGGTCAGCATCAGGCCGCCCCATTGGCTGGTCGCCACCTGGGTCATGCCGAACACGCCGCCGTGCAGCAGGCACCAGGCAATGATCGGGTACAGCACCAGGAAGCTCAGGCCATACACGGCCTTATGGCGAAAGCGCGAGATGAACAGCGGTGCCACGCCGATGACCGCCAGCCACACGGTCAGGTCCACGCGCCAGCGCAGTTCCGGCGGGTAGTAGCCGTACATGAACTGGCCGAAGCGCTGCTGGATGAACACCCAGCAGGCGCCATCCTTGGTGCAGTCGGCCTGGCTGGTGCCAACCCAGTTGGCATCGAGGATCGCCCATTGCAGGATCGGCGGTACAACCAGGTAGATCAGGTAGAACGCAAACAGGGTCAACAGGGTGTTGAGCCAGCTGGAGAACATGTTCGCGCGCATCCACGCCACGACACCGATGCTGCGGTTCGGTGGCGGCATGTCAGGTTTGAAAGTATGAGTCGTCATGCGCTTTTCCTTACCGCTCGATCAGCGCAATGCGCTTGTTGTACCAGTTCATCAGCAGGGAAATGCTGATACTGATCGCCAGGTACACGCTCATGGTGATCGCAATCACCTCGATCGCCTGCCCGGTCTGGTTCAGCACCGTACCGGCAAACAACGAGACCATTTCCGGATAACCGATACCGGCCGCCAGCGAGGAGTTCTTCGCCAGGTTCAGGTACTGGCTGGTCAGCGGTGGAATGATCACGCGCAGGGCTTGCGGGATGATCACCTTGCGCAGGGTCGGACCGTTGCGCAGGCCGAGCGAGTGGGCCGCTTCGGTCTGGCCATGGCTGACCGACTTGATGCCCGAACGCACGATCTCGGCGATGAACGCTGCGGTGTACACCGTCAGGGCCAGGGTCAAGGCCAGCAGTTCCGGGATCAGTACCCAGCCACCCACGAAGTTGAAGCCCTTGAGCTCCGGCATTTCCCAGTGCACTGGAGCGCCGAAAATCAACGCACACAGCGCCGGGATCACCAGGAACAGGGCCAGGCCGACCCAGAACTTGTGGAACGGCACGCCCGTCGCTTCAAAGCGTTTGTTCGCCCAGCGGCTCATCAGCACGATGGCGACGATGGCCACGACAACGCTGACCACGAACGGCCAGAAACCATCCGCCGCCAACGCTGCGGGCATGTTCAGGCCGCGGCTGCTGACAAAGAAGGTATCGCCGAAATTGTGGCTGTTGCGCGGCCCCGGCATGGTCAGGAACACTGCGAAGTACCAGAACAGGATCTGCAGCAGTGGCGGAATGTTACGGAAAACCTCCACGTACACGGTCGCCAGTTTGGCGATGATCCAGTTCTTCGACAGGCGTGCCACACCGACGATGAAACCGAGGATGGTTGCCAGGATCACGCCGATGAAGGTCACCAGCAGGGTGTTGAGCAGGCCGATGACAAACACCCGGGCATAGCTGTCCGCTTCGGTGTAGTCGATCAGGTGCTGGGCGATGCCGAAACCGGCACTGCGCTCAAGAAAGTCGAAACCGGAAGTAATGCCCCGGTGCTGAAGGTTGGTTTGCGTGTTATCGAACAGAAACCAGCCTAATGAGACCACCGCCACAATGGTGATGATCTGAAATACCCACGCACGCACTCGTGGATCGCTGAGGCTGAGCCTCTGCTTTGGTGCGCCGATTGAATTTTGCATGAGGTGCCCCGCAAATAATGGAACAGAACATCACCCGGTGGTTGGCCCACCGGGTGATAGAACCATCAGCGCACTGGTGGTGCGTATTGAATGCCGCCAGCGTTCCACAAGGCGTTCAGCCCGCGGTCGATTTCCAGAGGGGTGCTCTTGCCGAGGTTCTTCTCGAACACTTCGCCATAGTTGCCGACTTGCTTGACGATCTGCACGACCCAGTCTTTCTTCACTTTCAGGTCTTTGCCGTACTCACCGTCGGTACCCAGCAGACGGGCAACGTCAGGGTTCTTGGTGCCTTTGGCTTCAGCTTCGACGTTCTTCGAAGTGATGCCGGCTTCTTCAGCGTTGAGCATGGCGTAGCCAGTCCAGCGCACGATGGCCAGCCACTCGTCGTCGCCATTACGCACGACCGGGCCCAGAGGCTCCTTGGAAATGGTTTCCGGCAGAACCACGTAGTCCTTCGGCGCAGCCAGCTTGCTGCGCTGGGCGAACAGTTGGGACTTGTCGGAGGTCAGCACGTCGCAACGACCGGATTCCAGCGACTTGGCGCTTTCGTCGGAGGTGTCGAAGGTGATCGGGGTGTATTTCAGACCGTTACCGCGGAAGTAGTCGGACACGTTCAGTTCGGTGGTGGTACCGGCCTGGATGCAGATGGTCGCGCCATCCAGTTCCTTGGCACTCTTCACGCCCAGTTTGTTGTTAACCAGGAAGCCGATGCCGTCGTAGTAAGTAATGAAGCCAGGAAACTTCAGGCCCATGCCCGCGTCACGGGAGCTGGTCATGGTGGTGTTGCGCGAGAGGATGTCGATTTCGCCAGATTGCAGCGCGGTGAAGCGCTCCTTGGCGTTCAACTGACTGAATTTGACCTTGGTCGCGTCACCGAAAACGGCAGCCGCTACAGCACGGCAGTAGTCAGCATCGATACCAACGATCTTGCCGGTAGCATCCGGAACCGAAAAGCCTGGCAGACCATCACTGACGCCACACTGTACGAAACCTTTTTTCTGCACTGCATCCAGGGTTGCGCCCGCCTGAGCGAACCCGCTGACACCGAGTACTGCAGCAGCAGTCACGATAGCCAGGGTGGATTTCAACATCTTCATTCAAACCTCCAGTTTTGCTCTTGTTGTGTCGGAGCGTGAGTCCAGTCGCACCCTTTTGAGGCGTAGTTGACCCGGGGTTGGCTTGTTTTGGGGTCAACCGACGTAAGACGCCAGCTATGAGTCTAGTAGGAGAAAATCCACATCATGGAGTACTCACTTCTCACCAATCGGCCGAACGGGCTGTAGCCCTTTCACGTTCGCGAAGCCCGTATCGGCCTTTGGCGAACATCCATCACCGGATTCTTAGCTATCCCGCGGCCAGCAGTAGACTGATAGTGTTACCGCCGGGCTCGAGATGGGTTGCACCGCTTCCCTATAGCAAAGCCCGTACCACACCGCTTTCCGAAGCCAATCAAGGACAGGTCAATAGCAAAACTTGTACCCTTGCGACATCTTCTTAACGGATCAACCAGACGCGCACTCAGACCACGCACTGAATGAGAGCGAACGCACTAAATTGGAGCAGACATGACCGAGCCCCTGATTCTTCAACCCGTCAAGCCGGCAGACGCCTGCGTAATCTGGCTGCACGGCCTGGGCGCCGATCGCTATGACTTCCTTCCCGTGGCTGAAGCCCTGCAGGAAACCTTGCTGACAACCCGCTTCGTCCTGCCGCAGGCACCGCACCGCCCCGTCACCATCAACGGCGGCTACGAAATGCCAAGCTGGTACGACATATTGGCCATGAGCCCCGCGCGCGCGATTGACCGCGAGCAACTGGAAGCGTCCTCGAACCGGGTCATCGAGTTGATCGAAGAGCAGAAAACCAGCGGAATAGACGCTTCGCGCATATTCCTCGCCGGTTTTTCACAAGGTGGCGCCGTAGTGTTCCACACCGCGTTTATGAAATGGCAGGGACCACTGGGTGGCGTACTTGCCCTCTCTACTTATGCACCGACCTTCAGTGACGAACTTGAATTGTCGGCCAGCCAGCAGCGCATTCCTGCGCTTGTTTTGCATGGCCAATACGATGACGTGGTACAGAATTCGATGGGCCGCAGTGCCTACGAGCATCTCAAGCAACGTGGTGTCACCGTGACATGGCAGGAATACCCAATGGGGCACGAAGTGTTACCCGAGGAAATCCGCGACATAGGCACCTGGCTTGCCGAACGCCTGCGCTGAACATTCATGTTTAAAAACGCCCTTTGATCATCCCACTACGCCGCGCCCGATTCTTGCATTACACTGGCCGGCGTACATTCCTTAATCAATTGATGAGATGACCGTGCTCAAAGCACTCAAGAAAATGTTCGGTAAAAGCGAGACTGAGCAACTCGCGCCAGTCCCCAGCGCTCCGTCTCACACCCCCAGCCACCGTACCGACGGTCATCAGTCTGGTCGGTCCGCCCCTGTAGCGGCACCGAAACACGAGCCGACGACCGCGCCGGCCGCACAGCCTGCCGTGCCAGCCGCCGCCGAGCAGCCGCGCAGCGAAGCGCCGAAACCGGCCAAACCGCGCCGCGAACCGAAGCCAAAGGCCCCGGTCATTCCCTGGAAACTCGAAGACTTCGTCGTCGAACCCCAGGAAGGCAAAACCCGCTTCCACGATTTCAAACTCGCCCCTGAACTGATGCACGCCATCCAGGACCTGGGCTTCCCGTATTGCACGCCGATCCAGGCGCAGGTGCTGGGCTTCACCCTCGCCGGCAAAGACGCCATCGGCCGCGCCCAGACCGGCACCGGTAAAACCGCGGCGTTCCTGATATCGATCATCACCCAGCTGTTGCAGACCCCGCCGCCCAAAGAGCGCTACATGGGTGAGCCTCGGGCATTGATCATCGCCCCGACCCGCGAGCTGGTGGTGCAAATCGCCAAAGACGCCGCCGACCTGACCAAGTACACCGGCCTCAACGTCATGACTTTTGTTGGCGGCATGGACTTCGACAAGCAACTCAAACACCTCGAAGCCCGCCACTGCGACATCCTTGTCGCCACGCCGGGCCGTCTGCTCGACTTCAACCAGCGCGGCGACGTGCACCTGGACATGGTCGAAGTGATGGTGCTGGACGAAGCCGACCGCATGCTCGACATGGGCTTCATCCCGCAGGTACGCCAGATCATTCGCCAGACCCCGCCGAAGAACGAGCGCCAGACGCTGCTGTTCTCCGCGACCTTCACCGACGACGTGATGAACCTGGCCAAGCAATGGACCACCGATCCTTCCATCGTCGAAATCGAAGTCACCAACGTGGCCAACGAGAACGTCGAGCAGCATATTTATGCAGTGGCCGGGGCCGACAAATACAAACTGCTCTACAACCTGGTCAACGACAACGGTTGGGAGCGGGTGATGGTGTTCGCCAACCGCAAGGATGAAGTGCGACGCATCGAAGAGCGCCTGGTGCGTGACGGCGTCAATGCCGCGCAGCTGTCCGGCGACGTGCCGCAACACAAGCGCATCAAGACCCTGGAAGGTTTCCGCGAGGGCAAGATCCGCGTGTTGGTCGCCACCGATGTGGCCGGTCGCGGCATTCACATCGACGGCATCAGCCATGTGATCAACTTCACCCTGCCGGAAGTCCCGGACGACTACGTGCATCGTATCGGTCGTACTGGTCGTGCCGGTGCCGATGGCGTGTCCATCAGCTTTGCCGGTGAAGACGACTCCTACCAGCTACCGTCCATCGAAGAGAAGCTGGGGCGCAAGATCAGCTGTGAAACACCACCGACGCATCTCCTGCGGCCGGTTGAGCGCAAGCGCCCGTAACGGCCGACTTGCAGAAAAAGGCGCAGCCGGAAACGGACTGCGCTTTTTTTTCGTCCGGATATTGTGCGCCATATCTAAAAGTCCATAATAGACAAATTAGTTTACACCCCACTTCCGGAGCCGCCCATGTCCAGCACGCCCCATGTGATCACCCAGCTTCAGGCCCGCGAACTGTTGGCGCAGGTCGATGTACCGCAGATTCTGCGCAAGCTGTTCCGCGAGCTGGCGGCCGGGCAAGCGGTGCAGCCGGCGCAGCAACTGGTGGAGTTTCCACAGGGTGCCGGGGACTTCATCAACTACCTGGGCGTCTTGGCCGAGGATGGCGTGTACGGGATCAAGACTTCGCCGTACATCGTGGGCGAACAAGGACCACTGGTGACGGCGTGGACCCTGTTGATGTCGATGCAGACCGGCCAGCCGCTGCTGCTGTGTGACGCCGGTGAACTGACCACTGCACGTACCGCTGCGACCACTGCGGTGGCGGTCGATGCCCTGGCGCCACTTAACGCCAGGCGCCTGGCGATCATCGGTAGCGGCAAAGTGGCTCAGGCGCATCTGCACTATGTAAAGAACCTGCGCGACTGGCACAGCATCAGCCTGTACTCGCCGAGCCTGAACGAAGACCCTGAGACGGTGAGTCTGCTCAAATCTATCGAGCCACGCCTGACCATCACGCAAAGTCGTGAGGCCGCCATCACAGACGCGGATGTGGTCATGCTCTGCACGTCGTCCGCCGGCCCGGTGATCGATCCGTCTACCCTGAGCAAACCGGCGCTGATCACTTCTATCAGCACCAACGCCCCGCGCGCCCATGAAGTTCCGCCGCAGAGCCTCAACGACATGCAGGTGTTCTGTGACTACCGCGTGACCACACCGGGCTCGGCGGGTGAAATGCTGATTGCCGGCGAGCAACATGGCTGGGACAAGGGCACGATCGTTGGCGACCTGCCCGACCTGCTCAGCGCAAAAGTGCCGCGTCCCGACTACAACCGCCACGTGTTCTTCCGCTCCATCGGCCTGGGCCTGGAAGACATTGCACTGGCCAATGCGCTTTACCAATTGATGCACTGAAAAAACCCGCTCCAGTGAAGCGGGCTTTTTGTGGCGAGGGGGCTTGCCCTCGTTGGGCGGTGAAGCCGCCCCACAACCAGTTGCTGCTGTTATTCAGAAAGACCGCATGCAGTGGGATTCGCGGCTGCTGCGCAGCCGAACGGGGGCAAGCCCCCTCGCCACAAAATCGTCCCCCACCAAGGAAAGCACTATTAATTCGGCATTTGCGTTCTACAGGAGACGTTCATGAGCCAGGCAGATTTCATCATCATCGGCGGCGGGATTGCCGGTGCTTCCACCGGTTTCTGGCTGTCGCAGCACGCACGCGTGGTCGTGCTCGAACGCGAAACCCATCCGGCCTACCATTCCACCGGACGCTCGGCTGCGTTGTACACCGCAGCCTATGGCACCCCGCAGGTTCGGGCCTTGACCCTGGCCAGCCGGGAATTTTTCGACAGTCCGCCGAGCGGCTTCTGCGAACATCCACTGCTGACCCCGCGCGGTGAAATGACAGTGGACTTCACTGGTGACCCGGCCGAACTGAACAATCAGTACCTGAGCGCGAAAGCCACGGTTCCGCAGATGCAATTGCTCAGCGCCGACGAAGCCTGCACGCGCCTGCCGATCCTGCGCCGAGAGAAAGTCCACGGCGCCATCTACGACCCGACCGCCAGCGACATCGACACCGACGCTCTGCACCAGGGTTACCTGCGCGGTATTCGCCGCAACCAGGGCGAAGTGCATACCGACAGCGAAGTCGTCAGCCTGAGCCGCGACGACCAAGGTACATGGCACGTCCAGACCGGCAACCAGACCTTCAGCGCGCCAATCATCATCAACGCCGCCGGCGCCTGGGCCGACAAGATCGCTGCACTGGCAGGCGCCCAACCCCTGGGCCTGCAACCCAAGCGCCGCGCCGCGTTCATCTTCGCCGGCCCCGAAGGCCTGGACATTCACCACTGGCCGATGCTGGTCAGCCTCGACGAATCCTTCTACATGAAGCCCGACGCCGGGATGTTCCTCGGCTCGCCGGCCAACGCCGACCCGGTGGAACCTCACGACGTGCAGCCTGAAGAGCTGGACATCGCCATGGGCATCTACCAGATCGAAGAAGCCACGACCCTGACCATCCGCCGCCCGACCCGCACTTGGGCTGGCCTGCGCAGCTTCGTCAGTGACGGCGACTTGTTGTGCGGTTTCGATCTGAAGGTACCGGGGCTGTTCTGGGTCGCGGCACAGGGTGGTTATGGCATCCAGACCTCGCCGGCCATGGGCCAGGCCAGCGCGGCATTGGTCCGTGGCGAAGCGCTGCCCGAACCGCTCAGCCGTTTCGGCCTGAACGCCGAGATGCTCTCCCCCGCTCGCCTGGGCTGACCCGCCTGCGCGGATGACGTGTCGACCTGATTACGGCACACTTTCAGCGCCCCTTTCACGGGGCGTTGATGCTGCCTGGAGCTCCACTGATGAACGCCCCTGAAAAAGACTCGACCCTGAACCACAGTGCCATGGACAACTTCCGGGCGATCGCCGACGCCATCGCCACGCTGTTCTTTCCCCATGCCGAAGTGGTATTGCACGACCTGCGCACGCAAAAGGTCGACTACATCGCCAATAACCTGTCGAAACGGGAAATCGGTGATGACTCGGCGCTGGAAGACATGCTCAGCGACGATGTCAGCGAACGTAACATCGGGCCGTACGAGAAGCTCAACTGGGATGGTCAGAAAATTCGCAGCCTCAGTACTGTGCTGCGTGACGGCGCGGGGCATCCGCTGGCCGTGCTGTGCATCAACCTGAACATCTCACTGTTCGAGAATGCCAAAGCCGCGCTGGATCTGTTCCTGTCACCGACCAAGCTGATTCCGCAACCGGACTCACTGTTTCGCGACGACTGGCAGGAGCGGATCAACACCTTCCTTCATGCGTGGCTGCGCGAACGCCAGTTGAGCCTGAACCTGCTGACCCGCGACCACAAACGCGAACTGGTGCTGGCGTTGCATGCCGAAGGCGCATTCAAGGGTAAAAGTTCGTCGAACTATGTGGCCAATGTGCTGAACATGGGGCGGGCGACGGTGTACAAGCATTTGAAGGAATTGAAGGGCTAGAGCCCCGGGATTTGTATTGTTTTATCTGGCCTCTTCGCGAGCAAGCCCGCTCCCACACTGGTTCTGCGTCGAACACAAAGTCTGTGCCTCGTAGAGATCCATTGTGGGAGCGGGCTTGCTCGCGAAAGCGAACTGTCAGTCGCCGTAGATATCCGACTTGAAGTATTTGTCCGAAATCTTCTGGTACTCGCCACTGGCGCGAATGCCATCAATAGCTGTATTCAGTTCGCTGACCAGCTCGGTATTACCCTTGCGCACCGCAATGCCCGCCCCCTCACCCACATACTTCGGATCCTTCAGCTCCGGCCCGACAAAGGCATAGCCCTTGCCGCGCGGCATCGACAGGAAGTCATTGAGCGGAATGGTGTCGGCAAAAATCGCGTCGAGGCGGCCGGCGGCCAGGTCCATGTAGATTTCTTCGTTGTTGCTGTAGCGCTTGACGTTGATGCCTTTGGGCTCGAACACCTCGGTGGCGTAACGGTCGGTCGTGGTGGCGCGCTGCACGCCGACAGTCTTGCCCTTGAGGCTGGCGTACTGGTCATCCACCACCGCGCCGTCCTTCATCACCAGGCGCGACGAGGTGAAGTAGTACTTGTGGCTGAAGTCCACCGACTTCTTGCGGTCTTCGTTGATGGTCATGGACGACAGCGCCATGTCGATTTTCTTCACTTTCAGGGAAGGAATCAGACCGTCGAACTCACCTTCGACCCACACACATTTGGCCTTCATCTGCGCGCACAGGGCGTTGCCGATGTCATAGTCGAAACCGACGATTTCGCCTTTGTCGGTTTTCGAGGCGAACGGTGGATACGCCGCTTCGATACCGATGCGCAAGGTCTTCTCGGCGGCGAACACAGAGCTGCACGCCAACAGGCTCAGAGCCAGACCGGTGATGAGGGGGAACTTCTTCATGTTCGTTTTCTCGCGATTGTTGTTGGTTTGGCAAGACAGAAGAAAGAGATGAAACGGGAGGAAGCCTTTTTTGTACTTAGAATTCCATACTGGACTTTTATGTATAAATCGTCAATCGGGCAAATGCAGCCCGCGCCGGCCAATGGTCGGGGGGTGAATCAAGAGGTTCTTGGGTGAGGCGGATGGCCTCTTCGCGGGCAAGCCCGCTCCCACAGGGATTTATGGCGTTGCCGGGATTTGTGCCAGTCTATGTTGCCTATTGCAGGGGAAGACATTTGCTCCCACAGATATCGGGGCGGTCACAAAATGTCCGCACGACACAACACCTGTGGGAGCGCGGCTTGCCCGCGATAGCGTCCTCGAGATCACCGCTGGAGTTACTGCTTCCAGCGATCCGCCGCCGCATGATCACTGTCACGCCCCTCGACCCAACGCGGCCCGTCACTGGTGTTTTCTTTCTTCCAGAACGGCGCACGGGTTTTCAGGTAGTCCATGACAAAGGCACAGGCGTCGAATGCTGCCTGGCGGTGGGCGCTGGCAACGCCCACAAAGACGATCGGCTCGCCCGGTTCCAGGGCACCAATACGATGCAGCACTTCAAGCCTGAGCAACGGCCAGCGCTGCTGCGCCTCGGTGGCGATCTTGCCGAGGGCTTTTTCGGTCATGCCCGGGTAATGCTCGAGGAACATCCCGGCCACATCGAGCCCGTCATTGAAGTCGCGCACATAGCCGACAAAACTCACCACTGCACCCACACCCACGTTGGCGTCGTGCATGGCGTTGACTTCGGCACCCGGGTCGAACGCTGTCGATTGCACGCGAATCGCCATGGCTCAGCCCCCGGTCACGGTCGGAAAAAAGGCCACTTCATCACCATCGCTCACCGGTTCGTCGAGCTGGCACAGGTCCTCGTTGCGCGCGCACATCAGGTTCTGTTCGCTCAACACATCAGCGCCTTCACGCTGAGCCAGCAAGGCACGCACATCTTCGACCGTAGTGAAATGGCCTTCGACCTTTACCGAGTCGACGCCCAGCGCTTCACGATAACGGGCAAAAAACTTCACAGTCAGATTCATGGCTGCTCCGCCTGGAAATGCCCGCTCTTGCCCCCGACCTTCTCCAGCAGACGCACGCTTTCGATGGTCATGCCACGGTCTACGGCCTTACACATGTCGTAGATCGTCAGCGCTGCGACGCTTGCAGCGGTCAGAGCCTCCATCTCGACGCCGGTCTGCCCGGACAACTTGCAGCGCGCGACGATGCGCACGCTGTCGTCACCTTCGGCACTGAGCTCGACTTTCACACCCGTCAGCATCAACGGATGGCACAGCGGAATCAGATCACTGGTTTTCTTCGCTGCCTGAATCCCGGCAATGCGCGCCACGGCAAACACATCACCCTTGGGGTGGCCGCCGCTGACGATCATCTGCAGGGTTTCGGGGAGCATGCGCACCAGCGCCTGAGCGGTCGCTTCGCGGAACGTCACGGCTTTTTCGGTGACGTCGACCATGTTGGCGCGACCTTGGGAATCGAGATGAGTCAGCACGGGGTTACTCCTGATCAGGAGTATCGATTGTAAACCCGCGGGTCAATTTTCCGCACCTTAGATTGCATGAACACCACAGAACCAATGTGGGAGCGGGCTTGCTCGCGAAGGCGGAGTGTCATTCAACACTTATAGTGACTGATACACCGCTTTCGCGAGCAAGCCCGCTCCCACATTTGATTTGGGTTGGGCATGAAAAACCGGGCGGCTTTTGAAGGCCGCCCGGTTTTGTGTGAAGCAATTACAAATGCGTTTCGGCGTATTCGGCCAGGATCGAGCGTGGCACCCCTTGCAGGGTGATGTGCACCCCGTTCGGGAAGTCCTTGAAGCGTTCTGTGAGGTAGGTCAGCCCGGAGCTGGTCGCAGACAGGTATGGGGTGTCGATCTGTGCAAGGTTGCCCAGGCACACCACTTTGGAACCGGCGCCGGCACGGGTGATGATGGTTTTCATCTGGTGCGGGGTGAGGTTCTGGCATTCGTCGATCAGGATCAGGCTCTGCTGGAAGCTGCGGCCCCGGATGTAGTTGAGGGATTTGAACTGCAACGGCACTTTGCTGAGGATGTAGTCGACGCTGCCATGGGTGCTTTCGTCATCCATGTGCAAGGCTTCGAGGTTGTCGGTGATGGCGCCCAGCCATGGCTCCATTTTTTCCGCTTCGGTGCCGGGCAGGAAACCGATTTCCTGGTCCAGGCCCTGCACACTGCGGGTGGCGATGATGCGCCGGTAGCGCTTGCTGACCATGGTCTGCTCGATAGCGGCGGCCAGGGCCAGGATGGTTTTACCCGAGCCGGCGGCACCGGACAGGTTGACCAGATGGATGTCCGGATCAAGCAAGGCGTACAGCGCCAGGCTCTGGTAGATGTCACGCGGTTTCAGGCCCCAGGCTTCCTGGTGCAACAGGGGCTCCTGATGCAGGTCGAGAATCAGTAATTTGTCTTCTGCGATTTCCTTGATCCAGCCGACAAAACCCTGTTCGTCGATGATGAACTCGTTGATGTGCACTGCCGGCAGGTTGTCGATCAATTGTACCTGGTGCCAGGTGCGGCCATGATCCTGGCGGGTTTCGACCTTGCTCACGCGGTCCCAGAAAGAGCCGGTCATGTTGTGGTAGCCGTTGGGCAACAGCGACACGTCGTCGACCAGTTGGTCGGTGCTGTAGTCCTCAGCCTCAATCCCGCAGGCCCGGGCCTTGAGACGCATGTTGATGTCTTTGGTGACCAGCACCACCGGTTTCTTCGGATCGCGCGCGTGCAGGTCGATCAACTGGTTGATGATTTTGTTGTCGTTCAGGTGCTCGGGCAGAATCAGGTTCGGCTCGGCATGCTTGCTCATCAGAATTGACAGCAAACCCTTCGGCCCGCTCTTGCCGCGCTGGATCGGTACGCCCTGCTCGACGTCCTCGGGTGAGGCATCGCCCAGGGTCTTGTCGATCAATCGGATGGCCTGGCGGCATTCGGCGGCAACGCTATGGTGCCCGCTCTTGAGCTTGTCCAGCTCTTCAAGCACTGTCATCGGGATGGCGACGTGGTGTTCTTCGAAGTTGAGCAGCGCGTTTGGATCGTGGATCAATACGTTGGTATCGAGCACATAAAGGATTGGCTGGTTGGAAGAAGAGCTACGTCCGTGATCATCCATACTCGGTCACCTTTGTGGGAGCCATTCGACGCAATACCCTGACGGTGCTGCGCCTCGAAGTGACTGCCGAATACACCTGCGGGGACTCAAGTGTTCTGCGTACAAGCGGGGTCTTGGAAGACGCCACCTGTGTTGCAGGTTTCGGCGGTCTGTCTTCGTAATACTCCAAAACCCATGACAGAAAAAAGTACTTTGACGCTTTTTTGAAGTTTATTTTTCAGAATGACCAATAACACTTGGCGGACCGCCACCACCCGTTTACAGTCGGAAGTCAACCTGCAACGAATCCCCTCCAAAATTCACCCCAAGCCCAATGTTTCCGGGCTTTTGGCGTTTTCAGCGAAAACCGTCCTGACAGTCTTCCCAGCCGATCCCCATGGGTGCCGTTTGCGTGAGCAGCCAGGGTAGCGCCGCTTTCACCGCATCCTGCTTCACATTGAAATTGATCACGCCGTGGCGCCACAGCAGCATCAGGGTCAGCACCCGTTGCGCACTCTGGTTGCCCTTGAGCTTGCCGGCTCCGTCCTGGGCGTCGATGTCCCATAGCGCCACTTGCACACCCTGGGACTTGAAGAAAGGTTCGGCATCGGAGCGGCGTTGTCCATCGGGGGGGCGAAACAACGGCACGAAGTTCTCCGGCAATTTGCTTTTCACCAGTTCGACACTGCGTCGCACCGAATCCTGCCAGTCCTGCCAGTGGCTGTGGGAGCGATACTCCCAGCCCTGTACGCCAACGCACTGGTTCGAGTAAACCGATTGCAGGCTGCTTACAGAGTACTCGGTCAGTCGGCTCTGGATATCCTTGCCGAGGACAAAGAAGGTGCCGCTCAGGTTCGACTTGCGCAGGTAGTCGGTGGCCCATTCGGTGTTGTCCGGTCTGACGTTGGCGGCACTGTCGAAGGTCAGCAGAAACAGCCGGTCATGCATCTGTTCGCCGTTTCGCTCATAGTCGCCAAAATGATCGACTTCGCTGCTGGTTTGCGGGAACAGCGCAGCCTTGCGCAACTGTTCGTCCAGGTACTGGCTATGGAACAGCCGACTCGGTTCGGCCCATTTCATGTAATAGCTGTCATTGCCGACCTGAAACTTGCCGGCCTGCTCGCGCAAGGTGGCAATGTCCTCGACCAGAAAACAGAAGGACGCGTCCTGGTCGCAACTCTGCTGGGCGAAGTTGTAGTTGCTCAGCAGGCGTTGCCACATGCGCTGACGCACGCGATTGACCGACTCCATGTTGACCGTGCGCAGGCCCAGGCGCTGGGCCAGGGCGGGCTCGTCAAGGGATTCACTGGCCAGCAGACCACGGGCGAACATGAGGATTTCGGCGCGTGAAGCGACGTCGAACAGCGTCGGGTTGCTGATTTGTTCAGGCCAGCTGTTGCGATCAAGGGTCGCCACATCACCCGGTGACGCCATGGCCCCGAAGCTCAGGAGCCAGGCTGAGAATAGAAAAGCGATACGCAATGGGATGTCTCCATAACAAAACCCGCGCGGCACTATAGCTGATCCGCTACCAACTCCCGCAGCAACACCGAACCACTGTGGAAGCGGGCTTGCTCGCGAAAGCGGTGTATCAGTCGACGTTTTTGTTGAAAGTCATAGCGCTTTCGCGAGCAAGCCCGCTCCCACGGGTTTGTGGTGAACCGGTCATCACCTATGGACTTGATAGCTGGAGTCGTCACCGACAACCCCCTAGAATCGCCGCCACGATTAAAGGAGACGACTTCATGCTGATGGTGATTTCCCCCGCCAAAACCCTCGACTACGAAACACCGCCGGCGACCCAGCGCTTCACGCAGCCGCAATACCTCGACCATTCCCAGGAGCTGATCGAACAATTGCGCGAGCTGACCCCGGCGCAGATCAGCGAGCTGATGCACGTCTCCGACAAGATCGGCGGCCTCAACGCCGCGCGCTTCGGCAGCTGGACCCCAGCCTTCACCCCGGAAAACGCCAAACAGGCACTGCTGGCCTTCAAGGGCGATGTGTACACCGGCATGAATGCGCAAACCCTCAGCGAAGCCGATTTCGACTACGCCCAAAAACACCTGCGCATGCTCTCGGGCCTCTACGGCCTGCTGCGTCCGCTGGACCTGATGCAACCCTATCGCCTGGAAATGGGCACCAAGCTGGCCAATGCCCGGGGCAAGGATCTGTATGCTTTCTGGGGCACGCGGATCAGTGAATGGCTGAACGAAGCCTTGGCCGACCAGGGTGATGACGTGCTGCTCAACCTGGCTTCCAACGAGTACTTCTCAGCGGTCAAACGCAGCGCCCTGAACGCACGCATCATCAATACCGAGTTCAAGGACCTGAAAAACGGCCAGTACAAAATCATCAGCTTCTACGCGAAAAAAGCCCGCGGCCTGATGAGTCGCTTCGTCATTGAAGAGCGCATCAACGACCCGGCCGCACTGACGCAGTTCGATGTGCAAGGCTATCGCTACAGCGCCGAACAGTCCAAACCGGACAATCTGGTGTTTTTACGCGACCACGCACCGCAGTGATGCAAAGCATCGGCGCATGGGAATAAACCCTCATGCGCCACCCATTGATCGTCCGACAATCCCCCGCCTGATCGCCATTCTATTGGCGTCAAAAAATCATCACCGATTTTCCTTAAATTAGTTTCACTCGACTTCAATCATTTTTTTCCGTAGTGGCACTGACATTTTTTAACAGTAGTGGCAAAAAACTATCCGCCGCAATTCTCCGCCTATATATAAAGGGCCAAACGGCCAGTGCTATCAATTTGAGAGCAGTGCCATCTTCATCAATATTTCAAGAAATTTCAGATTCGCCGATGGATGGGCTGGAACTTCGTCCTGATGCGCAGTTCATACCACCGGTAACGATTATCGCCGAGGCTGTACGAGATAACTTACGAAGAGAAGTGATTGAGCCAGCAAAGTTGCGGCGCAAACTAACGCTGACTAATCCCTGATTTGGTCAACACAGGAAAGACTGGAGATATGCATTAATGCCTATCCCCTAAAAGGCCAAGGCCGCGCCCCTATAACGTGCTCGCCTGAGCACCCAACCGCTTGATTCACGGGCTTTCGGCCTGACATCGAGCGTGCAGTACCTTTGCGCCTGGAACTTCTTCCAAGAAGTCTGGCTGCATAACAGGGCAAATCATAATAACAAGGCCTGGTTACGCACATCTTGAGTGCATCGATTTAGACACTCGGAACTTTGTATGCCTGCACACGGCATTGCGACGCCTGCAAGTCGCACTTGCGAGTGCACTATTACCGCTGAACACCATTAACTCCGGCCATTTAATGGCCTGATAAAGACAGGCTTGATAATAGAGAGGTAAATGCGATGCGCATCAGCATATTTGGTTTGGGTTACGTTGGCGCGGTATGTGCCGGCTGCCTGTCTGCACGGGGCCATGACGTCGTTGGCGTCGATGTTGCCAAAGACAAGATCGACATGATCAATGCCGGTAAATCGCCGATTGTTGAACCCGGCCTGGGCGAACTTCTGGCGCAAGGTATCCAGAACGGTCGTCTGCGCGGCACCACCAACTTCGCCGAGGCGATTCGCGACACCGACCTGTCGATGATCTGCGTCGGTACGCCGAGCAAGAAGAACGGCGACCTGGAACTGAACTACATCGAAGCCGTGTGCCGCGAAATCGGTTTTGTCCTGCGTGACAAGACCACCCGCCACACCATCGTGGTTCGCAGCACCGTGCTGCCGGGCACTGTGGCCAACGTGGTGATCCCGATTCTCGAAGACTGCTCCGGGAAGAAGGCCGGTGTTGATTTCGGTGTTGCCGTGAACCCTGAGTTCCTGCGCGAAAGCACTGCCATCGCCGACTACGACCAGCCGCCAATGACCGTCATCGGCGAGTTCGACAAGGCGTCGGGCGACGTCCTGCAATCGCTGTACGAAGAACTCGACGCGCCGATCATCCGCAAGGACATCGCCGTTGCCGAGATGATCAAGTACACCTGCAACGTCTGGCACGCCACCAAGGTGACC
Organism: Pseudomonas sp. GW821-FHT09H03; assembly: GCF_059415945.1. Taxonomy (NCBI): domain Bacteria; kingdom Pseudomonadati; phylum Pseudomonadota; class Gammaproteobacteria; order Pseudomonadales; family Pseudomonadaceae; genus Pseudomonas; species Pseudomonas sp. GW821-FHT09H03. The sequence continues at coordinate 140,610 of NZ_JBWKOF010000003.1, read as the reverse complement.
TTCGCCAACGAGATCGGCAACATCGCCAAGGCGGTCGGCGTCGACGGTCGCGAAGTGATGGACGTGGTCTGCCAGGACAAGACCCTCAACCTGTCCCAGTACTACATGCGCCCGGGTTTCGCGTTCGGCGGCTCGTGCCTGCCAAAAGACGTGCGCGCCCTGACCTACCGCGCCGGTTCCCTGGATGTCGAAGCGCCGCTGCTCAACTCGCTGATGCGCAGTAATGAGTCCCAGGTGCAGAACGCCTTCGACATCGTTGAAAGCCACGACAAACGCAAAGTTGCCTTGCTGGGCCTGAGCTTCAAGGCCGGCACAGACGACCTGCGCGAAAGCCCGCTGGTTGACCTGGCGGAACTGCTGATCGGCAAGGGCTACGACCTGAGCATCTACGACAGCAACGTCGAATACGCCCGTGTCCACGGCGCGAACAAGGACTACATCGAGTCGAAGATTCCCCATGTCTCGTCCTTGCTCAACGCCGACTTTGACGCCGTGATCAACAACTCCGACGTGATCATCCTCGGTAACCGTGACGAGAAATTCCGCGCCCTGGTGAAGGACGTACCGCACGGCAAGCAGGTGATCGACCTGGTCGGCTTCATGTCCAAGGCCACCAGCGTCAGCGGTCGCACCGAAGGCATTTGCTGGTAACCGGCGGGTTGTAAGCGCTTCGCGCTGATCGCCGGCAAGCCGCAGCGGGCGCCGGCTCCTACAGGATCACCGCAATCCTGCAGGAGCTGGCTTGCCAGCGATGGCCTACCTGAGATCGCCATCGCCGGCAAGCCGGTCCCTGCTGGGGGCGCGAGACTTGCAACTGACTTTAGGATTCCGATTATGCACAGGCTAAAACACGGCCTACTCCAGGCCGCCGGTTGGCTGTTTTATTTGAGTTTACTGATGGGCATCGCCATGGCGTTGCCTGTGTCCACGTTCGACTCCGAGTCGAAGGACTTTATTTTCCTGATTGGTATCGTCGGCATCTGGCGCTACTCGATGGGTGCCACGCACTTCCTGCGCGGCATGCTGTTCCTCTACGTGGTCTACCCGCACCTGCGACGCAAAGTGCGCAAGCTGGGCAAAGCGGCTGACCCATCCCATGTTTTTTTGATGGTCACCAGTTTCCGCATCGACGCCCTGACCACCGCACAGGTCTACTGCTCGGTGATCCGCGAAGCCATCGACTGCGGCCTGCCGACCACCGTGGTTTGCTCGATCGTGGAAATGTCCGATGAACTGCTGGTCAAGAGCCTGTGGAAGCGGATGAACCCGCCACCGCACGTAAAGCTCGACTTCGTGCGCATCCCCGGCACCGGCAAGCGCGACGGCCTGGCCTTCGGTTTCCGCGCCATCTCCCGTCACCTGCCGGATGACCGCGCCGTAGTCGCCGTGATCGATGGCGACACCGTGCTCGGCGAAGGCGTAGTGCGCAAGACCGTGCCGTGGTTCCAGCTGTTCGGCAACGTCGGCGGCCTGACCACCAACGAATTCTGCGAAGTGCGTGGCGGCTACATCATGAGCGAATGGCACAAGCTGCGTTTTGCCCAGCGTCACATCAACATGTGCTCGATGGCCCTGTCCAAGCGCGTGCTGACCATGACCGGACGCATGTCGGTGTTCCGTGCCACCGTGGTGACCAACCCGGAATTCATCGCCGACGTGGAAAGCGACTCGCTGCAACACTGGCGCCTGGGTCGTTTCAAGTTCCTTACCGGCGACGACAAGTCGAGCTGGTTCAGCCTCATGCGCCTGGGCTACGACACCTTCTACGTGCCTGACGCTGCGATCAACACCGTCGAACATCCGCCGGAAAAGAGCTTCATCAAGGCCAGCCGCAAGCTGATGTTCCGCTGGTACGGCAACAACCTGCGGCAGAACTCCCGGGCCCTCGGCCTTGGGGTCAAACGCCTCGGTGCGTTCACCTCGGTGGTGCTGTTCGATCAGCGCGTGTCGATGTGGACCTCCCTGCTGGGCCTGACCGTGGCACTGATCGCCAGCTTCAAGTACGGCACCGCGTTCATCCTCGTGTACCTGCTGTGGATCGGCATCACTCGCCTGATCCTGACCCTGTTGCTGTCCTGCTCCGGTCACCGGATCGGCCCGGCCTACCCGGCGATTCTCTATTACAACCAGATCGTCGGCGCGCTGGTGAAGATCTACGTGTTCTTCCGCCTCGACCAACAGTCCTGGACCCGCCAGCCCACTGCCCTGACCCGTGATCTCGCCAGCTTTCAACGTTGGTTCAACACCTGGTCGTCTCGGACCATGACCTTCTCCGCCGGCAGCATTTTTGTCGCCGTGCTGCTGATGATGGTCTGACCGCCCCCTTTTTGAATTAACCAGGAAATCGCCCTTATGAATACCGCCGTCAACGCCAACGTAGTGCATGAATCCGAAGCCCAGCGCCAGCACGCCCGCGTGAAAATCCCGGCCAAGCTGCGTTTCTTCGGCCCTGACCGGACTCCGGTCGAAGCCCGGGTGATCGACCTGTCCGCCGGTGGCCTGGCGTTCAATGCCGGTCAGTTGCCACTGAAAATCGGCGACAAGTACAAGGCCCGTCTGCAATTCGTCATCGACAACCTCGGCCTGGCCATGGACGTGGAGTTGCAGGTGCGTTCCTATGATCGCGAAACCGGTCGCACCGGATGCCAGTTCCAGAACCTGGAACCGCAAGACATCTCGACCCTGCGCCACCTGATCACTTCGCACCTGGCCGGCGACATCGTCACCATCGGCGAAGTGCTGGCGACCCTGCAGCGCGACAACTTCACCAAGGCGCGCAAGATCAAGGACGGCGGCCACGGCATGACCGCCTTCGGACGCATGAAAGCCGTGACGTTCAGCCTGGGGATTTTCGTGGTGGGCCTGGCCGCGTTCGGCTTCATCTTCAAGTCGGTGTACGGCATGTACTTCGTCAGCCACGCCCAGGCCGGTCTGGTCAGCGTGCCGGGCGTGAACATCACCATGCCGCGCGACGGCACCGTGCAGAGCCTGGTGAAAGCCGACGGCGTGGCCGCCAAGGGCGCACCGCTGGCGACCTTCAGCACCAGCATGCTCGACGTGCTCAAGGGTCACCTGGAAGACGATCAACTGGCCCCTGCCAAGGTTGAAGAACTGTTCGGCAAGCAAATGACCGGCACCTTGACCTCGCCGTGCGACTGCACCGTGGCCCAGCAAATGGTCGCCGACGGTCAGTACGCCAGCAAGGGTGACGTGATCTTCCAATTGGTGCCACGCAACAGCGAAGCCAATGTCGAAGCACGCTTCTCCTACCGCCAGTTCGGTGACGTGCGCCCGGGCACCGCCGTGCGTTTCCAGATCGCCGGCGAAGACCAGACCCGCACCGGCAAGATCGTCAGCAGCACCAGCCTGAAAAGCGCCGACCTGTCCTCCGACATCCGCGTCCTGATCCAGCCGGACGACGCCCTGGACAGCACCCTCGCCGGCCGCCCGGTAGAAGTAAGCAGCGACCGTGGCCCGAACCTGAGCTGGCTGATCGACAAAGCCATGGCTGCTGGTCTGTAACCGGAGGAGATGCACGTGACGACGCCAGATCTTGTGAACACACCACATCCCCTGTGGGAGCGGGCTTGCTCGCGAATGCGGTTCGACATTCAAAATCAATGCCGGCTGACACACAGCTTTCGCGAGCAAGCCCGCTCCCACATGGGTTCACTGTGTGCAGTTGCATTGGCGGTGAGCCTCAGCGGTTGCGCCGGCCTGCCCGACCAGCGCCTGGCCAATGAAGCCCTCAAGCGTGGCGATACCGCGCTGGCGGCGCAGAACTATCAGCAACTGGCAGACCTGGGCTACAGCGAAGCCCAGGTTGGTCTGGCCGACATCCAGGTCGACAGTCGCGACCCGGCGCAGATGAAACAGGCCGAGGCGACTTACCGCGCCGCCGCCAGCGTTTCACCGCGGGCCCAGGCGCGTCTGGGTCGTCTGCTGGTGGCCAAGCCCGGCTCCACCGAAGCCGAACAGCACGAAGCCGAAACCTTGCTGAAAAAAGCCTCGGCCGCTGGCGAAGGCAACACCCTGATCCCGTTGGCGATGCTGTACCTGCAATACCCGCACAGTTTCCCCAACGTGAATGCCCAGCAGCAGATCAGCCAATGGCGCGCTGAAGGCAAGCCGGAAGCGGGCCTGGCGCAGGTGCTGCTGTATCGCACCCAGGGCACTTACGACCAACATCTGGATGACGTGGAAAAGATCTGCAAGGCTGCCCTCAACACCACCGACATCTGCTACGTCGAACTGGCCACGGTCTACCAGAAAAAAGCCCAGCCTGAACAACAGGCCGAGCTGATCAAGCAGATGCAGGCCGGTCACGCCCTCGGCAAAGTTTCCGCTCAGCGTGTGGATAGCGTCGCCCGCGTCCTCGCCGATTCGACCTTGGGTACGCCCGACGAAAAAACCGCAAAGTCGCTGCTCGAACCCATCGCTCCTGGCTACCCGGCATCCTGGGTCACCCTCGCACAACTGCTCTACGACTTCCCTGAACTGGGCGATGTCGACCAGATGATGAAGTACCTCGACAACGGCCGCGCCGCCGATCAGCCGCGCGCGGAGCTGTTGCTGGGCAAGCTCTACTACGAAGGCAAAATGGTCCCGGCCGATGCCAAGGTCGCCGAAGAACACTTCCAGAAAGCCGTCGGCCGCGAAGTCGCCGCCGATTATTACCTCGGCCAGATCTACCGCCGTGGCTACCTGGGCAAAGTCTATCCGCAGAAGGCACTGGATCACCTGCTGACCGCTGCGCGCAACGGCCAGAACAGCGCCGACTTCGCCATCGCCCAACTGTTTTCCCAAGGCAAAGGCACCAAGCCTGACCCACTCAATGCGTACGTCTTCAGCCAATTGGCCAAGGCGCAGAACACCCCGCAAGCCACCGAGCTTGCACAAACACTCGAAGCCCAACTGCCGCCTGCGCAGCTCGCCGAGGCCCAACGCCTGTTGAAACAAGAACAGAGCGTTCGTGGTGCCTTGAGCCAGAACACGCTGCAACTGCACGCCCTGCAAGAAGAAGACGGCGAGGAATCCCTATGAAATTGAATCCATTCATGAAGGCCGGTATCGGCCTCACCATCGCGCTGATCTGGTCTTGCCCGACACTCGCTGCGATGACGGAAGAAACCAAGAATTTCGGCCTGGACGTGAAGATCACCGGCCAGTCCGAAGACGACCGTGACCTCGGCACCCAGAGTGGCGGCGACGTCAACGGCGTCGGCCTCGACCTGCGCCCGTGGGTCTATGGCGAAAGCGGTGCGTGGAGTGGCTATGCGATGGGTCAGGCGGTGACGTCCACCGACATCATCGAGACCGACACCCTGCAGCAAGCCGGCAGCGACGGCACACAGAACACCGAAAACGATGACCGCAAGACCAAGAAGAACTACCTGGCGATGCGTGAGTTCTGGGTTGGCTACAGCGGCTTCACGCCCTACCCTGGCGAGATCCTCAAATTCGGTCGCCAGCGTCTGCACAATGACGACGGCCAGTGGCGCGACACCAACATCGAAGCGCTTAACTGGACGTTCGACACCACCCTGCTGCGCGCCAATGTCGGTATCGCCGAACGCTTCAGCGAGTACCGTACTGACCTGAAAGAGCTGGCCCCCGAAGACAAGGATCGCCTGCACGCTTTCGCCGATGCCGAGTATCAGTGGACCCCGGGTCACTGGGCCGGCATTCGCGGTCATCACACCCACGATGACGGCAAACTCGACTATGCCGAACCCGGCGTTCCCGCCGATTCGCTGGACAAAAAACAGAACGGTGACATCAGCTGGCTGGGCCTGCAGGCCAACAGCGATGCCTACAACTGGCGCAACAGCAACACCGTCAACTACTGGGGCAGCATCACCGGCATGAGCGGTGATCGCGATACGGTCAACCCGCTGAACGCCGATGGCACGGCTCCCGCGCAAGCCAAGCGCAGCGGCGATGTCGATGGCTGGGCCACCGATATCGGCGTGCGCCTGCGCCTCGATCCGCAATGGCAAGTCGGTGCCGCCTATGCCCGCGCCAGCGAGGATTACGAGCAAAATGGCCTGGAAAGCAACCGTTCGAACTACACCGGTACCCGCTCGCGGGTGCACCGTTTCGGCGAAGCCTTCCGTGGCGAAATGAGCAACATGCAGAGCGCCACGCTGTTCGGTTCGTGGATGCTCAACGACGAATACGATGCCAGCCTGATCTATCACAAATTCTGGCGCGTCGACGGCAACAAGCCGGTCGGCAGCAATGGCATCGACGCCGTGCAGAACAACACCGACGACGTCACTGGCGCCGTACTGTCCAGCACCTCCCTGCCGCTGGCCGATGGCGAAAAAGACCTCGGTCAGGAAATGGACCTGGTGGTGACCAAGTACTTCAAGCAAGGCCTGTTGCCAGCGTCGCTGAGCCAGTCGATCGATGAGCCAGCGGCCCTGGTGCGCTTGCGCGGCGGCGTGTTCAAGCCCGGCGATGCCTACGGCAAGGATGTCGACTCGTACATGCACCGCGCGTTCATCGACGTGATCTGGCGCTTCTGATGCACATTGCGAAGGGAGTCCCCCAGATGAATCATCAAGCCAGAAAAGGCTCGATCAGCCTGTTGGCCGGCGCGATGCTGCTGGCCAGCGCGACTGCCTTCGCCAATGTGGAGCCGGCAGCTCCTCAACCAGGCAAGCAGGCGACCGTGGCCAAGGAGCTGCAACAGGCCAAGACCTACACCGTCAGCAGCGCACCGATCGCACCGCTGGAACTGGCCACGCCAAAACTGCCGGATGTGTCCGGCTACACCGCCGAAGCTGTCGCAGCAAAAGTGGTGCGCAGCAAGGCCGGCAAGATCAGCGTGCGCCGGATGATGCAGGAAGACGCCCTGAAGGACTTCATCGGCGGCGACAACAAGATGGCCGAGTGGGTGGTGCGCCAGCACGGCATTCCGCAGGCGATCTTCGTCGACGACGGCTACATGAACCTCAAGGACCTGGCGAAGAAGCTGCCCAAGCAGTACTTCAGCGAAACCTCGCCGGGGGTGTTCCTGGCCAAGTTGCCGATCGTGGTAGGCCAACACGGCATACTCGAAATCGACCAGCAGACCCAGGAGTTGCGCCTGTCCCAAGAGGCCGGTTCGTTCCTGGTCAACGACGGCCAGTTGTTCGTGCGCGATACCAAAATCACTGGCTGGAGCGAGAAGGCAAACGGCCCGGCTGCCTTCAAGTCGCCCAAGGAATTCCGTCCGTTCCTGCTGTCCTGGGGCGGTACCGAGACCTACATCGCCAACAGCAAGATCGCCAGTTTCGGCTACGCCAACAGTAAGTCCTATGGCGTGAGTATTTCCCAGTACACGCCGAACATGGCCAAGGTACTCAAGCGTCCCGAGCCGACCGGCTGGATCGTCGGTTCCGAATTCTCGGACATGTGGTACGGCTTCTACTGCTATGAAACCCGCGACTTCGTAGTCAAGGGCAACACCTACAAAGACAACATCGTCTACGGCATCGACCCCCACGACCGTTCCCACGGTCTGATCATTGCCGACAACACGGTGTTTGGTACCAAGAAGAAGCACGGGATCATTATTTCCCGTGAGGTCAACGACAGCTTCATCTTCAACAACCGCAGCTACGACAACAAGTTGTCGGGCCTGGTGATCGACCGTAACAGCGTCAACAACCTGATTGCTCACAACGAGATCTACCAGAACCACACCGACGGCATCACCCTCTACGAGAGTGCCGACAACCTGCTGTGGGGCAACAAGGTCGTCAGCAACCGCCGCCACGGCATCCGCATTCGTAACAGCGTGAACATTCGCCTGTACGAAAACGTCGCCATGGCCAACGGCCTGACCGGGGTCTACGGCCACATCAAGGACCTGAGCAACACCGACCGTGACATCAAGCTCGACCCGTTCGACGCCCAGGTGTCGCTGATCGTGGTCGGCGGTGAACTGGCAGCCAATGGCAGCGGCCCACTGTCCATCGACTCGCCGTTGAGCGTCGAGCTGTATCGCGTGTCCATGCTCGCCCCGACCAAATCCAGCGGCATCAGCTTCTCGGGAATTCTCGGTGAGCGCCAGGATGAAATTCTCGACCTGCTGGTGCGCCAGCAGAAAGCCGTGCTGATCGACCCTGTCGAACGCCAGACCGAAATGCAGGACTGAGGATAATTTTATGCACCCACACCTGATCAAATTACTCAGCCTGTCGGCCCTGACCGCCGGCATTCTCGCGGCCAGCGGCGGCGCGCGCGCCGATGATATCCAGGCACCGAAGTTCAGCGCCGAACCCTGCTGCAGTCTGTGCCCGGCGGCCCACGACGCGAAGAACTACACCACGCGTTATCAGCAGAACTTCACCACGCTGGTGCAGGCCCAGGGTGACTGGTTGTTCCGTACCCAGGAAGACTTGCGCACCGAATTCGACACCACACCCGCCGGCTACAAGCGCATGAAGCAACTGCACGATGCGTTCAAGAGCAAAGGCGTGGAACTGGTTGTGGTCTATCAACCGACCCGTGGCCTGGTGAACCGCAACAAGTTGAACCCGGCGGAGAAAGCCAGCTTCGATTTCGACAAGGCGCTGAAGAACTACAAGACCATGCTCGGCCGTTTCGCGCAGATGGGTTACGCGGTGCCGGACCTGTCGCCGCTGACCAACGAGTCGCTGCCCGACACCCTGCCCGCCCACGATTTCTACTTCCGCGGCGACCAGCACTGGACGCCGTACGGTGCCCAGCGCACGGCGAAAATCGTGGCCGAGAAGGTCAAGCAGATCCCGGCCTTCGCCGACATTCCCAAGCGTGAATTCGAGACCCACAAGTCGGGTCGCATGGGCAAGACCGGAACATTGCACAACATGGCCGGTCAACTCTGTGGCACCAGCTACGCGATCCAGTACATGGATCAATTCACCACCGAGCCCAAAGGCGAAGCGGGCGATGGCGACCTGTTCGGCGATTCCGGCAACCCGGAAATTACCCTGGTCGGCACCAGCCACAGCGGCAAGAACTACAACTTCGCCGGTTTCCTCGAAGAGGCCATCGGCGCCGACATCCTCAACGTGGCATTCCCTGGCGGCGGCCTGGAAGGTTCGATGCTGCAGTACCTGGGCAGCGAAGAGTTCCAGAAAAACCCGCCGAAGATTCTCATCTGGGAATTCTCGCCCCTGTATCGCCTCGACCAGGAAACCATCTACCGCCAGATGATGGCGCTGCTGGACAACGGTTGCGAAGGCAAGGATGCGCAGATGTCCGGCAGCACCACCCTGAAGCCGGGCAAGAATGAACTGATGGTCAACAGCAAAAACCTGAACCTGCAAAACGGCAACCATCAGGTCGACATCCGCTTCGCCGACACCTCGGTGAAAACCCTGCAAGCCACCCTCTGGTACATGAACGGACGCCACGAGGACATCAAGATCGACAAACCGGAAACCTCCGACACCGACGGGCGTTTCGCCTTCGAGTTGCGCACGGATGAAGACTGGGCCTCGCAGAACCTGCTGGCCGTCGAAATCCAGGGGCCTGAAAACGCCACCACGCCACAGAAAGTCGAAGCGAAAATCTGCAAACGCAACGTATTCCCGGGCGCGGAGCAACGTACCGCTTCGACCGGGCAATGAGGTCTGCCATGCGAAATCCGAAACTTGCAAATCTGTTGGCTCCGACGTTACTGAGCCTGGCGATGTTTGCCGGCGCTACGCAAGCTGCTGCGCCACTGCGTCCGCCACAGGGCTATTTTGCGCCGATCGAGAAAGTCAAAACCGGCGACAAGAGCGAAGGCTGCGATGCAGTGCCGACGCCGTACACCGGCTCGCTGCAGTTTCGCAGCAAGTACGAAGGCTCGGACAAGGCCCGTTCGACCCTGAACGTGCAGTCGGAAAAAGCTTTCCGCGACAGTACTGCGGACATCACCAAAATGGAGCGCGGCACCAGCAAGCGGGTGATGCAGTTCATGCGTGACGGTCGCCCGGAACAACTGGAGTGCACCCTGACCTGGTTGACCGCTTGGGCCAAGGCGGATGCATTGATGTCCAAGGACTTCAACCACACCGGCAAGTCCATGCGCAAATGGGCGTTGGGCAGCATGGCGTCGTCCTACATCCGCCTGAAGTTTTCCGACTCCCATCCGCTGGCCAACCATCAGCAAGAGTCGCAGCTGATCGAAGCGTGGTTCAGCAAGATGGCCGATCAGGTGGTCAGCGACTGGGACAATCTGCCGCTGGAGCAGACCAACAACCACTCCTACTGGGCCGCCTGGTCGGTGATGGCAACCTCCGTCGCCACCAACCGCCGCGACCTGTTTGACTGGGCCGTGAAGGAATACAAGGTCGGCGCCAATCAGGTCGACGCCGACGGCTACCTGCCGAACGAACTCAAGCGTCAGCAACGGGCACTGGCCTACCACAACTACGCCCTGCCGCCGCTGGCGATGATCGCCAGTTTCGCTCAGGTCAACGGTGTGGATCTGCGTCAGGAAAACAACGGTGCGTTGAAACGCCTGGGTGATCGCGTGCTCGCCGGGGTGAAAGACCCGGATGAGTTCGAGGAGAAGAACGGCAAGGAACAGGACATGACTGACCTTAAGGTCGACTCGAAATTTGCCTGGCTCGAACCGTTCTGCACCCTCTACACCTGCACGCCGGATGTGCTGGAGAAGAAGCATGACATGCAGCCGTTCAAGACCTTCCGCCTCGGCGGCGACTTGACCAGGGTCTACGACCCGGCGAATGAAAAAGGTAAAGGTTCATGAAAGGCGAAAGGCAAAAGCCCCTCACCCTAACCCTCCCGAAACGTCGGACCGCCCACAGGGAGAGGGGACTGACCGAGGGGGATGTGCAAGCTCCGCCGACCTGAAAGATCGAGGCGATCTCAGGTTCTGAAAACGACCGGGATCAGACGCCTACTTGAGGAGAGGCTGCCCGCTTTCGATGGGGCAATTTACCGCGACACGAAATACCGAGCCGGTCTCAATTTTTGCAGCAACCGGGATCAGGCTCCCTCTCCCTCCGGGAGAGAAGGCGAAAGGCAAGAGCCCCTCACCCTAACCCTCTCCCACAGGGAGAGGGGACTGACCGAGGGGGATGTGCAAGCTCCGCCGACCTGAAAAATCGAGGCGATCTCAGGTTCTGAAAACGACCGGGATCAGACGCCTACTTGAGGAAAGGCTGCCCGTTTTAGCTGGGGCAATTTACCGCGACACGAAATACCGAGCCGGTCTCAATTTTTGCAGCAACCGGGATCAGGCTCCCTCTCCCT